>JALGVR010000068.1 GCA_025774605.1 bacterium | reverse complement strand
ATATACTCGTGGATTCCCGCCTTCGCAGGAATGACAAGGTGAACTATAATAGTGGAATCCAGCCTTCGCAGGAATGACAGGGTGAAATATAATCGTGGATTCCCGCCTTCGCAGGAATGACAAGGTGAAATAATCGTGGATTCCTGCCTTCGCAGGAATGACAGGACCTGGAACCAACTGCGAAACTTAAACTATAATATCAACTTGAATAAATCCGGAGTGGGGCTTGAACAGACAGATATTTCGTGAATACGACATCCGCGGGATCGTCGGCGAAGACCTGACCCCCGAGATGGTCGAACTGCTCGGTCGCGGGATCGGGACATACATGATCAGGCACGATGCCGCACGTATCACGGTTGGACGGGACGGCAGAAACAGCTCGCCCGAAATGCTTGAACACCTGCTTAAGGGTCTTCTGTCAACCGGATTGGATGTTACCGACCTGGGCGTGATACCGACGCCGCTGTCGTACTATTCCACCCACAAACTCGCCGTCGATGGGGCGGTCATGATAACCGGAAGCCACAATCCGCCGGAATACAACGGCTTCAAGGTCACTCTCGGCACATCCTCCATCTATGGAGAGGAGATCCAGCGTATCGGTGGGATTATCGAGGCAGGAGATTTCGTTGCAGGTGATGGCGGTTCGTCTGCCTATGATATAAAGCCCGAATACATCGCCGACCTTGCCGGACGCATATCACTCTCACGACCGGTGACCCTGGCGGTTGACTGCGGTAACGGCGTGGGCGGCCTCACCGCGGCGCCGCTGCTGCACAGGATAGGATGCCGGCCGAGGATGCTGTTCGCGGAAGTGGACGGAAATTTCCCGCACCATCACCCCGATCCCACTGTCGAGGCTAATCTGACGGAATTAAAGGAGGTCGTCACGCGGGAGGGGCTGGAGATCGGTATAGCCTATGACGGCGACGCGGACAGGATCGGCGTGGTGGACGAAAAGGGCGGTGTGCTGTGGGGTGACCAAATCCTGGCGATACTGTCCAGAGCCCTGCTGGAAGACGTGCCGGGCGCCACGATCATCGGTGAGGTTAAATGCTCTCAATTACTGTTCGACGACATAGAAAAGCACGGCGGGAACGGTTTGATGTGGAAGGTCGGACATTCGCTGATCAAGAACAAGATGCACGAAACCGGCGCTGAGATCGCCGGCGAGATGAGCGGACATATCTTTTACAATCACCGCTTTTACGGCTTCGACGACGCGGTTTACGTAACCTGCCGCCTGTTGGAGGTGCTGGCCCGCTCGGATAAGCCGATCGGCCGAATGCTCGAGGATTGGCCCCGGCTCTACAACACGCCTGAAATACGGAGCGAATGCCCGGATGATATAAAGTTCCAGGTCGTAGAAAAGGTCCACGACCACTTCAAGAAGAGATATCGAGTTGTCGATGTGGACGGCATGAGGGTTATAATGCCCGGTGGATGGGGGCTGCTGAGAGCCTCCAATACACAGCCGGTGGTTGTCATGCGCTTCGAAGCCGAGTCGGAAATCCGCCTGGACGAGATAAGGACGGAGGTTGAAGAAATCCTCCAACAGGTGCAGAGCTCATTTTAATATAGGCACAATTTTTGCTCTCTAAAAACTGAAGAGGTGCGTATCGGTTTCACGCACTTAACACTTTTCGGAGGAAGTAGGAATGGTCTGCATTTACTGCCGGCGTGAGATCAAAGACGACGAACGCCACTACTACAGCCGCCAGGCAGGGATGAAAGGTCTTTATCACTGGGAATGCTTTGTGGAGGCTTGCCGATTGGCAAACAAAGCTGGAGCTCATGAGATTGAGAACGTTTCCGTAGCTGATGGTGTAGCTGATTACTATTCCGCGTATAGTTTTGTAGGTGACTGATATATAGGATCATATGGCTGAACATGCCCGTGCGACAGATAATGATGCGGGTAAAGCGGCATCAACAGGCGAGCGGAAGTCCAGGGAGCTTGCCCGCGGGCATTACGAAAACTTTGAGATTGCAGCGTTTATACTGCCCAAAAGGCTGCGACAGGATCTGTACAACGTATACGCCTTCCTGAGGCTGGCGGATGATCTGGCTGACGAATCGCCGGACGAATCCGAGGCTCAGAACGTTCTCTCAGATTGGGGAAAAAGCCTCGAAACAGCGAATGACAACGACGTCAGTGATCCCATCATCAGCGCTTTACGCAGCACCATAAGGCGTCACAGGTTATCGCTTGAACCGTTTCGGAGGCTGCTTTACGCCTTCCGGATGGATCTTACCACCAAACGGTGGAACAGCTGGGACGATCTGAAACATTACACGCGTCATTCCGCTGATCCGGTCGGACGTATCGTACTCGAACTTTTCGACCATCATGATCCTGACTTTTTTGCGTTGTCTGACAAAATTTGCACGGCTTTACAGCTTGTCAACCACTGGCAGGACGTGCGCGAGGACTGGGATCGCGGTCGAGTTTACATTCCCCGTGATGATATGCGAAGATTTGGCGTAAATGAGGAAGATATAGCGCTCAGGTTGGTGACGGATCGCTTTCGAAAACTGATGACCTTCGAGGTGGAGCGTGCCAGGAGCCTCTTCCTCGCAGGTCTTCCTCTTTTGAAGATGGTCAATCGGCGGCTCGAACTTCAACTCGCGCTTTACTGGGGCGGTGGGATGCGCGCCCTGAGGGCTATCGAGCGCGTCGATTACGATGTATTGAACCGAAGCGCCGGACTTACCGCCGGTGACAAGAGATGGGTTGTTTTCAGCGCGCTGAAGCGATGGATCCTGCCGTTCAAATGAGGGATGACATGCGATCGAACGAGGTTCGATCCCTTGGTGACGCCTCCCGTGAAGACCTGCTGCGAGCCTGGCGGTACAGTTCTAAACTGGCGAAACAACGCGCAGGTAACTTCTATTACGCCTTCATCTTCATGCCGGTGAACCAGAGGCGGGGGATCGAGGCGCTCTACGCCTTCTGCCGGGCGGGAGACGACGCGGTGGACGAGGAGCATGGTGACAGGGCAGGCCTCGTAAATCGACTGCGCCGGAGACTTGATATCTGCTACCGGAACTGTTGGGTGGATGATCTGACGTTGTCGCTCACTCACGCCATCAACAGCTTCGGCTTCGAGAGACGGCACTTCGACGATCTGCTGCTGGGTATCGAATCCGACCTGACCGTGAAGCGCTACCCGACCTTCAATGATCTTCGTCTCTACTGCTACCGTGTCGCCTCGACCGTCGGCCTGCACTGCCTGAAGATCTTCGGTTGCGACAATTCCCGCAGCCGGTCGTATGCCGAGAACCTGGGGCTGGGAATGCAACTCACCAATATCTTGCGGGACGTTAGGGAGGACTTCAACCGGGGCAGGATTTATCTCCCACAAGAGGATCTTCAGAGGTTCGGCATCACCGACCAGGAGCTATTTTCACACTCCAACGCTCACCTTCTCAAAGAGTTAATTCATTGGGAAGCGGCACGGGCTGTCTCGCTGTTCCAGAAGGCGGAAAGTTTCCTGGAGCCGATCATGAAACGGGCGTTGTTCGCCGCGGAGATCATGGCGGCAATTTACCGGAGAATCCTGACGAAGATTACCGAACTGGATCAGTTCGAGCATCGCGTTGAACTGTCCGGATCGGATAAATTGTCAATCGCGCGCCGGGTGTTCAGCGAAGCACTGAAATAGAAAAATAATCGGGGGATATATTGCATTCCAGTAGAAAAGAATATAAATTATATCAGATTTGGCAGGTATTGATTCTAACAATACGGTTAAGCTTACACTTGAATCCGCGGAGGAAAACATGGTAAGAAACACTTTCAAGGCAATGTTCGTGCTCTTTATCGCCGCCCTTGCCATCGGGATCATGGCGAACGCTTCACGAGCCGAATTCCACATCATTCTCGACGAACACTTCAACCGCGATCCGGAACACCATACATGGCCCTGGCGCACGCCGGGGGGGTATTCGTGGTACCACAACGTACGAAACTGGCCGCCCCCTTTCCAGGTTCGCAACACCAATTGCGGCTGGGGATGGCAGGACCTCATTTATAACTCCCATGTACTACGGGATGAAGAATTTCCGGGCGCGATATGGTGCGCATATCGTACCTCACGTGGTCCTCAAGATCCCCAGTGGCCCGATGTGGACAGGTATTGGCCCAACAGCAACGGTTGGGCGGTCTGGGGTCCCTTCAGCCTCAGAAACGCCATTCACGGCAGCCGGGTGGCATTCTGGTACTACATTGACATGAGGCACGAAGCCGGTGATTCGCTGAGCGTGGTGATCACAAATAACGTCAACCTGCTATACATGAACGGCAACGATTTTCGCAGGAATTGCGGTATCGGCAGGTCGTACGCGGTGCCGACGAATGATTGGATTCGCGACGAGGTTTTCTTCGATTCGTTATATGTGAACCGGGAGTTGACCAGTTATCTGGGTGAGAGAAACTGTTGGCTGGCGTTTGTTTGGCAGTCCGACAGCAGGGATTCGTGTGGTGCCGGCGCCTTCGTCGATGACATCATCCTCGGCTGGGAGGACGGGTTGTTCGACCTGCGACCGATCAGCACAGCGATTGGTTTCCCCGACAACGAAGGCAGGATCGACTGGTCCCATCGAACGCCGGTGGAGGGTGACAGCGTCTATTTCAAGCTCGACTGGGAGCTCGTCGGGGCTATGGGGTACGCACGGGAATTCGACATCAATCTCCTGATCGACGATGAAATGTTCTTCAGCCAGCATTTCGACTCACTCGAAGCCAACGACACGCTTGTTCACACAACCATCGCGGACGATGCCTGGTTAGCGCTGCGGGGCCAGCACACGATCAGGTGGGAGCTCGACCCGCCGGTGGACGATGAGGGCAATATCGAGGAATCGAACGAGGACAACAACGAGTTGGAAAACATGATCGAGGTTATCTGGGATCCGCCGCCGATCTTCAACATAGCCACTCCCCCTGAGGGCGAAACCGAGATCATGATGGACGTAGCCTATGAGATCGTCTATACCGTGTCGGATTCCGACGAGGCCGAAGAGGCATTCGAGATAAACCTTTTCTGGACAACCGACACATCCGGATGGGCTGAAGACCATGATGTGGTCTTTAACGACACACTCTGGCATGACATCTGGTTCGGCGGCACCGGACGCGGCGAACATCGCCTCAACTACACCTGGACGGATGCCGTGGTCGACGAAGATGATCTGATCTTCATCGCCGGCTTCGCCTTGGACGCCAATCCCAATAACTGCACCTACGCCATGTCACCGGGTCACGGCTTGATGATGTTCAATTCGGTGGAGGCTGAGCCGGCGCATCCCGACGGTTACAAGCTGATGAGCGCCTATCCGAATCCGTTCAACCGTTCGCTGACCGTCGAATACGCGCTGCCCTCCGCGGGGAATGTCTGCATCAAGGCATACGATCCCGCCGGCAGGCTCGCGGCGACGCTGTTCGAAGGGAAGGTTGGAGCGGGGCTCCACCGTAAAAGCTGGACGCCTTCTGAGTTGACGGGGGGGGTATACCTGCTGAAGCTTGAAGCGGGCGAACGTTCAATCGTGCGGAAGGTTGTCTACCTGCCGTAGGCGGCGGGATCAGTTTACTTGTAAAATTCGACCTTTTTAACGGGGTGGGTTAATTCCCACCCCGTTTTATGAATCGAACCTGATGTTTGCCTGGCAGGTTTACTTGATTAGATGAATGAAGAGTGTTATTTTCAATTTCAGTCATAATCCAAATATAAGAACTATAAATGAACGAGTTCTCCGGACTTCCTGAAAGCAGTTCCGGGCAATATGTCAAAGTTACCGTAGATTCTGAATCCAATTGGGCATTCATTTGGATATTTACAGAATTATCTTGGAGACTTAGAATACAAGCGAGCTTATTTTTATCTATGCAAATAAGTATTTTTTATTTGCAAAATACGCCTATTTTTGCAAATAAGGAAATTCCGTCAGGATCACATAATACATAAACGCTTTGAATGAAATGAGTTGGGGAAGTTAACATGAGATCAGGTTCAGAACAATTACCGGAAGGGAGCTTCAGGAGCGGCGGGCTCGCACTATGGCTGATCGCACTCCTTGCGTTGGTTATCCGGCTGGTTCATCTTTTTCTGGTCAGGAATACGGACCTCGTCAGGATCCCGATCATCGACGCTCAGTTCTATCACGAGTGGGCGGTGGCGATCAGCAGAGGCGATATCATCGGCAGCCACACGTTTTTCATGAGTCCGTTATACCCTTATTTTGCGGGACTTGTGTATGCGATTGCCGGAGCGGCACCGGTGCGCTTGATGGCGTTGCAGGGATTGATGGGGGTCGGGACGGTACTGCTCGTTTTCAAATTGGGGGCGCGCCTGACGGGACGAACGGTGGGACTTGTCGCCGCCGCGCTGAGCGCGGTTTACGCTCCGTTCATTTTCTATGAAACCACACTGCTGACTGCAACCCTGATACTTCTGCTCTCCGTGATTATACTTAATATGACCGAGACGACTTTTCGGAAAAAAGGCGCGCTCAATTTCCTGTTGCTGGGTGGCGTGATCGGATTGACGGCGCTGGCGAGACCGCTGGTTCTCATCTTCGTCCCACTGTTGTTCCTGGCTTTCATCCTGGATGACAAGGCTGACTGGGTCAAGCGTTCGTTGTGGTTGACGGCGGGTGTGTTGATCCTGTTGATACCGGTCGGGATCCGCAACCTTGCCGTCGGCGGTGAGTTCACCCTGACCACGTCGTCGGCGGGCATGAACTTTTACGTGGGGAACAACCCGGAAGCCACCGGTCTATACTGGGAAGCCCCCTTCCTGTCATCGGTCGAACCGCAGTACGAAGACGAAGACTACCGGCGGGTTGCTTCAGAGGCTATGGAGAGAGAGCTCAGCACCGGCGAAGCAGGTCAGTATTGGTTCAACCGCTCTCTGGACTGGATAATTCACGAACCGTTTTCGTACCTTAAGCTCCTGGGCAGGAAGGTGTTCCTGTTCTGGAACCGCGCCGAATTCGCCAATAACATCAGCATCTATTACGGCAGGCAGGTCTCGCCGATTATCGCATATAATCCGTTCGGCTTCTGGCTGATCGGTCCCCTGGGATTGGCGGGCCTGATTCTATTATGGAGGAAACGCGGCTGGAAGCGGGTTCGCGTCCCCCTCCTGTGGATATTCACCTATTTCGCAGGCAGCGTGATCTTTTTCGTGGCTTCCGAATACCGGCTGGCGGCATTGCCGGCGTTGATCATCTGCGCGGCTTACCTGTTGGTCGAGATATTCAATCATCTGAAGGAGAGGCGCATGGAGCCCGCCATGCGCCTGGTTGCGCTGGGCTTGCTGTTCATGCCGTTGAGCAATTTCCGCACGAGCTTCATATATCACGGTGAAAACCCGCGCATGGATTACTTCAACCTCGGCAACACCCTGCTCAAACAGGGGAAGAACCTCGAAGCGGTCTCGAGATTTCAGCGTTCCCTGGCGATCGATCCCTATTTCGCGGAAGGGCTCATGAAACTTGCCGAAGCTTACAGCCGCGCGGGAATGAACGACAAGGCGATTGAGATCGGCAGGCGCGCCGGATTGGAAAAACCTGAATCAATAATTGACATGATTCAGGTGCAGGCTCTCCAGGAAGCATACTCGCTCATGGAAGAGGGAAAATTTGAGGCTGCACTGGACGAATTCAACTTTGCCGGTCTCGATATGGCGCAGGCCTCCGCCGAGACAACGCGTGTTTACCAGCTTAAAGACGCCCGTACAGCTCTTAAGGAAGGTCATCCCGATAAGGCGCTGGAACTTTTCAAACAGGTGAATGCGGGCGACGACTCGAGCGGCACGGTCGATCCAATCCTGCTGCACAACATCGCATCGTTGTATCTGCGCATGGGGGTACTCGACTCGGCGGAACACTATGCCTGCGAAGCCCTGGAGGTTGATTCGATGAGCGCGCCCACTGCATACCTCATGGCGCGTATACTGAACGCCTCCGGTCGATGGGAGGAGGCTGAACGGCTGATCATGCGCGTTACGCCGGACGCATTCGGAATGAAGGATAAACTCAACAGCGTTCGAGCGGAAATGGATTCACTGATCGAGTTGAAGCAGTGGAACAGGGCGCTGGAGAAATACGGCGAATACGGCAGGCTGGGCTACGCGATGCACCCCGATGACAAGCTGAGGGTCGGGATGGTGCAGGTCGAGGTCGGCAACCTGGAACTGGGACTGAAACTGCTCGGCGAGGCGGAAGCCGCCGGATTGACAGACCCCCAGCTCTATTACTACCAGGGGCGCGCACTGGCAGCGCTTGGTCGACCCGGTGAAGCCGTCGGTGCGGTTCAGAAGTGCATCGCCGTCAAGCCGGATTACATCGCGGCAAGGATCTTTCTGGCGAGACTCTACATAAGCCGGAACAAGATCAAGCAGGCATGGTCGGAGCTGGACGCCGTCTCCCACCTGGAGATTGTTGACCCCGATCTCGCCGAGGAATACGGTGGACTTGTCGACAGCCTCAACGCCCTGTAACCGGACGGAAACGAAGTTACGGCATATTCCGTCTCGCATTTTTTCGCAGATAATATATCCCCGACTTTCTCCATTTAACTCTACCGAAAAGTAATGATTAAAAGGATAATTATTTCACTGCCGGCTGTGGCGCTTATGGCTCTGTCGATTTCGGGTTGCGGCGGTGTGCGCTCTACGGGTCTGTTGAACGCCCCGGAGGCGAGAGGGCTGATCCCGCTGGAAATCCCGGCAAAGGTGACGATTACACCGGTAACGGGCGATGTCAAAATGGCCGGACTGGTGCACGACCTCGTCGAGGATCAGCTGTATCTCTACGGCTTCGACGTGGTTGACTACGACAGGGTGGATGAAACACTCTGCAGCCATAAAATACTCCCCTGTGATCTGATGAAACGCGAGAACCGCGCCCTCCTGGCGGATGAACTGGGGTTGGATGGCCTGGTCGTTGTTGAGGTCTCAACACGAACGCAGGTCAATAGGATAATCGCCGATGTGAAACTGGAGCTGATTCGTATTGACAGTGGACAGGTGGTATGGATGGGCAGCGTCCAAAAACAGAAATGGTCGGTCAAGAGTTCAAAGCAACGTGAAAATGTAATCGGGAGCGTGGAAAAACTTCTGCGCAGATTAAAACAGGATATTAAGAAATTTGAACGGGCGAAGATGAAACGGATGAAGAGGGAACAGATGGATGGCAGTAAATAAAAGCGGGTTGTCGGCAGGCGGACTGTCTTTGTCTGTTTCCTGTTCAGCCGCCTTCAACGGATCAACAGACAGGGCCCGCGCCGGCGAAAGCTGGTGAACGCCCGACCCAATCAATAACTCGAGATTTGCAGATATATAAATCAGCCAAAGATCGTCATTCCAGTAACGGACGGTCATCCCCGCGTACGCGGGGATCCAGAATATCGACAAAGGATGGTCATCCCCAAAGGATGGTCATCCCCGCGAAGGCGGGGATCCAGAATATCGACAAAGGATGGTCATCCCCAAAGGATGGTCATCCCCGCGAAGGCGGGGATCCAGAATATCGATAAAGGATAGTCATCCCCGCGTACGCGGGGATCCAGAATATCGACAACGGATCGTCATCCCCGCGTACGCGGGGATCCAGAATATCGATAAAGGATAGTCATCCCCACGTACGCGGGAATCCAGAATATCGACAAAGGATAGTCATCCCCGTGAAGGCGGTGATCCAGAATATCGACAAAGGATAGTCATCCCCGCGTACGCGGGGATCCAGGATATCGACAACGGATGATCATCCCCGCGAAGCAGGCTGTCCGAGAATGAGAAACACGCACCAAACCTCATCATTCCATCGAAAGATGGAATCCAGTAACGCACGTAGTATCAGCAACTTCACTGGATTCCAACTTTCGTTGGAATGATGAATCCCAAGACAATTTGGCATCCTCGGACAGACTGCCTTCGCAGGAATGACGGGACTTGGAGCCAACTGCGAAACTTCAGTTAATTATATCTAACGAACAGTAAAATCCAAAAGTAACAGGATCTTAAATGACTCGTATTGTTGAATGCGTGCCCAATATAAGCGAGGGACGAAACCGCGACATCATCGACGCCGTTACCGGAGAGATCGATAAGGCTCCCGGTGTAACGCTGCTCGACGTCGACCCGGGTGAGGACACGAACCGCACGGTGATAACCTTTGTCGGCGATCCGGAGAACATCGTCGAAGCCGCGTTAAGGCTGATCGCCAAGGCGGCTGAACTTATCGATATGGACAAGCATTCCGGCGCGCACGCCAGGATGGGCGCCACCGACGTCTGTCCATTCGTACCTGTATCCGGCGTTACGATGGATGATTGCGTGGAGCTGGCGAAGAAGCTCGGCAAACGCGTCGGTGACGAGCTCGGCATCCCGGTCTACCTTTATGAATACGCCGCCGCCCGTCCGGAACGCCGCAACCTGGCGGACTGCCGCACCGGCGAATACGAAGGACTCAAGGCGCGCGAGGGCATCCCCGAGTGGGAGCCTGATTTCGGACCGTTCAAATTCGGCAGATCGGGGGCAACCGCAATTGGTGCCCGCGATTTCCTGATCGCCTGGAACGTCAACCTGAATACGAGGGATGCCAAGATCGCCTCCCGCATCGCCAACCGTCTGCGCGAAAAGGGTTATGCGAAGATGGATCCGGACAACCCCAGGAAATTCCTGCGCGACAAGGATGGAAACGTGCTATTTCAACCCGGCAAATTCAAGGATGTAAAAGCCGTCGGCTGGTACATCGATTCATACAAGCAGGCACAGATCTCGTGCAACCTGGTGAACTACCACGTTTCACCGCCGCATCTGGTGTTCGACGAGGCGTGCAGGCTCGCCGACCAGTTCGGCGTGCGCGTAACCGGCAGCGAGCTGGTCGGCGTCATCCCGCTGGAAGCCATGCTTCAAGCCGGCAGGTACTTCCTGAGGAAACAGGGCGTGATGACCGGCGTTAATGAATCTGACATCATCCGCTGTGCCATACAGTCCATGGGGCTCGACCAGATCTCGCCGTTCGATCCGCAGAAGAACATCATCGAATACATGATCCGCGAGCCGGGGCATCTGACCTCAATGAAAATCAGCGAATTCATGGATGAGCTGGCGTCCGACAGTCCGGCGCCCGGCGGCGGCAGTGTTGCCGCGCTGTGCGGGGCGTTGTCGGCGGCGCTGGCTTCGATGGTGGCAAGCCTGACCTTCGGCAAGAAGGGTTACACAAAATTTAATGCCGAGATGGACGAAATGGCTGTCAAGGCGCAGGGATTGAAAGCCCGGCTGGTCGAATATATCGACAGGGATACAGAGGCGTTCAACCAGGTTATGGATGCGATACGGCTGCCGAAGAAAACTCCCGAACAGGCGCAGGCGCGTGAGAGGGCAATTGATGAAGCCAACCGCGGCGCGGCGCAGGTGCCGTTCGATGTTCTGTCGCTGATCCCCGATGTAGTCAAGCTGGCGAAGATCGCCGCCGAGAAGGGCAACCGGAACCTCACACCCGACGCCGGCGTTGCCGGTCTGACATCGGCGCTGGCGGCTCGCGGCGCGGCGTACAACGTGCGCGTCAACCTCCAGAGCCTGCCCGATGATGATTTTGCCCGTAAGTTGAAAGAGGATACCGATCGCATTTTGAGAGAAGTGGACGATATCGCGGCGGAGATTCGCCGGATTATCGAGGGAAGGTTGTGGGATTAGCGGCGAAATACGCCATGGTGACTGGTACGTACTGTTGACGCCTATGGAGTAACATCTGTGAGGGATTATGCAAAGATTAAAACGTAAAGTCCTCGTCATCTGCACCGCCAACTCCTGCCGCAGCCAGATGGCTGAAGGACTGATAAACCACGAACTGGGTGACGAGTGGCTGGCTTATTCGGCGGGTACGAACCCCTCGTCGGTCAACCCGCGCGCGGTTCAGGTCATGGCCGAGATCGGAATCGATATCTCCGGTCATCATTCCAAATCGGTTGATGTGTTCCTGGACAGGGACGACCTCGACCTGGTCGTCACAGTCTGCGATCACGCCCGGGAGGTCTGCCCTGCTTTCCCCGGCAACGTGTCTCAGGAGCATATCGGCTTCGATGACCCGGCATACTTGAATGATCAACCCGATGAGGTCGCGCTGCCCGTACTCCGGAGGATCCGAGATCAGATAAGATTAATTCTGCTCGACTATCTGAAAGCGCGTTTTGAACGGAACTTATGATATGAACATGAGTTTAAGGGATGTATCGACTTAAAAGGCGGAAGAAAGGGGTTTTTCATTCAAACCATTTAAAGGAGGGGACTTTATGAGCAGAGCCAACAACCGGCACTGGATTGCCGTTTTCGCTGTGGCGCTTCTGCTGACCGGCTTTTCGCCTGTCATTGCGCACGAGTGCGAGAACTGTTTAGAGCGCGCAGAAATCAAAACTGTTGCCGATGTCGAGGATGGTGCTTTCATGGGAGTCTTTCCGACCGACCTTAACGACACCAAGCGGGAGGCGCTCGACTTTGAGGGCAGGGAAGGCGTTTTAATCGAGGATGTCGTCGAAGACGGTCCTGCAGAGGATGCCGGCATCGCAGCCGGGGATATCGTCATCAAGATGGATGGGGAACCGGTCGCTTCGAGCGATGAACTCCGGGAAATCATACTGAAGCACAAGCCCGGCGACGAGATGAAGGTCGTCCTCGTCCGCGACGGCAAGGAGAAGGAATTGGCGGTCAAACTGACTGAACGACCGGAGGAAGCGTTCAGACTGAAGATGCCCGGTTATCATTTCGAGATGAAGACGGGCGGTTTCCTCGGGGTTGAGACAATCGAGCTGGAAGAACAGCTTGCCAGGTACTTCGGCGTGGAAGAGGGTGTCCTGGTTGAGGAGGTCGAGGAGGATTCACCCGCTGAGAAGGCGGGTCTAAAAGCCGGCGACGTGATCGTGAAAATCGGGGATGAGGATATCGAGGATATTGGTGACCTGGTCGAAGAGGTCAGGTCGCACGATCCGGACACTGAAGTCGAAATCAAAATCGTTCGCAAGGGCAAGAAGAAGACACTTAAGGCGACCCTGGGTGAGAAGGAATACCATGACTGGGGCCCCTGGATCAAGGATTTCGATTTAAACTTCGATGAAGAGGACTTTGATCCCGGAAACATCAAGGAATTGATTAAGGAATCCCTGAAAGATCTCGATATCCATGTCGATATGGGACGCGAAGAACTCGAAAAGAACATGCAGCAGTTGAAGGAAGAGATGAAGAAATTAAAGGAGGAGATGAAGAAGCTGAAGAAAGAGAAATAGATTTCTGAAGGGACCCTGCCCAACTCTCCCCCCCTGCGAAGTAGGGGGGGATAAAGGGGGGGTCGCAGGTTGTTGACACGGAAGGCGGTGGCGATGAAGTGAACGAGGGAGCGAGGGAGCGAGGGAGCGAGGGAGCGAGTGAACGAGGGAGCGAGGGAGCGAGGGAGCGAGGGAGCGAGGGAAGTATCCCGGACGTTTCTTTTCACCCCTGCGCCAGTAGGAGTAAATGCCCAACTCTCCCCCCCTGCGAAGTAGGGGGGGACAAAGGGGGGGTCGCAGGTTGTTGACACGGAAGGCGGTGGCGATGAAGTGAACGAGGGAGCGAGTGAGCGAGTGAGCGAGGGAGCGAGGGAGCGAGGGAAGTATCCCGGACGTTTCTTTCCACCCCTACGCCAGTAGGAGGAAATGCCCAACTCTCCCCCCCTGCGAAGTAGGGGGGGACGAAGGGGGGGTCATAAATCAGATGATAGACCCGTCCAGCAAGCTGTCCGGGCCACGTGAGCCGGTTCTTTCCACCCCTACGCCAGTAGGAGGAAATGCCCAAATTCCCCCCCCTGCGAAGTAGGGGGGGATAAAGGGGGGGTCGCCTAAAGGATGAAGGAAAAAGCGCGGGGAGCATAGACACTCTTGCCTGTGGAGCCTGTAATTAATTTTGTGTAAAAGTAAAAAGAGTTATTTTAGAAGAACCACTTTTACACAGGAGTTTGCAAGATGAAAATACGTCCTGAATTGCTCGATGAGCTATTGAAG
>JALGVR010000067.1 GCA_025774605.1 bacterium | reverse complement strand
GCAACGCTGTCAGGCGAGGAAAGGCGCATGGCGTCGAAACCTATTTCCTTGCACCGGCAAAGACCGAGCGCGCCATGGAAGTCGCCTTGCTCGAGAACTCGGTGATCAAGTTCGAGGAATCCCAGGATCAATACCAGGACCTGACCGAGGAGAACTATATTCTTCTTACCATGGCTCAAGCTAATTTCGCCCGCGAGTCCGAACAGCTCGCGGCTCTGGTGCAGGATGATATAAGCGGTGGACTGGCGATAAAGAACCGGGGTGTCGATCAAGCGGGTTTTTATGTCCTGATCGGTGCTTCGATGCCCTCAATACTCGTCGAGATGGCTTTCATATCCTCGAGATCCGAGGAGAAGAAATTGCGGAGCGGGGATTTTCGCCAGCGGTTGGCGGAGCAGATCTGCGCCGCCGTTTTGCAGTTCCTGGAACAGACCGGTGATTGATTTGTTTGGGGCGCGGGTATGACATGCAGGGATATGGAGAATATTTCAAAGAACTCGATTCGGTGAAAACCAATGCATTCATTTCCATTATTTTTCTCTAAATGCCAGGGGAACGGAATCATGTTGATCGGAATAGCGACCCTTGTTTTCACCTTCATCTCCTTTACACACTCGATCGCTGAGGTTCTGAATGTTCCGGGCGATTTCGACACCATCCAGGAAGCCATCGACGCGGCCCGTGACAACGACGAGATCCGCGTCGCCGCCGGCGAATACGTCGAGAACATCGACTTCGACGGCAAGCGAATCGAGATCAACGGCGATCCCGACGATCCCTCTTCAACTGTAATAGACGGCGATGAAGACGGCTGCGTTGCAGTGTTTAACAGCGGTGAGGGCAGAGCATCGGTGTTGAACGGGTTTACCCTTCGCAACGGTCGGGCGGTCGGTCACGGCGGCGGCGGTATCTATTGCAACGGCACCAGACCGACACTGCGAAACCTGATCGTGGAGGAGAACACGGGCGATCGCGGCGGCGGCATCCTCTGCTGGAATGCACATCCGGATATCAGTAGTGCGGTGGTTCGTTCAAACAGTGCAACAGGATACGGCGGCGGGATCTGTTTCTCGGAGGATTCGAGCCCGGATTTGAGCGATATCGAAATCTACGATAATCGCAGCGAGAACAGTGGGGGAGGTATCGGGTGCTATTCCCGCGGTGTTCCGGTACTCCGGGATGTGAACATTCATGATAACAGCGCCAGGTCGGCGGGTGGTGGGATGTATATACTTGCACGTGCGGAGCTTACAGGTGCGATGATCTCCGCCAATGAAGCCGGGAGCCATGGCGGAGGTATCTTCGGCAGCGGCGCTGTAGAGCTCGATGATGTTGTAATTGATGGTAATGAAGCCGCTCATCATGGCGGCGGTCTGTTCTTTAATTCGGGGCATCCGTTGTTTACCCGTGTTCAGATCACCCGGAATTCAGCCGGAGAATGCGGTGGCGGTGTCTATCTGGAAGATACCCGGCTGGATCTGAGCCGGGTTACATTATGCGGGAACGGTTCCCAAGATGACGGCGGTGGGGTCTTCTGCATAGATGATGCCGAACTGGTCGTTATAAGCGGCATTATCCGGGGCAATTCGCCTCAGGAAGTATTCTTTTATCCCGAACACACGGATAATTCAGCAGTTGTTCTGTACAGCGACATCGAAGGCGGTGAAGACGGCTTCGAAACCAATGACAACGGCGAAGTTGACTGGGGTGAGGGCAACATCGACGCCGATCCTCTGTTCGCCGATCCGGACGAGGGCGATTACAGCCTGACCTGGGAGAACCTTCCGGAGGACGATGAAACCAAGTCTCCGTGTATTGATACCGGTGATCCGGCGGAGAGGAACCAGGATCCCGACGGCACGCGTGCCGATATGGGCGCGCATTACTTCCCCCAACCGTTCGCCGTTATTACGGTGGAGCCTGATGCGCATGATTTCGAGAATGTCATGCTCGGCAATTCGGCTGAAGTGCGCTTTACGATAGGCAACGACGGCGAGGGTGTGCTGTATGTTACCGAACAGCGTATTGAACAGGAGGGCGGCGAGTTCTCGTTTACTGAGGGCGGGGGAGAGGTTGATATCCAGCCCGGTGAACAGACTCACACGACAATCCGCTTTACCCCCGTGACTATCGGAATAGGGCAGGCTCGCTATTTCATTGAGAGCAACGACCGGGAGCGCGACGAAATCGAAATCACCCTGGTCGGAAGAGGGATCAATCGACCGCCGGAGGTGATCGGCAGTATACCGGATATTGAAGTTGACGAGGATTCGGGACGACTTGAGATCGCCGACCTGGACACGGTCTTCAGCGATACGGAAGGTGAAGAGCTGATGTATTCGTTCACGGGAGCACCGGACAGGCTGAATATGCGGATCGATGAATCCGTGCTTGGAATGGACCCCTCGTTGAACTTCAACCTTGACAACGGCGCGGATGTTACGGTTTCAGCAACAGATCCTCATAATGCAACCGTAAACGTCACCTTCAACGTCAGGATAATTCCCGTCAACGACCCCCCCGGACCTTTCAGTCTGATGTCACCCGCTGACGGCAGCAGGTTGTCTCTTGCCGAAGTGCGCTTTCTGTGGGAACGGTCGGAGGACGTTGACGGGGATTTGCGCGATTACAGGCTTTCCCTCGATTTCTCCGGTGACATGATCGATACGACCGTCCAGTGGATTGTGAACGCGGGTGTGTCCAATGTTGTGATTGACATTGCCCGTCTTGCAGTTGAACTTGGGCTGGAGGATGAAATTTCGGCTGAGTGGTGGGTGACGGCTGACGATGACGAGTTCTCAATCGAATCAGATCAGCGCTGGACGGTGATTATCCCCCAAAACTCCGCACCCGTTCCGCCGACCGCCCCCCCGACTGAATTCAACCTTGGTCGAAATTATCCCAATCCGTTCAACGGCACAACCACCGTTCCCTATGCCGTGCCGCGACCGACGGATGTTGAGCTGGCTGTCTACGATCTGTCGGGACGGCGTGTTGCGTTACTGGTTGGCGGCTTGAAATCCACAGGCTGTCATGCGGTCGATTGGGATGCCGATGGTGTCATGTCGGGCGTGTATATTGTGAAAATGGAAGCCGGTGAGTTCAGGTCGATGATGCGGATTGTGTTTATAAGGTAACCCCCCCTTTGTCCCCCCCTACTGTGGCAGGGGGGGAATATCCGGGGAGGGGGAGCATGAATATTATTGAGAGACGGGGAGCGTGGACACTCCTGGCTGTGTATTTATAATGTAACCCCCCCTTTGTCCCCCCCTACTGTGGCAGGGGGGGGTATCCGGGCTACTTAGCGTGCACATTCGGTCAGTCAGGAGTGCCTGACCTTTCCTTGATAAACCCGTCCAGCAAGCTGTCCGGGCCACACTCAGCAGGCTGTACAGACCACCCCATTTTCCTTGCTCGCTTGATCACCTGCTCACTTCCTTCATCCGATGTTGCGGGGATTTTTCATTATGAACCATCCCGCTTCAATTGTTATTGGTTCACGTTTCCAAATTTCTTACCTTTTAAGTTTAATACATCTATTACTATTCGGCAGGTTTTACCTAAAAACAATGCGCATACTGCTTTCCAACGACGACGGAATCTATTCGCCCGGCCTGAAGGCTCTGAAGAACGCCGTGGACGATCTGGGTGAGGTGTGGGTCGTTGCGCCCGACATCGAACAGAGCGGCGTCAGCCATGCCTTCTCACTGACCGGTCCGCTGCGCGTCGAAAAGGTTCAGCTCGATGGATGCGAACGATGCTACGCCGTGCGCGGGACGCCGGTCGATACCGTGAAGTTGGCGCTGCGAGAGATCCTCCCCGACCTGCCGGATCTGGTCATTTCCGGTATCAACCGCGGCGAGAACAGCGGTGTGAATATACTTTACAGCGGCACGGTATCAGGGGCAATGGAAGGCGCGATCCTGGGGATTCCGTCGATTGCCGTTTCGGTGGCATCGTACCTGAATCCGGTTTACGATCCGGCGGCGGAGTTCACGCGGAAGATCTGTCCGCTGGTCACGGATGCTGAACTGCCCACCGGAACATTGGTCAACATCAACGTTCCCGGCGTGGATGCTGGTGAGATTAAGGGAGTCAAGATCACGCACCAGGCTGAATCCCACTACGAGGAGGAGATAGAGAAGCGTCTGGATCCACGCGCACAGGAGTATTATTGGATCGGTGGATACAACGTCCTCAATCACAACGGTTCCGGCAGCGATATGGAGGCTATCCGCGAGGGCTATATATCTGTCACTCCGATAAGGGTCGATCAGACCGACCGTGAGTTTATACGGGTTATGAAGGGATGGAATCTTGAATGAGCAGCTCGAAACAGTTCTGATCCTCGATTACGGGTCGCAGTACACCCAGCTTATCGCCCGCCGCTGCCGGGAAGAGGGGGTGTTCAGCCGCATCGAACCGTGGGATCTGCCCGTTGATGAGATCCGTGCGCTCGAACCGGTCGGTATCATTCTTTCCGGCGGGCCGCGCAGCGTCTACGATGAGGGTGCACCACGGCTCAACAGAGAACTGCTCAAGCTCGGCGTCCCGCTGTTGGGTATCTGTTACGGCATGCACCTACTCGTAATCAGTCAGGGGGGCGATGTTTCTTCGGGCGATGTAAGCGAATACGGTCGCGCCACTATAATTCAACAGAATCCATCACGATTTTTTGCCGGTCTTGATGATGATCAACCGGTCTGGATGAGTCACGGGGATCATGTGACGCGATTACCGGATGGATGGACTTTGACTGCTCAGAGCGGTTCCGGCATTGTGGCCGCTGTGGAACAACCCGGGCGGAAACTTTACGGCGTCCAGTTTCATCCGGAGGTCAGCCATACGCCGTCCGGTGACAGGATGGTGCGGAACTTCCTCTACGATATCTGCGGCGCGGCGGGTGGCTGGGATATGCGCTCGTTCGCTCAACGCGCCGTCGAACAAATCAACGGGACAATCGGCGACGGCAGCGCGGTCTGCGGGCTGTCGGGTGGAGTGGATTCATCCGTGGCGGCAACGCTGGTTCATCGAGCCATCGGTGACAGGTTGCGCTGTATACTGGTCGACAACGGACTTCTGCGCAAGGACGAAGCGCGCCGGGCGGAGGATGTTTTCAGACCGATATTCGGCGATCGTCTATACGTTGTGGACGCGGGCGCTGAATTTCTTGCCGATCTTGCCGGAGTATCTGACCCGGAGGAGAAACGCAGGCTCATCGGCAACCGGTTCATCAGGGTATTCGAGGAGGAAGCCGGGAAGATCAGTGACGCCAAATTTCTGGTTCAGGGGACAATCTATCCGGACGTCATCGAATCCGCCGGATCACGGGGACCGGCGGACGTAATCAAGACCCACCATAACGTCGGTGGACTGCCGGAGGAGCTCGGACTGAAACTTGTTGAGCCGCTGCGGGATCTGTTCAAGGATGAGGTCAGGCAGGTCGGGCGCGAACTCGGACTGCCGGAGTCGATTCTGATGCGTCACCCCTTTCCCGGTCCGGGCTTGGCGGTGAGAATCCTGGGTGAAGTTGATGCCGAATCGGTCGTTATGCTGCAGGAGGCGGACGCCATTTTCATCGGGGAGCTGGAAAATTCGGGCTGGTATGACAGGGTCTCCCAGGCGCTGGCGGTGCTGCTGCCGGTCAAGTCGGTCGGCGTGATGGGGGATGGTCGCACCTATGAGCGAGTGGTCGCCCTGAGGTCGGTGGACACGCGTGATTTCATGACCGCCGATTTCTCACCACTGCCGCACGAACTGCTGGCGCGGATATCTTCCAGGATCACCAATGAAGTCAGAGGGATTAACCGGGTAGTCTACGACGTGACATCAAAACCGCCGGGGACAGTGGAATGGGAATAAAGAAACGGTTCTGGAAATTTCTGCACCTTTCGGTTTCACGCGGTGAAGCCGTGAGCCTGATTTTCACCGTAGCACTCCTGGCGTTCGCTGCCGATTGCACGATTGCGCGTGGTCAGGTTACCGCCGACAGTGAACCGCTTACCCTTGACCAGTCCTACGGCAATCTGCGGGCGACGTTTGAAGGCAATGATCTGGAGGGAACGCTGCGGCTGGTGGATCGCTTCCGCAGGGATTTCCCGAATTCAAAACGGGAATCTTCCGTCACCTACATCGCCGCACGGGCTGCGCTGAAATCGAGGGAGCTGGACAGAGCCCGATTTGAGGCGAACACGCTCAAGCTGAAGTTCCCCGATTCCGGCTATGTGGATGATGCGCGCATGATCCTTGCCGAGTGTGATGTGATGTCGGAACACTGGGAGGATGCGCGCGTTCATCTCGGCTGGATTCTGGGATTTTCAGAGGATGAAGACCTGGTCAGCGCGGCGCGCTCCCTGCTCGGCGAGTTGGACGACTTCCTGGAACAGCAGGAAGCCCGGAAGGGTCAACCGAACCGGTCTTCACAAAAGCCGAAGATCGGTCTGGTGCTGCCGTTGAGCTCTGCCGAAGCGGACGCCGCCAGGGCATTTCTGAACGGATTCCGGATCGGTTGGAACAGCTACGGTACTGGAGAACTCACCGTATACGACAGCGAAGGCGATCCGATAAGAGCGGTCAGACTGGCGCAGATGCTGACCGACGAAACCGGCGTCTGGGGAATGGTTGGGGGTTTGGATCCCGCCGAGGCTGCAGGTTTGGCAATGGAGGCTCAAGCGGCGAAGGTTCCCTTCCTGACCACGACCTGTGGTGTCGGCGACCTGACCTCGATCGGTCGTTATATTTTCCAGGGGAGACCCGATTACTATCATGAAGGCCGGGCGTTGGGCATTCATGCGATGCTCGAGTTGGGGTTGGCGCATTTCGGCATACTCGCGCCGCTCAACCAGACCGGTCGCCAGATTGTGGAAGGCTTCAGGGAAGCAATCGATTCAGCCGGCGGTGAAATTCTGGTTGAGGAGGCATACTATCCCGGGGCACAGGATTTCAGCATGCAGTTGAAACGGATCAGGAAGATCGGACTGCGGAGGGCTTACGATGATTCCCTCAGGCTATGTTACCAGGCGAAGGGTTATCTACTTATAAACGAGCTGAAATTCACGGTCGACAAGTCATGTTTACAGCCGGTTCTGCCGCCGCCCGGCATAGAGATGGATAGCGGTGAGGATACGACCTGGACGGTGTCGGATGCGCTGCTTGATTCGCTGTGGGAGGCGGATCACGCGCGGCTGCGCGAATGGATGACCCTGACCAAGAATGAGATTGATTCGCTGGAGATCCCCCTGAAAGTATATGATGGATTTCTGCTGGTCGTTGAGCCGGGATCGGTCGAGATGCTCGCGCCGCAGTTCGCACGCTTCAACCTGACAACCCAGCTTCTCGGAGATGAGAACTGGTCGGACCGTGAATGCCTGTTCCGGGTCGGCGATTATATTAACGGGATTGTCTTTGCCGACCCGATGAACGTACGCGGCGGCGAGGATTACTACGATTTCGCCGCGCGAGTGTCCGGCGCTGACAGTCTGGGGATCAATATCCATCATCTGGAGGGCGAGAGAGCCGCCAGGATGATGTCTTTCGCCGTGGCGCGCGGCGAGGATCCCGAATCGATGCGGATAGCGCTCTCCCAGATACGCGATCTTGAAACCCTCAGCGGAAAGGTGTCGCTGCTGAAGGAGGAACGGATCGATCGGCGGGTACCCCTTGTTCGTTTCAGGTATGGCGAATTTGAGCTGGTGGGAGAGTGACGGTCACACAGGGGATCGTCATGGGTGTTGTGCAGGGATTGACCGAATTCCTGCCGATATCCTCCAGCGGGCATCTGGCGCTTGCCCGCGCCCTGTTGGGTGCCGGACCTGCAAATGACGTGGGCTTCGAAGTCGCAGTGCATGCGGGTACGCTGCTTGCGGTGCTGGTCTATTACCGGGTCAGGATCGTCAACATACTCTCCGAATCATGGAGCGGCAGGGGAGAGGGCAGACGCTGGCTGCTCTGGCTGGTCGTGGGAACGGTCCCGGCCGGGGTGATCGGGATTCTGGTTAAGGACGATATTGCCGCGCTCTTCAACGATATCAAGCTGGTGGGCGTCGCCTGGTTGTTCACGGCGTCGTTGCTCTATATTTCGGAGAGGTTTTCCCGGGACAGGGTCTCCGCGGGCGATATGGGTTTCCGGCGGGCTTTGGCGATAGGTATCGCCCAGGCGGCGGCGCTGGTTCCCGGCGTATCGCGTTCGGGATCGACCATCGGTGTGGGCATATTGACCGGCGTTCGACGCGGATCGGCGGTTGATTTCGCCTTTATTCTATCGCTGCCTTCGGTGGGCGGGGCGATAATCCTGACCATTCCTGATTGGATGGATGGATCGGTCGCCTTCAGCGCGGCTCATTTCATCGGCGCGCTGGCGGCGATGATATCGGGATACCTGGCGATAGCCTGGATGCTGCGCATCGTATCCGGCGGCGGGCTCAAGTGGTTCGCGCTTTATTGTGCCGTGCTTGGAGTCATTGCACTTGTCGTTTGACACTTGTTTCAAGGTTGTAAAAGAATTGTAACATCTTAATAAATAGTTAAATCACCCAGGAGTAGTTTAGTTGAGAAGAAGAGATAAAATTCCATATTCGTTTTTCGCGCTGTTGGTTGCGGCGGCTGTCCTGACCAACGGCTGCGCTTCTCGAAGGCAGTTACAGGTTCAACCGGAAAAGATACAACTGCAACTGCGGCTGAAGCAGGGCGAGTCGTACAATCTGCGCATGACCACGGATCAGAAGATCACCCAGACGATCATGGGACGAGAGCAACAGATCCTGCAATCGATCGGCATCGGTTACAGCTTTGATGTCAGGGAGGTCGATTCCCTTGGGATCGCCAGGGTGGATGTCGTTTACCATGGTGTTGTTTTCAAGCAGGATGCCGGCGGCATGGGCAAATTCGAATACGATTCATCCGATCCCCCTGCCGAGATTCCCCCCATGGCAAGGGGTTACGCCGCGCTCGTCGGTCAGAGTTTCGCTATGAGAATATCTCCTGACGGTCATGTCTTTGATGTGGAGGGCGGCGATGAGATGATCGCGGATATGCTGGAGAGGATCGATCTTCCCGAAGGTCGCATGAAAACCGCGCTCGAGGACAAGCTGCGTGATCAGTTCGGCAACGAGGGCGTCGAGGAGATGATGGACAACATGATGGCGATATATCCGGACAAGCCGGTCGGAATCAACGATTCCTGGACGAGTGAAGTTGTTGAAACACACGGCTTTCCCATGATCTTGAATAATACCTGGACGCTGAAGGAGCGCAGAGACGGCATTGCTGTCGTCGAAGTCAGTTCCGAAGCTGAACCGAACCTGGATGTCGATCCGATTGAGATGGGTCCGTTGAAGATGCGCTATGAACTTAAGGGAGAACAGAGTGGTATGCTCGAGTTGAACGAAGCCACGGGATGGGTAACCGCCGCTGAGTTGAACCAGAAGTATTCGGGTGATCTGGTCATGGACAGCGGGCCGATGATGGAGAACGGTGAAGGCATGTCCATACCAATCTCGATCGAGATCACGATAAGACTGGAGTCGTTTTAGCAGGTGAATGCCGCGGTTATGGGATGGCGCTGTCTTTACGGTTGCAGTAAGTTAATACGGGTGGCAGGTTATGGATGCGTTCCCACATGTCGTTCTGAACGAGGTCATGTCATTCTGAACAAAATTATGTCGTTCTGAACGAAGCGAAGAATCTCATCCCCTTCCATCAGGGAAGATCCTTCCTGCGTTCGGGATGACAATACAGCCATAGAATGCCCCCGTTGACAGGTCAGGATCGCTGCTCGGACGAAATACGGCTCAATTCGGAAAAATGAAGCCGAAGCCGGTAAAACACCTGTTGAAACTGATTTAATATATTATATTAGCACCAGGGGAGATGTAAAAATCAAGCTGCACAAGTTATCAAACCGGTTAAATGAAGCCTAACGACAGTGAAATAGCCCGGAAGGTTAAAGAGCTTGTTCCGGCGAAGCGTGTGGCGCTGATTCATGACTGGCTGACGGGCATGCGCGGCGGCGAGAAGGTTCTCGAAGAGCTATGCCTGATGTTTCCCGAGGCCGACATCTTCACCTTGATTCACACCCCTGACAGAATATCCGAAGGAATTGAGAAACATCGCATCATCGAGTCCCCCATCGTTCGACTGCCTTTTGGAAGGCGATTCTTCCGCACCTACCTGCCGTTGTTTCCCTGGGCGATGGAATCGTTCGATCTCAAGGGCTATGATCTGATCATCTCCAGCAGTCACAGCGTCGCCAAGGGGGTCATTCCCACGCCGGACGCGCTGCACGTGACATACGCTCATACGCCGATGCGGTATGTCTGGGATGTCCGTTCGGACTACCTGGGTCCCCAGCAGTTAAGCCAGCCTTTGCGTGCGGCAGCCGGGCTGGTGGCGCACTACCTGCGTATCTGGGACGAGGTGAGTGCGGCGCGTGTTGACCGTTTCGCGGCTAATTCCGGTCACATCCGCGACCGAATCAGAAAATACTACCGCAGGGAGGCGACCGTTATTTATCCGCCGGTCGCCATCGATCACTTCTCACTCGAACATAAGGCGAGCGGTTATTTTCTCGTCGTCTCGGCTCTGGTTCCCTACAAGCGTGTCGATCTCGCCGTTGAAGCATGCAGCAGACTTGGCCTGAGGTTGATCGTGGTCGGCGAGGGCTCTGAAGATCGCAAGCTGGCAAGGCTGGCGGGCGGAAGCGTCGAGTTCGTCGGGTCGGTTTCGCTGGAGAAAATAATTGAGCTCTATCAGGGGGCTGACGCGCTGATCCACGCCGGTGAGGAGGATTTCGGGATTGTACTGGTTGAGGCTCAGGCGTGTGGCTGTCCGGTGATCGCCTACGGAAGGGGAGGCGCATTGGAGACAGTGATTTCGGACGGTGCGGAAAGAACCGGCGTATTTTTCCACGAACAGTCGGTCGCCTCGCTGATGGAGCTCTTGCGCGGCTTCGATCCGGATCAATTCGATGCGGAAGCCATACGTCGAAACGCCGAACGGTTCAACAGGGATAGATTCCTGAATGAGATGACCGAATTCATTCACAACGCCTGGGAGGATAACAGAGAACATGCGGGGAGGTTCGTGTGAGCCAGCGAGCCAGGGTATGGGTTCAGTTTGCCGCGTTCTCATGCGACTTCGTTGCAGTCGCCGGCGGAACATGGCTGGCGTTTCTGTTTCGTTTCAGTGAGCCGATCGCCGCCCGTATCCCGATCGTCACCGGTTTGCCTCCGGTGGACTGGTATATCTGGTTGTCGCTGGCTTTCGGTGTATTGACCCCGATGATGCTGCTCGTCGGTGGAATGTACAGCTTTCCCCGCCAGGACAGCCTGCTTGATGAACTGGCGTCAGTGTTCAAGTATTTCATCTCCGCGTACACACTGCTCCTGGCGGCGCTGTTCTTCTATCGCGGGGCGAGTTTCTCGCGGTTGACGATGGTTCTCATCTTTCTGTTCAGCGGTGGTTGTCTGATGTTGGTGAGGATTGCCGCGAGGTGGCTGCGGCAGAAGCTTTACCTGATCGGTGTTGCCGTTAGACGTGCGGCGATAGTCGGTGAAGGAGAACAGGCTCTGCCGGTTATTCATCATCTGGAGAGGCATCCGGAGTTCGGACTGAAGGTTGTCGGCAGTATAAGTTACGGCAAGGTCGCTCCACAGGGGCTTGAGCGGCTTGGAAGCGTGAATAAAGCCGGCGAGACGGTCAGGGAGCACCGGCTGGATACGCTGATTATTGCACCCGCCGCCGAGGACCGGGAGGTTTTGCCCGAACTGGTCGCCGCCTGTTACGGCGTAAATATCGATTTCCTCTATCTTCCCGAGCTTCATCCCGCCAACGGCAGACCGAAGAGGATATTCGAGGTCGGTGGAGTGCCGCTGTGGACTTTGAAGGAGAACCCCTTCCAGGGATGGATGGGGATTGTCAAGCGGATATTCGATGTAGTCGTCTCTGTGTTGCTGATAATCCTTACTCTGCCGTTGATGGCGGTCATATCTCTGGCCATCAAGCTGAACTCAAGAGGTCCACTGCTGTTTCGCCAGCGGAGGGTCGGGCTCGATGGCGGTGAGTTTAACTGTCTGAAATTCCGCTCAATGGCAGTTGATGCGGAAGCGAAAACCGGACCGGTATGGGCGAAGCCGGGCGATACGAGGGTGACCGCCGTCGGCAGGATTCTGCGGCGCTGGTCGCTTGATGAGCTGCCACAGCTTTTTAATGTCCTGAGGGGTGACATGAGCCTGGTTGGACCGCGACCGGAACGACCGGAGTTCGTCAGGCAGTTCGAAGAGAAGATAGACGGCTACCAGGAGCGGCACCGCGTTCGCTCCGGCCTGACCGGATGGGCGCAGGTCAACGGCTTGCGCGGTGACACGCCGATTGAAGCGCGCACCGAATATGACCGATATTACGTGGAAAACTGGTCGTTGTGGTTCGATTTGAAGATATTGTTCCTGACGGTACGCGCGGTGATAAAGGGTGAGAATTCATATTAAGGAGATGATGCGCGACTATATTGTCCTGACCCTGGGTGTTTTATTGCTTACTGCGTTGCCATTATCGCGCTTGAGCGGTGATCCTTCACAATCAGAAGCTCCCTACCGGGTCGGTGAAAGGCTTGATTTCAAGGTCTACCTGGGTTTGATCCTCGGCGGCAAAGCCCACATGTCGGTGGAGGCGGTTGAGGATGTGGATGGACGACCGTGTCTTAAGATCGTCTCCGAAGCCCGGTCTACCCGAACGGTTGACATGTTCTACAAGGTCAGAGACCGGATTACCAGTTGGCGGGATACGAGCGGGGGGTTTTCCCGACGCTATAAAAAGCATTTGCGGGAGGGAAAGTGGAAGGATGACAAACTTGTCGAGTATAAGCCGGAGGCGGGGATTGCCTTATTGCATAAGGGCTCCGGAGAACAACCCGATACACTGGAGCTCGACGGTTTGGTCCAGGATGTGCTTTCAGCCTTTTATCACGTGAGAACCCAGGAATTGAAGGTTGGACATTCGATCTGGATAGATGTGCACGACATCAATAAAAGGTATGATTTGGAGGTGCTGGTTCGACGAAGGGAGAAGATCAAGGTACCGGCGGGCAAATTCGATTGTTTCGTTGTTGAGCCGCTGCTGAAGACATCGGGGATCTTTCGTCGTGAAGGGGACATGCAGATCTGGCTTTCCGCCGACGAGCACAAGTTGCCGGTGATGATGAGGAGCAGGCTGTATTTCGGTTCGGTCTGGGCGAAGTTGACCGGTTACAGGCTGGGTGATCAATGAGTAAGGCAGGGCGTTCGAAATACGAGGAGATCGACCTTTCCCGTGTGAAGACTTTCCGCATGGCTGATCTGGCGCGCAGGGTTGACCGGAGCGCGTTTGCGAAACCGTTGAGAGCCGGAGCGTCATTGGCGGAGTTCATTAAATCGATGCCGGACATCCTGGCGGCGGAGGAACTGCGTCAGTTTGCCCGGCATGTGGCGGATGCCGCCGAATCGGGGAAGCCGGTAATCGTCATGTTCGGCGGGCACGTGATCAAGACCGGTCTGGCGCCGCTGTTGATCGAGCTGATGAAACGCCGTGTAATCACCGCGCTGGCTACCAACGGCTCCGGCACAATCCATGATACGGAAATCGCGCTATTCGGCCGGACTTCAGAGGATGTCGCGGAGGGGCTGGCGGACGGTAGCTTCGGCATGAGCCGCGACACGGCGGATTTCATCAACAAATCCATCAATGACGGAGCTGACTCCGGCTTGGGGTACGGGGAAGCTCTCGGCATGGCTCTCAGCTCGGCGAACGCCCCTTACGAACGGCTCAGTCTGCTTGTAAACGCCGATCGCTTGAATATTCCCTTGACGGTGCACGCAGCGCTGGGCACCGACATCAATCACCAGCATCCGTCGGCTGACGGCGCAGCCATCGGCAGAGCCAGCATGAGGGATTTTCGTGTATTCGCCAACGAGGTCGGGAAGCTGCGCGAGGGCTCGGTGGTTTTGAACATCGGTTCGGCGGTGATAATGCCGGAAGTATTCCTTAAAGCCCTGACAGTCGCGCGCAACCTTGGTTGCCAATTTCGACATGATCGTCCACTACCGACCCACGCAGAACGTACTCGTCAGACCCACCCTGACGGGAGGCAGGAAATTCAACTTCATCGGACACCATGAGATTATGATACCGTTGCTGTTTGCGATGATATCCGAAGAGATGGGAGATAATAAGGATGAAGGGGGGTAGAGTTACAAGTTACAAATGGCAAGTTACAAGTCTTGATTTGGGTGATGTCAAACGATGCATTTGACACCACAACAATATGTTGGAACGATTTATAGGAGAAGAATTATGCGAAAGCTGATAGCAGTGACATTGATCTGGTTTCTGATTCTTACACCCTTTATGTCAACGGTCTTTGCGCAACAACCCGGATTGAAGCCCGATAAACCTGAAGGAACTTATATCCAAGGTTTAATGGAAGGTGAATTATCTGCTTCAATGAGCTACTCAGGTGGATGGTGGTTTGTTGGCGGTATTGGAAGTGGCTTCTTGCTTGGTCTGATTGGCACAGCAACAATTGCGGGAGTTAGCCAAATAAGTTCGGTTTCACCACCGAGTCAAGAGACGATTAGAATAATGAGTAAAAGCCAGGAATTCCAAATCGCTTTTCGTCAAAGCTATAACAAAAAAACGAAAAGTAAGAAGCTTTGGAACAGCATCGTTGGA
>JALGVR010000160.1 GCA_025774605.1 bacterium | reverse complement strand
CTCGCTTCCTCGCTTCCTCGCTCCCTCGCTCACTCGCTCCCTCGCTTCCTCGCTCCCTCGCTTCCTCGCTCCCTCGCTTCCTCGCTCCCTCGCTCACTTCACCACCACCGCCTTTCGTGTCAACGACATGCGACCCCCCCTTTGTCCCCCCCTACTTCGCAGGGGGGGAAGGAATGACCGCGTGGCCCGGACAGCCTTGTCCTCGCGAAAGCGGGGATCGCTGGACGGGTCTATTCTCTTTGAATCCTAACGATCTTCTGCACAGACAAGAATGTCTATGCTCCCCGTCTGTCATCCATCATCCTTTGCGACCCCCCCCCACAAATCCGATCGATTTTCAGGTGTAAAATAAACAAACCTGAAGTCATAGCATTATCCCCCGCTTTTACTGTCCTCGATAATATATTATATTGGCTCTCAGTGATGACTTAATATTCACGCCAAACAGGAGGTCAATGTGAAATTGAACGCTCTCATGCATGTAGCACGGGATACGGATGATATCGACGATGATCTCGATTTCGTCTTCAACCACTACTACAAAGCCCGCCGCTGGTCGATCATGCCCGCTGAAAAGGGCTGGAAACCGCTGACGGACGTGTATGAAACTGACGACGAGGTTGTCATCGTCATGGATATCGCCGGAATCACCACCCAGGATATTAAACTGATCCTGATCAAGAATATCCTGACCATCCACGGTATCAGACGGGAACGGCATGGACAGCGCAAGAGACATTTTCACAAGATGGAGATAGATTTCGGTCCCTTTGAACGCATCATCGAGCTGCCGGCGCCGGTCGATCCGGAACGCAACAATGCCCGATATGTGCAGGGATTTCTCGAGATTCATCTACCCAAGCGGGAGGAAGCCCTCTCCGGCAGCATTGAAATATCAATCTCCTGAGGACTATATGAACGAAGAACAATTGGATTCGCTCGCTCCCGAAATCCCGATGCAACTTCCGCTGTTCCTGACGAACGACCTCATCATCTTTCCGGGCGTTCTCAGCCCCATAATCGTCCAGGAAAACGATGCCATTCAGCTCTTCAACGAAGTGCTCACCAGTGAAAACAAATTGCTTACGGTCGCCTTGAAAAAACCGGGCAAGGAGCCGGGCGAAAGAGTTGAGGAACCGTATCCGATCGGCTGCGTCGCATTGGTGCTCAAGATGGCAAGGGTTCCCGACGGCAGCATCCGCCTGCTGCTGCAGGGCTTGGGCAGAGTGAAGATCAAGAACATCGAGCAAAGCCCGACCGGGGTGAAGGTCGTCAGCATGGCACATGTTAAACCGGTCAGAGCCAAAGGCATTCGAGTCGAAGCCCTTGCGCGCAATCTCAAGGAGGAGTTCAGCGAGATTATCGACAAGGCGCAACAACTGCCCGCGGAAATGAAAGTAGCCCTGATAAACATCAACGACCCGGGCGCACTGGCGGACTTCATCACCTCGAACCTGAACATCAAGCCCGACGAACGTCAGGAAATTCTGTCGGCGGTGGATGTGGAAGAGCGACTGGCGAAGGTGTCAAAACTGGTGACGAAAGAGCTGCAGATCATCCGGCTGGGCAGCCAGATTCAGAGTGAGGTTTCCGCCACCATCGAAAAGAATCAGCGTGAGTATTTCCTGCGCGAACAGTTGAAAGCCATCCGGCGGGAACTCGGTGAAGACCAGGAAAACACTGATATCACGGAGTTAATGGAGAGGCTTGAAGAACTCGACGCCCCCGAAAAGGTCAAGGAGACCGCTGAAAAGGAGATCGAACGTCTGAAGCGGATGAATCCGGCCGCGGCGGACTACAACGTCAGCCGTAATTACATCGACTGGATTCTCGACCTGCCCTGGAATGAATCGTCCGAAGACAGGATTGAAATAGCCATCGCCAAACGCATCCTGAACCGCGATCATTATGGACTGAACGACGTCAAGGAACGCATCCTGGAATATCTGGCAGTCAGGAAGCTGAAACCGGAGGGCAGAGGGTCGATCTTGTGCTTCGTTGGACCTCCGGGCGTGGGGAAGACCTCAATCGGCAAGTCGATCGCCTCAGCCATGGGGCGCAAGTTCGTACGGATGTCGCTGGGAGGCATGCGCGATGAAGCCGAAATCCGCGGGCACCGTCGAACCTACATCGGCGCCCTGCCGGGCAGGATAATCCAGAACCTGAAACGCGCCGGCACCAACAATCCGGTCTTCATGCTCGACGAGATAGACAAGCTCGGCACCGATTTCCGTGGTGATCCCTCTTCGGCGATGCTCGAAGTGCTCGATCCCGAACAGAATTTCGCCTTTCAGGACAATTACCTCGAGCTCGACTTCGACCTGTCAAAGGTCATGTTCATCACCACGGCGAACCACCTGGAGACCATCCCCTCACCGCTCAGGGACCGGATGGAGATAATCAAGCTGCCCGGTTACATCACGCCGGAAAAGGTTCAGATCGCCCGTCGTTACCTCCTGCCGCGGCAGATCGAGCAGAATGGACTCTCCAGCAGGCAGTTGTCGTTTACGGACAAGGCGCTTGAAAGAACAGCCGTATACTACACGCGCGAAGCCGGTGTAAGGACGCTGGAACGCACCATCGGCAGGGTCTGCCGCAAGGTCGCCGTCAAGGTGGCAGCCGGCGAGTCTGGGAAAACCCGTATCACGACGCGCAACCTCCAGGATTTTCTGGGCGCACCCAAGGTTATGCCTGAACTGTATCAACGCAAGCCGCAGGTTGGAGTGGCCACCGGACTTGCCTGGACGCCTGTCGGTGGAGTCCTGCTGCGCATCGAAGCCATCTCGATGCCGGGAGAAGGACACATCAAGATAACCGGCAGGCTCGGGGAGGTGATGATGGAATCGGCAAGCATCGCCATGTCGCTGATAAAACACCAGGCTGACAAGCTGAAAATCCCGTACGAGATGTTCAAGAGCAACGATGTCCATATCCACATCCCGGAAGGCGCCACACCGAAGGACGGTCCCTCGGCGGGCATAACCATCACCACCGCACTGGCTTCACTGTTCACCGGTCGGCCGATTCGGCATGATATAGCCATGACCGGCGAGATAACGCTTGAGGGCGAGGTTCTGCCGATCGGTGGTCTGCGCGAGAAGAGCGTTGCCGCAGCGCGGGGACACATGAAGATGATCGTCTGCCCGTCCGCCAACCAGGTCGACCTCGAAGAGATCCCGGACATCGTCAGGGAGAAACTGGAGTTCAAGTTCGTTGAAACAATCGATGAGGTGCTGCGTATGATGCTGCTGCCGAAACCGAAGAGGAAAAGCAGCAGGGCGGCTTGATTCCAGAACTTAACCAGTTACATACAAAACCCCACCTGTGCAGGTTTCAGGTGGGGTTTTACTCTTACCAATGTACAGTCAGATGTTTAAGTTCTTTGTAATATTCTGTAAATGCCTTTACATGTCATCCCCGGCGGGCGGCCCGGATAGCTCCGCTATCCGTGTATCAAAGTCAAACTATACAAAATCCATAAGAAGATGGAATCCCTTCTGCAAAAGCCTGTATATATGAAAATTGAAACACGGGTAGCAAGCTACCTGTGCCACACTCTGGTTCCCCGCGTGCGCGGGGATGACGTCTTGACAATTGGGGATGACGTCTTGACAATTGGGGATGACGTCTTGACAATTGGGGATGACATTTTGGTAGTAGTACCTACTTGAGTAAAAATGCGTATGAAAGATGCTGTCATTCCCGCGAAGGCGGGAATCCAGGCAACTTACGTAATATCAAATGCTTATCTGGATTCCCGCCTTCGCGGG
>JALGVR010000159.1 GCA_025774605.1 bacterium | reverse complement strand
GTTCTTTCAAGTAAATATTAGAACGGGGTGTCATTTCGTCAATAGATGTCCTCGCCAGTGTAAAGATCAGGAAGAACTCTCAATCTGGATTCCTGCCTGCGCAGGAATGACAGGGTGAGATATAATCTCATGTTTCGCAGTTATATAAATCAGCCGCGGACTGTCATTCCCTCGCAGGCGGGAATATAAAATATCGGCAACGGGTTGTCATCCCCGCGCTTCCAGCTTTCGTCATCCCCGTGCTTCCAGCTTTCGTCATCCCCGCGAACGCGGGGAACCAGAACGTTCTTTCAAGTAAATATTAGAACGGGGTGTCATTTCGTCAATAGATGTCCTCGCCAGTGTAAAGATCAGGAAGAACTCTCAATCTGGATTCCTGCCTGCGCAGGAATGACAGGACTTAGAACCAACTGTGAAACTTCAGTGAATAACCGGGCGTCTTTCAAGGCATCAAAACAGGATTACTGAAGCAAGTGGACAAACGACAATCGGTATGAATCGCTACATATGCATACACGGGCATTTTTATCAGCCGCCGCGCGAGAATCCCTGGCTCGAAGAGATCGAACTGCAGGACGAGGTTTATCCGTTTCACGACTGGAATGAACGTATAAACGCCGAGTGCTATTCTCAGAATGCCGCCTCGCGTGTCCTGGATGAACGGGGGAAGATCGCTCGCATCATCAATAATTACAGCTTCATGAGTTTCAACTTCGGACCCACCCTGCTCTCCTGGTTGGAGAGTAAGGCTCCGGATACTTATCAGGCTATTATCGACGCGGACAGGGACAGCCGGGAACGTTTCTCCGGTCACGGTTCCGCCATCGCCCAGGCTTACAATCACACGATCCTTCCCTTGAGCAGTGAACGCGACAAGGAAACCCAGGTAATCTGGGGTATCCGCGATTTCGAGCGACGCTTCGGTCGGCGACCCGAGGGCATGTGGCTGCCGGAAACAGCGGTGGATGTCGAAAGCCTTGAGACGCTGGCGAAATTCGGCATTATCTTTACCATACTGGCGCCTCACCAGGCAAAGCGCGTGCGCAGGCGCGGCGACAGGGCATGGAGGGACATCACAGGGAGCGGCGTCGATACATCGAAACCTTACACCTGCCTGCTTCCGTCCGGTAACAGTATCTCGCTGTTCTTTTACAACGGTGCGGCAGCGCGGGCGGTGGCGTTCGAGGGAATACTTAAGAATGGTTATGACTTTGCCCATCGACTCCTCAGCGCCTTCAACCATGAGAACAGTGAACCGCAACTCAGTCATATTGCCACCGACGGTGAGAGCTATGGACATCACCACAGATTCGGCGATATGGCGCTGGCATACGCACTGTCCCATATCGAGGACAACGGGCTGGCGCGGATTACAAATTACAGTGAATATCTCGAGATGAATCCTCCCGATCATGAGGTTGAAATCGTTGAGAATACTTCGTGGAGCTGTTCTCATGGCCTGGAGCGCTGGCGCGCGAACTGTGGGTGCAATTCGGGCGAGCATCCGGAATGGAATCAGGAATGGCGGGCGCCTTTGCGGGCAACCTTCGACTGGCTGCGCAGTGAAATAGATCCGCTTTACGAGAGCAGGGGGAGCGCCCTGTTCAGAGATCCATGGCAGGCGCGCAACGAATACATCGATGTAGTCCTCGACCGCTCCCGCGATAATGTCGATGAATTCCTGGGACGGAACAGCGCCGGAGATCGTTCAGACGACAGCGATGTCTCGCGGTTGAAGCTCCTCGAGATGCAGCGCAACGCGATGCTGATGTACACGAGTTGCGGCTGGTTCTTCGACGAACTCTCGGAGGTTCAGACCATCCAGGTGATCAGGTATGCGGGGCGTACGGTTCAGCTTGCCCAGGAGGCTTTTGGAAATAATTACGAGCGTCGTTTTCTGAACAGACTGGAAAAGGCCGTCAGCAACCGTAAATCATATAAGAATGGACGATTGATATTCAAGGAGCACGTCAAGCCTTCCATGTTGGATCTCACGCATGTCGGCGCCCACTACGCGGTGAGCTCGCTGTTCGAGGATTATCCCGAGGACACATCGATATACTGTTACAAGGTCAAACAGGAATCGCGGAATGCACTCAGGTCCGGTCGTACCAAGCTCGCTGTCGGCAGGGCGGTCATAAGCTCCGACGTCGTTTGGGAATCAACGGAGATCAGCTATGCCTCTCTTCACCTGGGGGATCACAACGTTGCCGGCGGTGTAAGGCTGTTTGAGGGACAGGAAGCCTACAAGAGGCTGGAGCACGAGATAACCGAGGCATATCTGCACAAGAGCGTGACCGAGGTCATCCGGTTGCTGGACAGCTGTTTTCGTAACAGGACATTTTCCCTGCATTCCCTGTTTCGTGACGAGCAGCGGAAATTCATGCGTGAAATCCTGGAGGAGACCATCAGGGAGGCCGAGGCTGACTGCCGGCAGATTTATGAGCGTAATATACCGGTGATCAGGTTCCTTGTCGGACTTAAAATGCCGGTTCCCGATGTGCTTCAATTGGTTGTGGAACAAGTGCTTAACCATGATCTCAGGAGGGCGTTCAGCGAACGGTCATTCAACCGGGATCAAATCGACTCCCTCATTGAAGATGCGTATAATTTTAACATCAACCTTGACAAAGTCGCCTTGGGCTTCACGCTGCAGGGCGCGCTCGAGGGAATGGCGCAGGATTTTGCCGAAGACAATTTGGACATCGACAAGATGCAGAGCCTCATCGACGCGATCGGGCTGGTTCGCAACCTCGAGTTCGACGTCAGCCTCTGGAAGATACAGAACAGCTATAACAAACTGCAGAAGACCCTTCTGCCGATGATGCGACGACGAGCCGTGGGATATGATGATTTCGCGCTTGAATGGATCGAACATTTTCTTGACCTGGGATCGAAACTTGGCATGGTTGTGGATTAGTTTATATTGTGTGAGAGTATTAACATAATACTCTGATACAACGTCATTCTGAACGAAGTGAAGAATCCCGCTTTTTCCCCAACTATTGGAGATTCTTCACTTCGTTCAGAATGACGGGATGAGGACTTCATAAGATATCAGTAGTCAGTTAAGACCCCAATTATATTGGGATAATTATATTTTCGGTTAGGTAATTGAAACCAGGAGAACCCAGACAGGAAACCGCACTTATGAATAAAACCGATACAGTTTCCCCCTCTAACTTCATCCGGAGCATCATCAAAGAGGATGTGAGGAACAACAAGAACGAAGGTCGTGTACACACCCGGTTTCCTCCGGAGCCGAACGGCTATCTGCATATCGGGCATGCCAAGGCGATTTGTCTCGACTTCGGTATGGCGGAGGAATTCGACGGGCTCTGCAACCTGCGTTTCGATGATACCAATCCCGTCAAAGAGGATGTCGAATATACCGAATCGATCATGGAGGACATCCGCTGGCTGGGATTCGACTGGGGAGACCGGCTGTACTATGCGTCGGATTACTTCGACCGGCTCTATGATTTCGCGGTCCGGTTGATCGGAAAGGGTAAGGCGTATGTGTGTGATCTGAGTGCGGACGAGATCCGCCGGACGCGCGGCACATTGAAGGAGCCGGGGATTAACAGTCCATATCGCGATAGATCGGTTGAGGAGAACCTCGATCTGTTCGACCGGATGCGAGCCGGTGAATTTCCGAACGGTTCGAGGGTTCTGCGGGCGAAGATCGATATGTCGTCGGGCAACCTGAACATGCGCGACCCGGTAATGTATCGAATTATCCATACCGCACACCACCGGACGGGCGACAAGTGGTGTATCTATCCGACCTACGATTTCACCCACGGGCAGTCGGATTCCATCGAGGGCATCACGCATTCCCTCTGCTCGCTGGAGTTCGAGGACCACCGCCCACTGTACGACTGGTATATAAGGGAGTTGGGCATATTCCCCTCGCGACAGATCGAATTCGCCCGGCTCAACCTCACCTACACTGTCCTCAGCAAGCGCATGCTCCGTGAATTGGTCGAGGGCGGATACGTCAGCGGCTGGGACGACCCGCGCATGCCGACGCTCTCGGGATTGCGCCGCCGCGGCTACAC
>JALGVR010000007.1 GCA_025774605.1 bacterium | reverse complement strand
GTCATTCCTGCGAAGTACTGTCATTACTGCGAAGGCCTGTCATTCCTGCGAAGGCAAGAATCCAGATTGAGAGTTCTTCCTGATCTCTACACCGGTGAGGACATCTATTGACGAAATGACACCCAGTTGCAATATTTACTTGAAAGAGCAAACGTAGATCGGGAAGCTCGTAATTACCTGGAATGATGAGAATTAAACTTTATTCTGGATCCCCGCCTTCGCGGGGATGACAATCCGTGGCGGGGATGACAATCTTTCGCGGGGATGACAATCCTTCGCGGGGATGACAATCCTTCGCGGGGATGACAATCCGTGGCGGAAATGACAATCCGCGTCTGATTTACATAACTGCGAAACCTGAGTATAGTTATAAGATAATTCCGTCAATAAATATCCCTTGGTCCCTCTTGCTTTCTCATCCGGGTTTGACCGCTTCCCCCTGAAGCAGTCCAAGTAGGCTCGATACCTTTCCCTTCAGCTCCGAGCGAGCCACTATCAAATCCAGGAAGCCGTGCTCCTGGACGAACTCCGCGCTCTGGAACCCCTTGGGCAGGTCTTCGCCGATGGTCTGCTTGATGACGCGCGGTCCGGCGAAACCGATCAGCGCGCCCGGTTCAGAGATGTTGACGTCGCCGGACATCGCGTAGGATGCCGTAGTGCCGCCGGTGGTCGGGTTGGTCATGATCGAAATGAACGGCTGCGGCAGGTTCGACAGTCTGACCAGCGCCGCCGAAACCTTCGCCATCTGCATCAGCGAGAGGATTCCCTCCTGCATCCGCATTCCTCCGGAACAGGATATCACGATCAGCGGACAGCGGTTTTCCACAGCGCGCATTACCGCCCGACAGAGCTTCTCGCCGACAACGGATCCGACGCTGCCGCCCATGAAGGCGAAATCCATGACTGCAAGCTGCACGGGTCGCTCGTCCAATTCGCCGCTCACGCACCTGATCGCGTCCGTCAAGCCGGACTTCTTCGTGTTCTTCGCCAGGCGGTCGGTATAGGCTGAAGTATCCTTGAACTTCAGCGGGTCCGCTGATCTTAAACCGGCATCATATTCCCGATGGTCGCCCTCGTCGAGGAGCAGATCGATGTATTTCGCCGACGGGAACCTGAAGTGATGTCCGCACTTGGGGCAGACGTCCAGGTTACGCTCCAACTCTTTATGATAAAGCGAAACCTGGCATACCGGGCATAAAACCCAGACGCCGTCGGGGATGTTCCGCCTGGATTGTGAACTGAGTTTATCCTTGTCCCGCTTAAACCAGGGTACCATATCTACCTCAATTCCAGGTTGAAAATCAGCGCATCCTCCTCCCCCCGGTAATAGCCCTGCTCGACCGCTACCTGGGCGAATCCCTCCCTCTCGTAGAGGGCGATGGCTGATCGGTTCGACCGCCGCACCTCGAGTGTAATCCGCGACTGGTGATGACGACGGGCGTATACGTAAAGACGCTTCATCAGCAACCGGGCGATCCCTTGTCGCCGGTAAGGATTGTCAATGGCGATGTTTGCCAGGTGGATCATATCCTTGCCCGGAATGGCGATGAGATATCCGATCAGTTTCCTGCCCGAGAAGGCGCCCCAGGTCAGGACGTCGGCCCGTATCGTCGAAATGAACCAGTAGGCGGGCCAGGGATTTGGAAAACTCCGCTCTTCGATCGCCGTAACCTCCTCAAGATGTGACAGACTCAAATCGCGGACGATTATCTTCCCGTTGACCATTTTCTCCATTCAGTCACGACCGCCGGCAAGTTCATCAATCACCTTCAGGGCGTCGGCGACCGGTCTCACGTCATGAACCCGAACGATGTCTGCGCCGCACTGGACGCCGACGGTTACCGATGCGATCGTTCCCGCCAGCCTGTCCTGCACCGGTCGGTCGGTCAGCATGCCGATGAACGATTTACGGGATGGGCCGAACAGCACCCCGGCGGCGATGCCCTGAAATTCATACAGCCGGCGGATCAGCTCAAGGTTGTGCTCCAGCCGCTTGCCGAATCCGATGCCCGGGTCGACGAGGATACGTTCAGCCCGGACGCCCGCCTTCTTGAACCTGTTGACGGCATCCATCAGATAGGACTTTATTTCACCGATCAGATCATCGTATGAAGGATCTCTCTGCATATCACGCGGCGTACCCTTGATGTGCATCAACACCGCCGCCGCGCCTGTTTCAGCCACGACACCGGGCATTTCAGGATCGAAATTTCCGCCGCTGATGTCATTGACCAGGCGCGCTCCGGCGTTCAGCGCCTCCCGCGCAACCTCTGATTTATATGTGTCGATGGAGATCGGAGTGTCGGTCTTTCCCGCGAGAGCTTCAATCACCGGCATGACGCGCGCGAGCTCTTCATCGAGAGATACCGGTTCGCTGCCGGGTCGGGTCGATTCGCCGCCGACATCAAGGATGTCCGCACCTTCATCGGCGAATTTCAATCCTCTTTTCACCGCGGCGTTCAGACCGAATGCCTCTCCGCCGTCCGAGAACGAATCGGGCGTTACGTTGATTACACCCATGATCAGCGTGCGCCTTCCCAAGGTCAGCTTTTGATCCCGGGCGGTCAGGATGCGTATGGTCCGGCGATGGAATTGAGCCGGTTTGATGTCCAGGTCAATCACTGTTTACAGCTTCTCCACGTAACTGATTCGGATCTCCCTGCCGACACCGCCGCCGCCGCGGAGATCGGTATCCTGGTTGATGATTACATCCTTCAGATGCAGGTCCAGCGCCAGCCTTTCCGCAAACGTCCACCTGACGCCAAGGTTGAGATAGCCCTTTCCCTCGCCCAGTGATGATACCTGCCGGTCGTCCAGTGCGGCTGAATATTCGGCTATCAGCGCTATCTGCCTGACCAGGTGATAGTCGGCGCCGCAGAAGAAGTCCGGCTTTTTATTGTCTTCCTCTATCGGGTTCATGTTGACGCCGAGATGCCAGCCGATCTCACCGACTACGCCGATCCTGAAGACCTTGCCCAGTACCGCGTAAAATCCTTTGGCTTTGAACTGGTACCTTTCGGCGGAATCCATCCAGGCGCCGTATCCCTGGTTATTGAAACCGATACTCAGGGCCGGCAGCAGCAGGTTTTCGTCTATCAGCCGGCACATCGCCGTCACCCCCGGCTGGGGGTTCCAATCCGGTCTGTCGAAACCGATTATGCCGGTTCCCCCGTAATACAATCCCACGCCGAAACGCCCCAGCAAGCCCACTGAAAAGCCGACAAGCACACCGCCGCCGGGGAAGGCGCGCAGCTCGAAATCATAAACCCCGGACTCCGGGCATCCCGCCGAAGGGCAGTCGATCAGCTTCTGCAGCGGGCGTTCGCCGAAGTCCTGCGCTTCGACGGACGAGAGAGCGATCGTTATTACTGAGAGTACGAGGATTATCACCGGTCATTCAGGTTTACTGGCTTGTCACGGCTTTCACGAGATGGATCAAAAGGGCATCTTCGGCATGCCCATTCCGCTCATTGCACCCATGCCGCCGGTCAGTTCAGCCATCTGCTCGTCGGATTTGGCTCGAACCTCCTCGATAGCCTTGTTAACGGCGACGATGACCAGATCCTCCAGTGTTTCGACATCCTCGGGATCGACGATATCCGGATCGAACTTAATGGAGAGCAATTCCATCTGACCGTTGACGCGAGCTGTAACCGCGCCGCCGCCGGCGGAGGCTTCAACCTCCATCCGGGCAATCTCCTCCTGAACCCGCGCCATCTCAGACTGCATCCTCTGCGCCTGTTTGAACAATTTCCCCATCTGACCTTTCGGCGGTCTGGGTCCCTTCATGATCTCTCCTGAAACTATTTGAATTGCCTGTTGTTATTTTCGTCCGGCGTCAGCAGACAAGATGGATGTTCTGACGCCCCGGAACCGATGGATTATTCCTGCGGGTGAGCGTTGAATCGATCCATCAACAGCCTGAGGGCGGGATCGTCCTCTTGTTTGTCGCCTGCAACCTTCCTCGCCGGGAGCTCCCCGACTTCAAAATTCAGGTTGACATTACCCACAAACGATGCCAGCTCACGCTGGAGCGCCTGCTTGCGGCTGCGGGCGTTATCCATGTGATACCTGCTGGTGAACCGGATCTTCAGATAACCGTTTTCATATCCGACCGGATACCCGTCGAATTTCATAAGTTTACTGCTGGAATTGTGTTTGAGTGCGATCCTGTCACAGATCTCGTCCCAGGCGTTCTGGGCGACCTCGAGAGGATTATCCGGGATCGGGACGATTTTTTTCTTCGCTGCCTTGCCGGACTGGGTCTCCTCGGATACCGGCGCTGAATCGGCGGCATTATCAGAGTGCGCATTGTTCAGGCTGATCTGTTGCGGCTTGTCGGCAACATGTGCATCGGACTTCTTCCCGTCAACGCGGCCGGGGACGGGCTGCGTTGGAGTTTCAGCAACCTCGGGACGGGCAACGCTTCCGGCCGCCCTGTGAACATCATCCGGTTTACCGGCTGCCACGTTCTCGATCCGGTCGATTAAATCCGCCAGCATAACGCTGTTTTCCATGGCGGCGAATCTCAACAACAGCAGCTGCAGCCGCGTGCGCGGGTTGAACTTGCGGCGTATGTCAACCTCCGCGGTAGAGCAGAACTGGATGAGACGAATGAGGTCGGCTTCCGTGAACTGCTGTGCCGCGCCCTTGAAATCCTTCACGGCATCCGGCGGTACGTCGACATTCTCCACCCCCACCGACTTGACCTGCAGTATCTGGACCAGGTGTGACTCCAAGCCGAGAATGAAGTCCTGCGGATCCGTTCCTGCCGCCGCCAGTTCTTCATCCAGCTTGAACGCCTCGGCCATGGATCTGCTGTTGACGAGCCCTACCGCTTTGAAGTAAAGATCGAGCCTGACCTCGCCGAGGACCTCATCCACATCAGCGCGCAACACCTTTCCGCGCGAGAAGGCGATGACCTGGTCAAGCAGGCTCAGCGAATCGCGCACCGAGCCGTCCGCCTTGCGCGCCACGTGGTCGAGTGCGTCGAGCTCGTATTCGATATCCTCCGCCCGGCAGATCTTCTCAAGGTGATCGCGGATGTCGGCGACAGATATCCGTCGGAAGTCGAAGCGCTGGCAGCGGGAGAGGATCGTCGCCGGTACCTTCTGGGGATCGGTTGTCGCCAGGCAGAAATACGCGTGCTCCGGGGGCTCTTCGAGGGTTTTGAGGAGTGCGTTGAATGCCGGTTCAGTCAACATGTGTACTTCATCGATGATATAGGTCTTGACTTTGCCCTCAATCGGCGCATACCTGACACCGTCGCGGAGTTGCCGAATATCATCTATGCCGCGGTTTGACGCGGCGTCGATCTCGATCACGTCGATAAAGCGGTCATCGCTGATCGCCGCGCAGGAAGGACACTTGCCGCAGGGCTCGGAATCGTCGGGATTCTGACAGTTGAGGGCGCGGGCGAGCAGCCGTGCGGTGGTTGTCTTTCCCACGCCGCGCGGACCGCTGAACAGGTAGGCGTGGGCGATACGACCCTTGCCGATACTGTTAAGCAGCGTCCGGACAACATGCGGCTGCCCGACGACTTCGGAGAAGCGAAGCGGACGCCAGCGGCGAGCCAGTACAAGATAGGACATAACGTTCTGTGATTGGATTTGACTTTTCGGCTGTGCCCCACTTTCGATCGCCTCGCGCCCCGCATCCATTACCGTCGGACAACTGATGCCCGGCTACCCCGCGGCACCCGCACGCAACGCCTGCCGCTGCTACCTTCCGGTCCTGACGGGGTTCAACGCGCGTCCGCTGCGCGGGACCAAACCTTTAACGCTGTCCAAACGGATGTCTGAGAGGGGAGGGAAGACCTCACAGTGGGCTTTCGACCCCGCTGTAGCGGATTGCGGGTTCAGGGCACCGCTAACTCCCCGTCTAGCACAGCCGAAAATATGTTCAAAGGATCAGTGGAGCTGAGCGGGCTCGAACCGCCGACCTGTACGTTGCGAACGTACCGCTCTCCCAGCTGAGCTACAGCCCCGAATCTATATATTATTGATAATATGGCGCTTACTGTATATCAGACATTCTGCGAACAAATGTTTCAGAACTGAACAATTTAATTACCGTATCGTATAAAGTCAAGTAGTATGAGTCCTTTGATTTATTCAGAAACTATCGCCGAGTCATCCCCGAACGCCAGTATGTCATCCCCGAGCACCAGCATGTCATCCCCGAACGCCAGCATGTCATCCCCGACTTGATCGGGGATCCAGAGAGGTTTGTAATGAAAAGTACGTCAAATCCAGATGCGACAATGTCGGGCGGAGTACGAAATGACGACGAAAGATGGAAGTGTGACTATGGCTTGCACGGGCATGGAAGGAGAATTTCACAGAACCCGGTGTGCTTGAACTGATCGGCAACGCGCAAGTCGGCCGCCGCCGCCACATACTCGCGGGCAATAGCGACCGGATCGAATACCATGTAAATGATGGAAAATACTGTATTTGTGATTTACGGCGCTTGTGACAGAATATGCATCGCATAAATTGCAGTATCCTCCTTTGATAATTTGTAATTTATCATGTGAATTCTTGGACTGATCTTGTACAACCAGGAGACCCGTCATGCCCCGATTCATAGGAACAGTAACTCAGACTGGATCCTCTTTTTTTACACTCTCAGACTCACATAGAATAAACCCGTCCAGCAGGCTGTACGGGCCCCCCGCCAGTTTTCATAAAGAAACCGATTTCAATCCCCCTCTCTCATTCCCTTTGGAAATAAACCCGTTTAACCGTATATTACCTGTTTAATGATTCGAGCAGAAACTAACCGGAAGTAAAAATGAAACCGGGTTCATATTTATCTGTTGTTCTGATCTCTATCTTCATGGCGACTGCATACGCTGCGCTGCCGAGACCTGACTACTCGGAGCCGGCATACCCAGGGCTGGAAACCGCCCTGTCAAACCTCCTCGACGTTTACAAGTCTCAGGGCGGATCGGCGGGGCAGGGATTTGCGGATATTCATGACATCACCTTGTCCGATAATCGTGTGCTTGTTGATGTTGTATTACATCCCGGCCATCTTCCGGCTGAGATCAAGGACTCCGATCTGAGCGGATTCCAGGCGCTGGTTGAGTGCAGGTCGGAGCATTTTTTGACCCTGTGGATACCGATTGACAGGCTGGCTGATTTTTCGACGAGCCTTGACATCATCAGCCGTATCTATCGGCCGTTCAAACCGTTTCCCACCGTTACCGGTGCGGACGAATTCCACGATCATGGCATCAGCGGTGAGGATGTTAAAATCGCCATCCTTGACATCGGATTCGGTGATTACGCGGAGGCACAGGATGAAGGTGAACTGCCGGAAGATCTCACCATTCGGAATTTCACCAACGAGGACATGAACGAAGGCAATCCTCACGGCGCCGCGTGTGCTGAAATCGCCGCCGATTTCGTTCCCGACGCCGAATTCTATCTGGTCAAGATCTTCCACAGCGGTCACTATGAGAATGCCGTTGATTACCTGATCGACGAGGAGGTGGACGTGATCAGCATGTCGCTGGGCTGGCTGTCAGCCATGGATGACTATTTCGAGGGTGACGATCACCTGTCCCAGCGTGTCGTCGACGCATTTGATGCCGGAATCCTGTTCGTCAGCTCCGCCGGCAATTCCGCACAGGCTCACTACCGCGCCGACTTTGACGACGACAACGAGGATGACGACTATCACCGCTTCGCCGATGGGGTCGTGGTCAATCATTTCGGGCGCAACGCGGATCATTTCACCAATATAAGGCGTGGCGAGTTTGTATCGGCTTCGCTGCAGTGGGACGATTTCCCCGAATCCGGTGAGGATTACAACCTGTACCTGCTGTTCTGGAATGAGGATGACGACGACTGGCAGATAGTCGACAGATCCGAGGATGTCCAGAACGGGAATGATCCTCCGCGTGAGGAGATCGAATACCAGGCGCAGGAGAGCGGTCATTACGGCGTGGCGGTTCATAACCGTGACGGTGAAGACGGCATTGATTTCACCCTGTTTACCTCCCATGATCTTGCCTACCGAACACCGGAAGGCAGCCTGACCATACCCTCACTGAACGAACGGTGTTTCGCTGTCGGCGCGGTCAATCACAGGCTTTGGAACCGCAACGACGTCCACCCCGAGTCGTTCAGCTCGCGCGGACCGACCTACGACGACCGCGTCAAACCGGAGATTTCCGGCGTGGACGGCGTGACATCCTTTGTCTACGACGGCGATTTCTACGGCACATCCGCCGCCTGTCCTCACGTCGCCGGCGCCGCCGCTCTGGTGCTGTCCTCGGACCTGGAGATGGATAACCGGGAATTGTGGAACTATCTGACGACCGCGGCGCGGGATGTCGGCGAGGACGGACAGGATAACCTGTTCGGATACGGATTGCTGCACATCGATCCCGATTTTGAAGTCGAAGAGCCGCGCATACGCGTTGAACCGGATGAATTATCATTTGAGATTGAGGGCATGGAGGTCGAGCAGGACGCCGGGCTGACGGTCTCCAATGTCGGCAACCGGACGCTTATCTTTGAAACTGAAGTTGATATAATCGCTGAGCCTGATGACGCCCCCGACTGGATATCATGGGAGCCCCGCGAAGGCGAGGTGGAGCCGGATGAACATACGGTCATCACGGTTACAGTGAACGCGACCGACGCCGTGGAAGGCAACTACGAGGCCGAGCTGCACATACTCTCCAACGATCCGGGCGATCAGGACACGGTTATCCCCGTCGCCATGCGGGTTCTCGGCTTCGCTGATATTTGGGTGGACTGGTCAGAAGAAGCCGGTTACCCCGATATCATGGACTGGAGCATGGTCTATGAGGCGATGGAGATCAACGAGGATTACGACCTCCCGTTCATTATTTACAACCGGGGCAGGACCGACCTGATCGTCGAGACAATAGAGGTTGACGGCGATAATTTTACGGTCGACCTCGACAGCCTGATAATCCCCCATGATGAAAGCCGGGATGTGACGGTTACGTTCAGGTCCGATATGCCCGGTGATTACGAAGCCGCGATCCTCGTGGTCTCCAACGATTTCGACCACTGGGAGTGGGAGATTCCGCTGCACGCCGAAATAGCCAATCATCCACCCAGGGCAGTCGGTTTTATCGAAGACCAGGAGCTGGACGAGGACTTTGAGACTTATAATGTGGTCGATCTGGAGGAGATATTCGACGATCCGGACGGACAGCCGTTGACCTACAGCGCCCAGATTGACAACCCGATCGTGTCCGCCGAGATCGATGACGAGGACATCCTCAGCCTGGAAGCTGTCCCGAACCTGCACGGAACAGCCTCAATCGTGGTCGTCGCGGATGACCGCAGCGGGGGCGCAGCCGGCGATACGTTTCAGGTGACGATAAGTCCGGTCAACGACCCGCCGACACAATTCAACCTTGTTTCACCAGAAGACAACAGCACCTTCTGCGATAATCCGGATGTTCCGTTCATCTGGGAAGTTTCAGTGGACGAGGTTGAAGATTCCACCGTATCGTACGCCTTGATACTGGAATACAACGATGAACAATACCGGCACACCGGTATAAACGACACCGTTTTCCTCGTTTCTCGTGAAGAGTTTTCCGTTGATCCGCATGTTGAAACGGACGTGACCTGGCGCGTACTGGCTTCCGACGGAACCGATACGATCCGGTCGGCCGGTGATGATTTCCACGTAATCATAGCGCCGTTGTCTGTTGATGACAAGGATGGTCTTCTTCCGACAGAGCTTACCCTTGGACCGGTCCATCCCAATCCGTTTAATGAGTTTGTGAGCATAGACTTTGCCATGCCGAATCCGACCGCGGCAAAACTCGCCGTCTATGATCCGCGCGGACGAAGGATCAGGACGTTGGCGAACGGTCAAATGTCGGCGGGCAGGCATCGCCTGCTTTGGGACGGGCTTGACCAGAACGGCATGAAAGCGTCTTCGGGGCTGTACATCTGTCGACTGGCGACGCCGGATGGTATATTGTTGCAGAGGCTGGTGCTGCTCAGGTGATCTTCTGCGTGTCGCTGCCTATCGTCTCCTTTATCAGCTGGATCAGGGCTGCGGATTTATAGGGTTTCTGGATAAACCCCGCCAACCCCACCTGTATAAACTGATCCAGCGCTTCCTGTTCCGTGTAACCGCTGGAGAGGATCACACGGCTGTCTTTGCGCAGCCGTTTTATCTCGGTAAAAACCTCTTCGCTGTTCATGTCGGACATGGTCAGATCAAGCAGCACCAGGGTTATTTCCGTTGAATACCGACGGAAGATGTTGATCGCTTCCCGACCACCGGACGCCGTCAGGACGTTGTACCCGGCTCGTTCGAGGATCCGTTTGGCGGTTCCCCGGACTGTTTCGTCGTCATCGACCACCAGGATGTTGCCTTCGGTGTTGTGAAAAGGCAGGATTCCCTGGTCTATTTCGCCGTTTTTAAAGAATTTACCGGCGATTGGAAACAGGACCGAAAAGGAGGATCCCTTGCCCTGCTCGCTGACCGCCTTTATCGCTCCGCGATGCCCCCGCACGATCCCCAGAACCGCCGCCAGCCCCAAGCCGCGACCGATGAATTTGGTAGAGAAGAACGGATCGAATATCCTGCCCAATGTATCCTCGTCCATACCGCAGCCGTTATCCGCCACCTCGATATAGGCATAGACACCCTCGGCGAGATTGTCATCCAGATATGTTTCCTTCAGGTAGGTGCTGTCACATTCCAGTACTCCGGTCGAGATCCTTATTTCACCGCCCTTTTCCTCCAGCGCTTCCGAAGCGTTTATCACGAGATTCAGGACCACCTGGCGGATCTGTGAAGCGTCGGCTTCGATGCGGGGTAGATCCTGCTTCAGACTGAACTTGATAGTTGCCTTCTTCGAAACCGACGATTCCAGCAGTTCCTTCATATTCTGGATCAGCGTTGAAAGGTCGATGGCGTTTATCACGAACCGTCCCCTGCCCGAATAGGCGAGCATCTGCTTGGTCAGTTCTGCGGCGCGCTGTCCGGATTTCTCGATCTGTTCGATGCTCTCATGCGCCGGCGATTCAGGCTCCAGATCCGACAGAGCCAGGCTTGCATTGCCCAGGATGCCTTGAAGCAGGTTGTTGAAATCATGTGCGATTCCGCCTGCCAGAACACCGAGACTCTCCAACTTTTGCGCCTGTTGCATGTTGGCTTCGAGCTTCTTGCGTTCAGCCTCGGCGAGCTTTATCTCGGTGATGTCCTCGGCGGTTCCGATATAGTACATGATATCGCCGTCGCTGTCCCTGAAAGCCCTGACGTTTGTGCGGATATATACAGGATTTCCATCCTTTCTCTGCCAGACCGTTTCGTGGTTCTTCAGCTCGCTGTTATCTCTGATCTGTTTCCAGAACTTCTTCTGGAGGAAATACGGCTGGAAACCTTCCCCTTCATGATCGCAGTGTATTAACTCATCGAATGACGAATAGCCCAGCATTCTGATCAGAGCGGGATTCGCCATCAGAATCTTGCCGTCCGGCGCGGTGCGGAAAAGTCCGATGGTGGCGTTTTCATACAGGCTCCTGAAGCGCTCTTCGCTCACCCTCAGAGCATCAATAGCCCTCTTTCGATCGGTGATGTCGACGAACGATGCCATCATGCAGATGGGTTTGTTTGATCGGTCCTTGACGATACTGGCGATAAGCTGGACATCGAACAGGGATGTATCCTTTTTTTGAGCGGTAATTTCACCGATGAAACTGCCCTTGTCGTTCAGAGAATTCAGCATCTCCATTGCCCGGTCCCTGTTCTGCCACAATCCGACGATGGATCTTCCCAGAGCCTCCCTCTGCTTATATCCCCACATGCTAAGGAATGAGGGGTTTACGTACGTCAACCTTCCTTCCAGATCGGCAAGAACAATGGCGCTGATCGAGGATTTCATCGCCCAGTCCCTGATCCTCAGTTCCTCTTCGGCGCGTTTTTTTCCGGAGATATTTCTTATGACAAAAACAGCTCCGAGAATGTTGCCCTTTTCGTTGCTGATGGGGGCGGCGCTGGCAGTGATGGCGATTGCATCATCCTGCCTGTTGAATAGAAGGGTGTTTTCGACCAGCCTGAGGACGGTTTTCCCCTTGAATACCGCCTCCACGAATCCTTTCACGGGTTTATCGGTATCCTCATCGGTGATCTTCAATATATCATTAATATGCTTATAGACCGCGTCCTCCCTGTTCCAGCCGGTCAACCTCTCGGCGGCGGGGTTCATAAAGTTTATATAACCTTTTCTGTCCGTGGCGATGACCGCGTCGCCAATACTGTTCAAGGTGGTTGAAAGCCAGATTTCGCTCTCCCTCAGCTTCCTTTCAACACTGTGTTTATAAAGTGCCATTTCGATGGTTATACACAGATCGCGCTCCTCGAACGGCTTAAGCAGGTACCCGTAGGGCTCGGTCAGCTTGGCGCGCTTGAGCGTATCATCGTCGGCATAAGCGGTGATGTAAACCACCGGAACATCGAGGCTGTGGCGCAACTGCACCGCCGCTTCAATACCGTCCATCTTTCCTTCAAGCCTGATATCCATCAGCACCAGATTCGGTCGTGTCTTTTTTGCAGTTTCCAGGACGTCTTCACCGCGCGATACTATTGACGGAACCTCGTAACCGAGGCCTTCCAGTTTGCCCTGTATATCCAGGCCAACGATTCGCTGATCCTCGACGACCAATATTCTCTTCATGACGAGATTCAAGCCTCCTCACTTTGCTATCACTACTTAAGAGTTGAATTTAAGGATTAACGCTTTTAACATCAAGGCAAAAGATGCTTTATGTCATTAACGAGAACAATTTAGCATGATGCGCCGATATGTCGTTGATATTTAATCATGTTGTCAGTCGTCTCTGAATATCATTGGTCATTCGCGCGGCGGGAACATCAGGCGGCAGGCCGGGGATCGGTGATTCCGCATTACGCTTGAAATCCAGTATACGGTGTAGAAGGTAAAGTATTTATTGATTTTGCTGAAATGGAGTTATAAATTAGACGTTCACTCAAGATCGGTGGAGGAGGCGTTGATTCCGGCCTCCGATGCATGGTCGGTTTACAGGGCAGGATATAATTTACGTCCGGGAATATTGAATGACAATAGACGATAAATCTGTCGGATCCACTGATGGTAAATCCAAACGCGCCGTGACGGTCAATGTCATCAAGCCGGCCAGCGGCTGGGCGGCGATCAGGCTCGGCGAGTTCCTGGAATATATCGAGCTGCTCTACTTCTTCACCTGGCGCGATATCAAGATTCTATACAAGCAGACCATTCTGGGCTTCACCTGGGCGATAATCAACCCTCTTTTCCAGATGATCGTGTTTTCCGTGGTCTTTGGCAGACTCGCCAGGATCGACAGCGACGGCGTCCCGTATCCGATCTTCTCTTACACGGCCCTGATTCCCTGGACCTTTTTCGCCACCGCGCTGACGTTCTCGTCGGTCAGTCTGGTCTCCGGCGCCAACATGATAGGCAAGATATACTTCCCGCGCATCGTGCTGCCGCTGGCATCAACGCTCGCCAAGCTGGTCGACTTCTTCATCTCGTTTTTCTTTCTCGCCATTCTGATGCTGTATTACGGAATCACACCCACCTGGAATGCGCTGGCGCTGCCGCTGCTGGTCCTGATCATGGTATTTTGCGCGTCCGGAGCCGGTATCTGGCTGTCGGCGCTCTCCGTCCAGTACCGGGATATAAAACATGCCAACCATTTCGTGGTGCAGATACTGATGTATTCCGCGCCGGTGGTCTGGCCGGTTTCCAAGGTGCCTGAGCAGTACAGGCTCGTTTATGGTCTCTATCCGATGGCGGGGGTGATTGAGGGTTTCCGCTCCTCCCTGATCGGAACGACTCCAATGCCGTGGGACCTGATCGCAGTCGGCGGTGTAAGTGCGACGTTGATCTTTATCAGCGGTCTGTTTTTCTTCTACCGAATGGAGAGGTATTTTGCCGATGTGGCGTAAAATCCGCGTTTTAATTGCACGCTTGCATGGAGCGGAGCGAACAGATGGGTGACATCGCGATCCGCGTGGAGAACATCTCCAAGCGTTACCGGATAGGGCTCAAGGAGCAGGCTCACGACACCTTCATGGGGGCGCTTGCCGATTTAGTCAGGCAGCCGTTGAAGAACCTCAAGAACCTGCGCAGACTGACCTCCTTTGATGATAATTCGGACGATTCCGATGATGTGATCTGGGCGTTGCGGGACGTCTCGTTCGAGATGGAGGTCGGCGAGGTTCTCGGGGTAGTGGGCAAGAACGGCGCCGGCAAGAGCACGCTGCTGAAGATACTTTCGAAGATTACCGGACCGACCTACGGTCGAGCCTCCATCCGCGGACGGATCGCCGCGCTGCTGGAGGTCGGAACCGGCTTCCACCCCGAGCTTACGGGACGCGAAAACATCTATCTTAACGGTTCGATTCTGGGCATGACGAAAAGGGAGATAGACCTGAAGTTCGACGAGATTGTATCGTTCGCCGAGGTTGAGAAGTTTATAGACACGCCGGTGAAGCGTTATTCATCGGGGATGCGGGTGCGGTTGGCGTTCGCTGTTGCCGCGCATCTGGAGCCGGAGATACTGCTCGTCGATGAAGTCCTGGCGGTGGGTGATGTCGCCTTTCAACGTAAGTGCCTGGGCAAGATGGACGATGTTTCTTCCGAAGGCAGAACAGTGATCTTCGTGAGTCATAACATGGGCGCGGTCAGCCGGCTGTGTCACCGGGGGATATTTTTCGACGAGGGCCGGGTAATGGCTGTCGGGCCGATCGATACGGTGATCGAGCAGTATACGTCTCACGTGTTGGACAAGACTCAGGATTATGCCTTTACACCGGATCCGGCCAAGCCGATACAATTCACCCGCTTCCAGATATTGAACGAGAAGGGTGAGGTAAGCACGTATATCGATCGTCTTGAAGACACAGTCTTCGAGCTGGAGTACATCGTGCGGCGGAAGATCGACGGGGCGGCGGTGAGGATAATGCTCGACGGCATCGACGGCACGCTTATCTGTCGATCGGCGGACATGGACTGGGCGCCGGGGCATTATATCGTGCGGGAACCGGGGATATATCGTTCAAGGGTTGTCCTGCCCGGTAAAATACTGAATACGGGCGCATTTCAGTTGCGACTTATCATAAACAAGATCGGCGTGGTGTATGATCGCCAGGGACCGTTTTACTTCGACCTGTCGGACAAGGGCACCTTCTTCAGCCTGGGCGGACCGAGAGGCAAGGCGCGCCCGGGATTGATGGCGCCGGAGATAGTGAAATGGGAGACGGCGAAAGTGGGTAATGGTCGAGGTGATAACTGAAATCCCGCCGGACACTCCCGAACCGCATTTTTTGCGGGCGCACCGCGTTCTGCAGGGGCGCGAGTGAGCAGAGTTCGGCCTGATTATCCTGACAAGTACAAGCATAATGCCGCAAGACAAAGAGATATTGGCGCTGGTTCCCGCCCGATCCGGTTCGAGGGGGATCAAGGATAAAAACATCCTCAGGATTGTTGATAAAACAGTCCTGGATTATACCGTGGAGGCGGGTTTGTCGGCAACGATGACGGACCGCGTGATTGTAAGCACCGACTCGCCATTATACAGGGACATCGCCCTGTCGGCCGGTGCGGAAGCGCCTTTTCTCAGACCGGTGGAGCTGGCATTGGATACCACGCCATCAATTGATGTAATTATCCATGCCCTGAAATGGCTGGCGGACAAGGAAAGTTATAGTCCCGATATCCTTGTTTTATTACAACCCACAACACCATTACGCGACGGACGCCATGTCGATGAGGCGATAAACAGGATGCTCGATTCAGGCGCTGATTCCGTGGTCAGCCTGGTGGCGTCCCAGAGGTGTCTGTATCGCCTGTGTGAACTGGACGAAGATGGTAGAGTCAGAATATTGAAACATACCGATTATGTGCGCAGGCAGGAAGTACCCATGATTTACAGGGAAAACGGCGCGATTTATGCGTCTTATGCGGACAGAATACTGGATCAGAAGAAGTTGCTGGGCGAAAGGATCGCCGGTTATATAATGTCCGAGAGGGATTCGATTGACATCGATACTGATCTGGATCTTAAACTGTTGAAAATTCTGCTGTCGGAGAGGCGGCAAAACTCCGGTGAAAAATGGAAATAAGCATTAACGACAGAAGGATCGGAACGGGTCATCCCGCCTATATAATAGCGGAGGCGTGCGACAACCATCTGGGTGATCTGGAGCGGGCGAAGGAGATGGCTTTGCGCTCCAAGCTGGCGGGTGTTGATGCCGTAAAATACCAGCATCACCTGCCTGATACGGAAATGCTGCCTGATGTGCCGATGTCGGATAATTTCGATATGCCGCTGTATGAGTTCCTGCAGAAGTATGCCCTGACGCTTGACGACCACCGGGAACTGAAGAGGTATTGTGAGCAGATCGGAATAACCTATCTCTGCACCCCCTTCAGCTGGGAGGCAGCGGAGGAACTCGAACGAATCGGGGTATCGGCATTCAAGATCGGCTCCGGAGAGATGACCGATCTGCCGACGCTGGACAGAATCGCGGATTTCGGCAAGCCGATGATCATCTCCACGGGAATGAGCAGTTGGGAAGAGATTGACCGGACCTATAATCTCCTGTCTTCACGAAACATGCAGTTGGTTCTGAACAACTGCGTCTCCGAATATCCTCCCAAGTATGAGGATGTCAATCTCGGCGTAATTCCGAAGATGATCGCCCGGTACCCGAAGGCTGTAATCGGGCATTCCGACCATACCCCGGACCTCTATACCAGTTTTGCGGCGCGAACCCTTGGGGCGGTGGTTTTCGAGAAGCATGTAACCCTCAGCCGACTGCTGCCTGGTCCGGACAGGGATGTCTCGATAGAGTTCGACGAGCTGCATGAACTGGTTGATGGAATAAGAAAGATCGAAGCCGCATCCGGTGATGAACGAAAGGTGCACGAGCGTGAGAAACAGGTTCGAGAATGGGCTTTCAGAAGTCTGGTCACCCGGATGGATATCAGAAAGGGCCAGAAAATCACCGCCGAGATGGTCTGGTCGAAACGGCCCGGAACCGGTATCCCCGCGCGCCGGATGAACGAAGTGATCGGTCGAACGGCGGCGGATGATATCAAGGCGAACACACTTTTAAAATGGGAGGATCTGGCTTGAGATGTATTGGATTGATCACCGGTTCGAGGGGTGAATACGGATATATCCGACCGATTCTTCGCCTGATTGAAAAAGACCCCGACCTGGATTACAGGCTCGTAGTTACGAATATGCATCTCTTACCGAGTTTCGGCTTGAGTGTCAGGGAAATTGAGGAGGACGGCTTCGCAATATCGGATCGCATATATATGGCTTTGGACGGTTACACGCCGGCAACAATGACCAAATCGCTTGCCGGTTTTCTGTGGTCTTTTGTGGATGTGCTCTCCCGTTTGTCCCCTGATATTTTACTGCTGGCGGGCGACCGGGGCGAACAGCTGATGGCGGCGATCGCCGCGGCGCATATGAATATTCCGATTGCGCATATTCAGGCGGGCGAAGTTTCCGGACACATCGATGGACAGAGCCGTCATGCGATCGCACGCTTCAGTCACATTCATTTTGCATCAAATGAAGACGCCGCGCAAAGACTGATTAAAAGCGGTGAACAGGGATTCAGAATCCATAAGACCGGGGCGCCGCAACTTGACGAGCTTGTGAGGGGAAGCTACGATCCCCCGGAATTGATTGAAAAGGAGATAGGGATCGATCTGGCGTCGCCGATGATCCTGATGGTTCAGCATCCGACATCCGAAGAATACGACAAAAGTCTGGAACAGATACAGGAGACATATAATGCGATACTTGGATTCGAATATCAGACGGTGATTGTATTCCCGAACAACGATGCCTACAACGAAACCATCAGGCTCTGGATCGAAGCCAATAAACGCCCGTTCATCAAGATATTCAGAAACCTGCCGCGCGGCAGGTATCTGGGATTGATGAATGTTGCCGATGTGCTGGTTGGCAACAGCAGCAGCGGGCTTATCGAGGCGCCCACATTCAACCTCCCTGTTGTAAATATCGGTGAACGTCAACGCGGAAGAGCCCACGGCGCCAACGTGATTAACGTCCCCGCCGAACGTGAAAGGATCCGGGAAGCCATAGAACGCGCGTTGAAGCCCGAATTTCTCACGCTTGTGAGGGAATCGCGACACCCGTACATGGGTGATGGAAAAGTGTCGGAGAGAATTGTGCGGGTGCTGAAGGAAATTCCAATTGATGATAAACTGATAAAGAAAGGATTAACATACTAACATGTATCTGACAGAGAGCATCGAAGATTTCATTGTCGATCCCACCGATACAGTTTATACCGCAATGCAGAAGATCGATAGGAATAAGCATCGGGTTGTCATTGTTGTTTCAGATAATCGGGTACTTGGCACGGTCAGCGACGGTGACGTCCGGAGGGCGTTTCTGCGGAATGCAATAAAAATCACCCCCGTAAGTTCGATTATGAACATCAATTGTATAACAACCCTTGAAACTGATCCCGAAACGGGGAGGACAATCCTCAAAAAGGAGATGGTGACAGTGCTTCCGGTGACGGACGGGGAGAACCGACTCATCGGTCTGCATACCGCTTATGAACCCGAGTTTTAGTGGTGTTTTTCAGTTACTTAATTACCAGTTATTACGGGGGCGGCTTGCTGTGGCGTTTCCAAATGTCCTTCTGAACGAAGTGATGAATCTCATCCCCTTTCATCAGGATGACGATACAATTTGAAACGCCCCCATTGATAAATTGATGAAACTGCATTTTTATAAGTGATATGATCGAAAGTAATCAAAAGGATCTGCCGTTTCGGAGGGCTCTGTTTTGCGGACTCGGTTCGATCGGACAGCGTCATCTGCGAAACCTGCGGTTCCTGCTCGGTGAGGATGTTGAAATAATCGCTTACCGTGCGCGCGGCCTGGATTATGTGCTTGACGATCAGGGCGGGATTATTCCCGGCGCAAGCCTCGCTGAAAAATATAACGTGAAGCTGTTCCGCTCGCTCGATGAGGCGTTGAACGACAAGCCGGACGTTGCCTTCATCACCAACCCCAACCCGTTTCATCTGCCGGCAGCCCGCGCCGCGGCTGATGCCGGCTGTCATCTGTTCATCGAGAAGCCGCTGGCGGAGACGGTTGAAGGGATTGATGAACTGATTGAAGCCGTCGCACGAAAGAAACTGACCGCCTTTGTCGCTTATCAGTTCCGCTTCCACCCGGGCATGAAGAAGGTTAAGGAGATCATTGATTCGGGCAGGCTCGGTCGAGTTATTGCGGCGCATATCGTCAACGGCGAATACATCCCCGACTGGCACCCGTACGAGGACTATCGCGAGACTCATCCGGCTCGAAGAGACCTTGGCGGCGGCTGCCTGAACATCCAGACCCATGAGCTCGATCTCGGCTTATGGCTGCTTGGCATGCCGCGCCGTGTTTACGCGGTTGGTGGTCAGTTGAGCCGGCTGGAAACGGACGTCGAAGATTCGGTCAGCATCCTGCTCGACTGCGAATTCGAAGGACGTCCGCTGCCGTTGCACATACATCTCGACTACCTGCAGCGGCCTCCGCAGCGTGTCTGCGAGATCGTCGGCGATGCCGGCAGGTTGCGCTATGATTACTACGCGAACGAAGTCGTCGTATATGATACAGAGGCGCGGACGACGGAGATCACAACCTTCCATCAGTTTCAGCGCAACCAGATGTTCATCGACGAGCTCAATCATTTCCTCGATTGCATCGCCGGGAATGCTGAACCGTTGATAGATCTTCATGAGGGTCGCCGCAGCGTCCTGATATCACTTGCCGCTCACGCCTCGCTGAACAGCGGTGAAGCAACGGGGATTACCGATGCCTGACATCGTTACGGCCTTGATTCCGGCGCGCGGCGGATCGAAAGGGATACCCCGGAAGAACCTGTTGCAGTTACTGGGGAAACCGCTTATCAGCTACACCATCAAGCACGCTCTCGATTCAAGCAGGATCGACCGCGTGATCGTATCGACGGACGACCCGGAGATCGCCGAAGTATCCAGGCAATACGGCGCTGAAGCGCCGTTCCTGCGGCCGGACGAATTCGCCCGGGACGGTTCCCCCGATATAGACGTCTTTCGCCACTACTTCAACTGGATCAGGGAGAACGGGGAAAGCCTGCCCGATATGGTCGTCCATTTGCGACCGACCAATCCGGTGCGCCGGATCGAGCTTATCGACGATGCCGTCGATCTATTGGCTCACCATCCCGAAGCCGATGCGGTGCGCAGCGTTACGCTTGCCGAGCAGACGCCCTACAAGATGTGGCGGATCGATGCGGACGGCACCCTGAAACCGCTGCTCAGGCTTGAAGGCGTCAAAGACTGCCAGTCGATCCCGCGTCAGCGGTTGCCGATTGTCTACTGGCAGAACGGCTATGTAGACGTTATCAGGCCGCGCGCCGTGATGGAGAAGAACTCGATGTGGGGGGAGGTTGTGCTCCCGTTGATCGTGGAGGAGCACATGTTCGAGCTGGACTACCCGGAGAACATACCGCCGTGCGAAGCCGCGCTGAAGAGGCTGCAGGCGGGAACCCTGGAGAGGCTGGACAGAAGCGGCAGGCATCCGGTGTGAATGGGGAAGGGCGCATGAGCCTGGTTGTGTGGCGCCGGTTTCAAGGTGGACATTCCAGTCCGTCCAAGTGATTGTATGGCATGGGTTTCAAGGCGGACAGGAATGTCCGCCCTCCAAGCTGCACCCAGGTATAAACCGCACTCATTAATTAGGTAACTAAACCGTTTATTTTCGATTTACAAACAGACAAGGTTTACCAGATGAATGGAACCATAAAGATAGGCGATTCACTCGTCGGTGATGGTCAACCCGTATATTTCGTCGCCGAGATAGGCATCAATCACAACGGAGACATGGGGATCGCCAAGAAGCTGATCGATGCGGCGGCCCTTGCCGGCAGCAACGCGGTCAAGTTCCAGAAACGGACGGTTGAGGTTGTTTACAGCCCGGAAGAACTCGCCAGGCCGCGGGAAAATCCGTTCGGTCCGACCAACGGCGACCTGAAGCGCGGTCTGGAATTCGGCCGGGAGGAATACGCCGAGATCGATCGTTACTGCAGGGAGAAGAAAATCGAATGGTTCGCCTCCTGTTGGGACGAGGCTTCGGTGGATTTCATCGAGCAGTTCAACCCGCCCTGCTACAAGATCGCTTCGGCTTCGCTGACCGACGACGACCTGTTGAAGCATCACGTCGCGAAGGGGCGTCCCATTATCATCTCGTCGGGGATGAGCACGCTCGAACAGATAGATCACGCGCTCGAGATACTCGGTACGGACAGGACGATACTGCTGCACACCAACAGTACGTACCCTTCGAAGGTTGAGAACCTGAACCTGCGGGTGATAGAATCGCTGCGTGCCCGATACGATATGCCGGTCGGGTATTCCGGTCACGAGGTCGGACTCGCGACTTCAGTTGCCGCCGCGGTTCTGGGCGCCTGTGTGATCGAGCGGCATATCACGCTCGACCGGGCGATGTGGGGCAGCGACCAGGCGGCGTCGGTCGAGCCTCACGGATTCAGCCGTCTGATCAAGGACGTTAGAGCCGTGGAAAAGGCATTGGGCGACGGCGTGAAACGGGTCTACGATGAGGAGATCCCCATAATGAAAAAACTCCGCCGGGTCGGCATGTGAGCCTTGATGACGTCAGGAAGGCTTTCGATCTTACCGGCCGGGTCGCGGTGATCACCGGCGGCGCGGGGCTGCTGGGTGTCAAGCACGCTGAAGCCGTTGCCGAGCAGGGCGCTTCGCCGGTGCTGCTCGACCTGTACGGGGAGAGGGCTCGGGAGGCGGCGAAGACGGTATCGCTGCAATACGGCGTTAAGGCGCTCGGTATGGGAGCGGACATCACCAACCCGGCTCAGGTCGAAAGAGCCCGCGACAGAATCATCGACGAATTCGGCGGGATCGACATTCTGATCAACAACGCCGCCAACAATCCCAAGGCGGAAAACGGATCCGGACAGCAATGGACGCGCTTCGAAAACTTTCCGCTTGATGTCTGGGAGAAGGATATTGCGGTGGGACTGACCGGCGCTTTTCACTGCAGCCGGCTGTTCGGCGCTGAGATGGCGCGCGCGGGCAGGGGGGTAATCCTGAACGTTGCTTCTGATCTGAGCGTGATCGGGCCCGACCAGCGTATCTACCGCAAACCGGGCATTCCGGATGATCAACAGCCGGTCAAACCGGTCACCTATTCAATTGTGAAAGCCGGTCTGGTGGGGCTGACGAAATACCTGGCGACTTACTGGGCTGACAAGGGTGTGCGTGTCAATGCAATTTCGCCGGGAGGAGTCTACAACCGGCAGCCACCGGACTTCGTCGAGCGACTCACACAGCTGATCCCGCTCGGCAGGATGGCGCAGCCGGATGAATACAAAGCCGTTGTCGTGTTCCTGGTTTCGGATGCGTCGTCCTATATGACGGGTGCAAACGTTCATGTTGACGGAGGCAGGACGGCGTGGTAAATCAGCGCGAGCTGCTGTATCAACCCTCGATTGCTGAACAGAGGAAGTCCGCAGAGGGTCGGTTGACGCATTACCATCGTCCGGTATCTCCGATCAGAGTATTCCTGATGCGTAACTACCCTTGGCATCTGGCGATTGCGCCGTTAAAGAGATACATAAAATCTCTGCTGGGCACCAGGTATGATGATTACCGCAAGAGAGATATATTTAAGGCGTTGGCAAGAACCGCCAGGACCATGTGGCATTGGTATCCGCGCCAGAACGATGTTCTATGGTTCACGGTACAACGATCGGGTTTCACGTGGTTATCACATGTATATACAGTAGTTATGGCAAAACAATTCTATGATCTGGAATTGAACCTGGATATTCTGGATGACCACCGGAGGCTTTTCTATGAACCGGTGACCGGTCAATACAACACAACCTTTGGAGAGAACAGGTTCAGATATCATGTACCCGTTCCAAGATTGATGCATAGTCACAACAGCTGTCTCCCCTGGACAAACCATCGCAGACTTGTCTTACAGATCAGGAATCCCTGTGACATCTTAATCTCGAAGTATTATTTCGGTAAGTTCTTCGAGAATCATGATTTTGAATCATATTTGAATCTTGCTCCACCTCTGAATATGATGAAATTTCTGAACTCCTGGGGTTATGCTTTAGAGAGTGGTAAGTTTCACGACTATTTAATAATCAGATACGAAGAGTTGATTAATGAACCTTTGGAGACGTTTATGAAATTTACTGGATTTCTTGGGATTGATGATATTCCAACGCCTCTTGTTGAATACTCCATTAAGCTTACGTCGATTGAACGAGAGCGGGAATATGAAATGAAGAGAAAAGGGATTGACGATATAAGATATGTTAAAATGGGGCGTTCCGGTAAAATTAACCAGTTGGATGAACTTACCGCTGATGAGCAAGCAATGCTGTTAACCTTTATCAAGAAGCACCTCCGGTATTCATTTGGCTATAATATTGCTGGATAAACAAAGTCGTGTGAACAGTAAAATTCTTATGCAACCCATAAAATCAGAGGGGGTGATGCGCGGGTTTATCAAAGCCATAGTCTGCGACATCGACGGCGTGCTTACCGATGGCAGAGCCCTGCTTGTCGATGGTAAAACCGAAGCCAAGCAGGTTTTCTTTCGCGATCTGGACGCGATTTTCAGGGCGCGGCGGGAAGGTCTCAAGGTCGCCTTCCTCACCGCCGAATCAACAGCCGCGGTCGACCGGATTTCTGATCGATTTGAGGTCAAGCATGTCGTGCGCGGCATGAAGGACAAGGATGCCGGACTGAATAAGCTCGCCGGAGATTTGGGTGTCGATCTCGCGTCGATCTGCTACATCGGTGACGGCGATCGGGATGCAGCCGCTCTCGAGATCGCCGGACTTGGTTTGGCTCCCTCCGATGCTTCCACGGCGGCCAAAGCCGCCGCAGATCGTGTGCTATCCAATCCCGGCGGTGGAGGCGCGGTGGCTGAAGCTGTGAACCTGGTCATAATAATGCGCGATATGGCGGAAAACCGTAAACCTCTCGTCGACGGCATCGCCTCGATAGTTGAAGACAGCATCATCGCCCATCGCTCCCTGAATGAGAGACACCTTGAAGTACTCGCCGAAGTGGCTCAGGCAATGATCGGAACTATCCGCAGTGGACATAAAATGCTGTTGTTCGGCAACGGCGGCAGCGCCGCGGACGCGCAGCACATCGCCGGTGAGCTGGTCGGACGCTTCCTCAAGGAGAGCCCGCCCTGGGCGGCGATCGCGTTGACGACCGACAGTTCTGTCCTCACCTGCGTCGGAAACGACTGGGATTACAGCCGGATATTCTCCAGGCAGGTTCGGGCTCTGGGAAAGAGCGGTGATCTCGTTGCCGGGATCAGCACCAGCGGTAATTCACCCAATGTATTGAAGGGTCTCGAAGCCGCGCGGGAAATCGGCGCGACGACCATCGGGTTTACCGGAGCCAAACCCGCGAAGATCAAAAAGCTCTGCGATATTTGCTTCCAGGCGCCTTCGCAATCCACACCCCGCATCCAGGAGCTCCATATCCTCGCCTGGCATGCGGTCTGTGAGCTCGTCGAATCGGCCATTCTCGATCAAGAGGGATGACGCGGGGAGTTCAGCCGTGTCGGTGATCATCGGCTGCGACAGCTTTCTTGCCCTGCGTAACGTGCGGAACGGGGACCTTGGTCGACATCTGGACAACCTGGTCGTGCTTGTCGATCCGAACCAACTGGAAGGCAGTCGTCTCGCGGCTCCCGGGAATGTCAGGATAGAGCCGTTGCAGGACTTCCGTATTGAGACCGAGCCGGCTCTGCATGCCCTTGCCGACCGCGCCAACCTTGCCCGCAAGACGTTTTACGACCCGGTTACACGGTGGAACAAGATGATCGCCACATCGCGTCGAGCCTATGCCGACCGGTCCCGGACGCGGCTCGCTGTGAGCCTGGCGAAGCGCCTCGCCGAATTCGCTTCAGGCTGGCTGGCTGGCGCCATCGGTCAGGCGATTCGCTGGCGAAGGAAGGTCGCCGGACAACTCGGATCGCTGAGTGCCGCCGACGAATACCGCCGTCTTTTCAAGCAACTTGATGCGCGGATTGTGGCGGGGTTTTCACCCGAGGGGCTGCGCGAAATGCTGCTGTTGGAGGCGGCGCGCACTGAGGGCGTTCCAACCATGGTGATGATCAGGTCACGCGACAACCTCTCATCGAAAATACTTCATCTTCCGCTTGCGGACCGGTATCTGGTCTGGTCTGACGTAACCCGGAGTTTCTTTCTCAAGATGTATCCCGAGGTCAATCCGGACAGCGTGATCGTTACCGGCTCCCCGCAGTTCGATCATCATCTTGATCCCCGATACCGTCTTGATCGCCGCGAGTTCTTCGAAAGGATGGAATTGGACTCGACTCGACCCTTGATCGTTTACACAACCGCCACTCCCGGGCTGATTGATCACGAGATAAACATTACACAGCATCTTGCCGATGCGGCGCATCACGGCAGGTTCGCCCGCGGCGCCCAGTTGCTGGTCAGGGGACATCCGCGCATGTTCGGCTCTGATCTGAGACTGTTGCACCGGGAATATCCCGAAGCCAAAGCCTTCCCCAAACCAGTCGGCTTCAAATATCAGAGCCCTGAGCACGAGGCGCAGGTGGTCAGGTTGATCCTGGAGGACGAACCGCTGCACCTGGCGACGCTTGCCTACCAGGACGTGCAGGTCAACGTCTGCGGCACGATGACCATCGACTCGGCGATCCTCGACAAACCGACGGTGAATGTTTATTACGATATTCCGGCGGATACGAACCCGGGGTGTTCCGTGCGTCGCTTCTATACCCGATCCGACGTGAAACAGATGATGGATTACGGCACTTCCCGCCTGGCTCGCGACCCCGAACAGTGCATCGAACTGATTAATCAATACCTGGAGCAACCCGAGCTTGACGCCGAGGGGCGCAGGCGAGCCCGTGAGTCAGATTGCGGGCCTCTTGATGGCAAGGCTGGAGGGAGGATTGCGGAACAGTTGAGGTTGTCAGGCGCCGGTTTTTGATCTTTGTTCATAGTATTCAATAACATCGCGTAGGGGCCGATTTATCGAGCCCTTGTTTCTGACAGGAGCAGTCTGTCTGAGAATGAGAAAAACGCGCCAAACCTCATCATTCCATCGAAAGATGGAATCCAGTAACGCACGTAGTATCAGTAACTTCACTGGATTCCAACCCCCGCGTCCGCGAGGGCATGCTTCCGTTGGAATGATGAATCCCGAGACAATTTGCTATTCTCAGACAGGCTGGGAGTGTCCCCGCTCCCGATTCATCATTTCCGGTAAACGCATATCCAAACCCACCAGACAAAAGCATACCTTTACACCGGAGCGGCAGTACTGCTCTGGTCAACCGTCGCATCGGCGTTCAAGATCGCGCTCAGGGAGCTGGATTATATCCAACTGCTGTTCTTCGCCTCAATGGTCTCCCTCGTTTCGTTGTTCATGGCGCTGTTGGTGCAGGGGAAGATCGCGCTCTTACGGCAGTCGACGAAGCGGCAGTTGCTCCATTCAATGCTGTTGGGATTGATCAATCCGACGCTGTACTACCTCGTGCTGTTCCGCGCCTACGACCTGCTGCCGGCTCAGGAGGCGCAGCCGCTTAACTGGACCTGGCCGATAATGCTGTCGATCCTGTCGGCGCCGCTGCTGAAGCAGAAACTCACGATACGTACGATAATTGCCATCGTTATCAGCTTTTCCGGTGTTATCCTTATCGCCACCCGCGGCAACGTGATCGCGCTCAGATTTACCAGCCTGACCGGTGACCTGCTGGCGATCGGCAGCTCGGTTATCTGGGCGCTGTTCTGGATATTCAACCTCCGTGACCGGCGCGATCCAACGGTCAGGCTTTTCCTCTGCTTCCTGTTCGGGAATATTTACAACCTCGTCGTTATGGCGCTCCTGTCAGGTTTCACGCTTCCAACCTTGACGGGCTTCGCCGGGGGCGCCTATGTCGGTCTGTTTGAGATGGGGATAACGTTCGTGATCTGGCTGAAGGCGCTGAGCCTGTCGAAGGACAGCGCGTCGGTGGGGATCAAGGCATACATCACGCCGTTCCTCTCGCTGATCTTCATTCATTTCATCCTCGGTGAAACGATACTGGTCACATCCGTCCTCGGCCTGGGATTGATCGTGGCGGGGATAACGTTGCAGATGAAGCCGAAAGCGGTTATTAAGGGGAGCGTTTTATAGTTGTATTGTCATCCTGAACGCAGTGAAGGATCTTCTTGGTGGGAGGGGATGAGGTTCTTCACTTCGTTCAGAATGACGAATTGGATGGTTCAGAAGGACGCATTGGATGGCTCAGAAGGATATATAGAGATGCGACTATAAGTCGCTCCTCGTAATAAAATATGACCTGGATCATTATATTACCGGATTATCCTGGACTGTACGGCGTGGATTCAGATCGTTCCGGCAACACAACATCAACCGTCAAGCTGTACGAGCCACATATCCACAAACTTTCTCACCTTCGCACTTTCTTACGTTCTCACTTTCACACCGGCGGGTTTGTCTTTAACTTAATAGATTAAACAGAACATTTTGGAGAACTTGAAAATCGCCATGAAAGAGATACTGAAATCCTGCGTTGACAAGGTCGATGACTGGATCGAACTGCGCTATCACCACCGCCGCCGCAATTCAATCATGGCGCGCGGCGGACGGATAGACACCGCGGAGTCGATCGTCAAGGCCGGCGTGGGTGTGCGCACGATGGTGGACGGCTGCTACGGCTTCTCCAGCACCGACGAACTGACTGAAACCGGCATCATGCAGGCGGTGCACAGCGCCATCGTCAACGCCCGCAACCTCTCGAAACTCAAGAAGCGGAAGGTAACCGAATTCAAAAAGATCCCGCTTGCGACCGAGGATTACTTCGCACCGGGCTATGAATCACTGATGGATATGACGCTCCAGGACAAGTTGGACGCGGTCGTGAAGATGGAGCGCGCCGGCAAGGCTTCATCAAAGTACATCACCCGCGCCACCTGCCGTTACAGCGAGCTGCTGGAGGACAAGATAATCGTGACCAGTGACGGCGCCTGTGCCAGGCAGCGTCTGGCTCAGCCGGAATTCCTGCTCGGTCTGATCGCGGAAAAATCCGGGGTGCAGACAACCTATCGCAACGGTGCAGGCATCAGCGGCGACTGGGAAAGCCTGTTCCAACACCCTTCCATCGATAACGTTGTTGAAAAGACATCCGGACTGGCGGTCGATCTGCTGTCGGCGGGTTACGTGGAGGGCGGAAAACAGACCGTGATCTTGTCGCCCAGTATCGCCGGACTGCTGAGCCATGAAGCGGTCGGTCACACCGTTGAGGCGGACTTTGTCCAGTCCGGTTCGGTGGCGAAGGATAAAATCGGCGAACGCGTCGGTTCGGAACTTGTTACGCTGATCGACTCCGGAGACGCGCCCTACGGCGAAAATCCCGCGGCGATGTTGACTTTCGATGACGAGGGTGTTCCCTGTCGTGAGGTGACAATCATCGATCATGGTATATTGAAGTCCTATCTTCACAACCGTGAGTCCGCGGCGCTCTTCGGGGTCGAGCCCACGGGTAACGCTCGAGCCTGGGAATACGGCGTAGAGCCACTGATCCGCATGCGCAACACCTGCCTGGCTCCGGGGGCGCGGAGCCTCGATGAGATCATCGCGGAGACAAAATCCGGCGTGCTGCTCGAGGGCAGCGGCTCCGGTCAGGCTGATGCGACCGGCGAATTCATGTTCGGCGTGGGTCACGCTGTCGAGATCAAGGACGGCAGGCTGGGCAGGCTGTTTCGTGAAGTCACCATTTCCGGCATTGCCTTCGATGTGCTGAAGAGTGTCGATGCAGTCAGCTCGGAATTCATGTGGGACATGGGCACCGGATATTGTGGCAAGGGCCAGGCGGCAAAGGTCGATGGCGGCGGTCCCTACATCCGTTGCCGGACAACATTGGGAGGTAAGTAGCATGAGAAGCCCCGATGAACTTCTGTTGAAGAGTCGGAAGCTGATGGAGATGGTCAAGCATCTTGGAATCGACACCGCTCAGGTAACCGCCGTCTCCCGGCGGCGACGCAGGGTGAGCCTGGAGAAGAACGACTACCAGATCGGTTCCTCCTCGGATTATTCCGAGATCAAGCTCGTCATACACAAGGACTTCCAGCTCGGCTCGGCTCTGACGAATGATCTGTCTTCGGACGGGTTGCGAGATGTCGCCAGTAGAGCGGTGGCGCTGGCGTCAACCGCGCCGCGCGACGAGAAACTGGCGTTCAGCCTGCCCGGGGAGATCGTCGACCTGCCGCTGGCAAGCGCGGATATAGCCGCTCTCGGATCGGAGGAACTGCTGAAAATCACCCGATCGGTTTTCGAACCGGTGTTTGCCGATCGGGAGATATCCGTGGATTCCGGTTCGATCGACGTCAATCACGTCTCGTACTGCATCATCAACACCAACGGCGTATCGGTCTCCACCGAAGTTACATATTTGAGTTCCATGCTGATGGGCATGGGTGTGCACGATGGTCAGGTCACCTCCTTTGACTATGACTGGTTCGGGTCGCGCGATCTGGCGAATTTTCCCCTGGAAACCCGCCGGATGATGGATGAACTTACCGCCAATCTTAAATCGACATTCAATCCGCGCAAGGGTGAGAGCTACAAGGGGATGATCATCCTGCGCCCCGAGGTTGTCAACCAGATGCTGATGCAGGTCGTCGAGTTTCATTCCCACGGCAACGCGCTGAAGGATAACGCCAGCCGCTGGGCGGACAAGCTGGGCGAAACGGTCGCCTCCCCGCGGTTCACGGTCAGGGACGATCCGCATAACCTGGATTACATCCAGGCGGCGAGCTTCGACACCGCCGGCACGCCGACCCGGGCTCATACACTGATTGAAAAGGGTGTGCTGAAGTTTTTCATGGAGTCGGTCGATTCGGCGTCCAGGCGCGGTACCGGAACAACCGGTCATGAGAACGGGCTCGTCGTCACCCGCCTTGCCGGAGAGAGCGGTGATGTCGCTGACCTGGCTGCACAGGCGGGAAGACCGATCCTGTCCATGAGGCGTTTCGCCGGCAACCTGAATACTGTAACCGGCGATTTCTCCGGCGTTGCAAAGAACTCACACATGTTGAATGATGGAGAAGCGATTCCACTGGTGGAAACGATGGTCGCGGGGAATGTGTTCGACCTGCTGAACAACATTGTGGCTGTGGGTGAAGCTCGAAACCATCGGGGCTTGATGGAGACCGGACCGTTCCTGGTGGACGGCGTGTCAGTTTCGGTCGGGGGATGATAAGTTATTGTGATTGATGATATTGAAAAAATGAGCTCCCCATCCCCCCTTACATTATTTGGGGGATATCTTGGAGATCCGCGAATACTGTAGCGTTTCATGGTGAGCATGACGGATCAGACCCGTTTTACCGCTATCGTAAACGAAGAATACTTCATGCTTGTATGCATGCCGGAAATCTTCATCTCAGGGTGAATCATTCGTCTGGAGTTAAAAAATGAACACCAGGAAACTCGGCTTTACCGACCTGCAGCTGACCGAGGTCGGTTTCGGCGCCTGGGCGATCGGTGGCGGCGACTGGTCGTTCGGCTGGGGACCGCAGGACGATGATGAATCAATCGCCGCCATGCGTCGGGCGGTGGAGCTCGGTGTAAACTGGATCGATACCGCGGCGATTTACGGACTGGGACACAGCGAGGAGCTGGTCGCCAGGGCATTCGAGGGGCGCCGCGATGAGATCATCATCGCCACCAAGTGCTCGCAGGTCTGGAACGAGAAGGGGGAGATATCCGGCAGGCTGACATCCGACAGCGTGCGCCGGGAATGCGAGGACAGCCTTAGGCGACTGAACACCGACCATATCGACCTCTACCAGATCCACTGGCCCATCGACGACGAACATATAGAGGAAGGTTGGGAAGCCATCGCCCGCCTGATGGAGGAGGGCAAGGTTCGCTGCGGCGGCGTTTCAAATTTCAACGTAGGGCATATGGAGAGGGCCCAGAGAATACATCCGATTGCCTCGCTGCAGCCTCCCTACAGCATGTTGCGGCGAAAGGTCGAAGGTGCGGAATTCGATTTCTGCCGGCGGAACGACATCGGGGTTGTGGCTTACAGTCCCATGCATTCGGGTCTGTTGACGGGAAAGTTCGATATCCGGCGGGTCGCCGAAAACGACTGGCGCAGGAGATCGAACGAGTTCAAGGAGCCGAATCTGCATATCAACCAGGAATTCGCCGGGCGGTTGTGGAACATCGCCTTGAAGTACGACAAGACACCGGCTCAGCTGGCCATTGCCTGGACGCTCAGACTGGATGTTGTTACCGCAGCCATCGCCGGTGCAAGGCGTCCCTCCCAGATAGAGGAGACTGTCGGCGGAGCGGGGTGGAGGATAGACGAGGGCGACCTGAAGCTTATCGATGAACTGCTCGAGTGGAGGATCGACAGACTGAAGGAGGCCGGCGGTTATCTGCCTCAATAGGTATTAAAGCTCAACCATGAAGCACCCCATTTAACAGGTGTCACCGGCTGAACAGACGATGATTTATAGTGAAAAACTTAAGAGTAATAACCAATCGGTGATTTGACGGGTCGCGCGTTACCCTGACGAACTGAAGAAGCTCCCGTTAAATCAATTAGATGCTTCACTATATTCTGCATGACAAACAGCGCCTTGCCGACATTTTAAAACCTAATCGTAGACGTCACCTCGTACCGTTCGTTGGAAGTCGCCTTATGCCCCCCCACCTTGGTCTCGAATTTGATGTAGCGCGGCTGGATGTCAAGCCCCCATAAGGTGGTGTTGAGATAGATGTGGGTCGCCGTCCTGTCGGCTTCATGCCCTTTATAGATGCCCTCCGTCATCTCCTGGGTATTGTCCTGGTATCTGAACGTCAACCGGAATCCCCTGAATTCAGCCGTGAGTTTGTAATCGGAGAACCTGGATTCGTATATGCCCTCGCGTTTGTTGTAGCCGTAACTGTACTGGAATTCGCTGCCTGTATGTGTTGTTGGTGAGAAGCGCCCGACTTTGAATGACATGCCCCAGAGCTTCTCATCGGCGTAGGATGAGTCGGTGTCCGTGTCGCGCAGGTCGCCGATCCGGTGCGGCTTACCGTAATCGAAATCCAGTTGTGACGACACACCGGTCGGCATCGTCTGCCCGAATGATGCCAGGGTCTGCATGATGTCGACCGACAGCCCGCCCACGTATGTATAAGAATCCATCTGCGGTGTGATCTCAGGGGATGAGCTGCTCGAGCTGTATTCCCGGCGGGCACCACCTACGTAATCGGTGTGATAGACTGCCCGCATGGTCACCGGTCCAACCGGAACCAGCAGCTTGATACCGTTCAGAAATCCCATCTTGTCGTTGAAGACGCCGTCGGTCGGATTGTCCTGGCGAACCGGGTCGCGAATGTTGTTGCTTGCAGCGTAAAGGTCCCACATTGCATTCCCGGATTGTGGAATCCTGCCCATTAAAACCTGTGCCTTTGGAGGTGTCCAGCGGATATACGCCTCCTGGAGGCCGGGGCTCAAACCGCTCGTATTCTCTGTGCTGATATCCTGCCACATCACGCTGCCCACGCCGGATCGGAGCGTTACGGCCGCAGTGATGAATTCGTTGATGTCCAGCGAGAAACCAAACTTGTAACCCAGCCGTGTTTTGGAATTGTCATCGGTATAGCGAACCGTTCCCCATTTTGTGGTATCGGAGGCGGATATGTCAACGTACTCCTTATAGGATTCATGCCGCCCTCGAACGGCGACCATTCCCCACCAGTTGAAGTCGGTTGCAGCTTCCGCCGCGATTGTTGTATCCAGCAGCATCGCCGTGAAGATAACGACAGTGAGTAATATTCTCATGGATTCCTCGTTTGAAAGCGTTTAAGTAATTTTTACAGGAAGACTGTTGCACGGGTTACCATCGCTGGTAACTGGTTGAGTAAACCTCGATAACGTTCTGAACGAACTCCCCGGAGTCACCTGAACGAAGTGAAGAATCTCTTAATTATCATTAACAAGGAAAAACAAGAGCCCCTTCACTTTGTTCAGGGTGACATTCACATCATTACCATACAAGTCTTACAGAACATACATATCATTTTCAGCGCTATCACATCTTCAAATTCCGGTACAAATCGGTTTCACCCTCGCTCTTGGCGATAATGACTGTTCCGACGCTGTCGCTGGTGACGTTCACCATCGTCCGGAACATGTCCAGCGGTCGATCAACCGCCAGCATTGTGCCGATGATCATCGCCACATCCGTGTCCTTGAAGCCGACAGCCTGGGTTACAATGAAGATCATCACCAGTCCGGCGCTGGGAATTCCGGCGGCGCCTATGGATGCCAGCAGAGCGGTCAGGACAACGATGAATTGCTGCGAAAACGATAATTCAACACCCAGTACCTGGCTGATGAAAAGCACTCCGGCGCATTCATACAACGCGGTGCCGTCCATGTTGACCGTCGCTCCCATGGGTAGAACAAAGCTGGAGATGCGATTGGAAACACCGGCGTTTTCTTCGATGCTCCGCATGGTGACCGGCAGCGTGGCGTTGGAAGAGCTGGTTGAGAAAGCCGTCGCCATGGCCGATGCCATGGCTCGATAATGATAAATGGGATTGATCCTCGTGAGCAGGAAGAATAACAACGGCAGCACGATGAGAAAGTGGATCGACAGACCGGCGGCGATCGTGGCCATGTATATCCCGACCGCGGCAAAGAGGTCAAATCCCGATGTCGCCACCGCCTTGGTGATCAAGCCCAATACGCCGAGCGGCGCCAGTTTGATGACCGCTTCCGTAACCTTCATTATCGCTTCGAATATCGCTTCGAACAGGTTTCTCAGGGTGTCGCGATACCGGGGCTTGATCTTCGTGATTATGACGCCCAGGAAGATGGCGAAGAAGATTATGCCGAGCATGTCGCCGGAGGATGCGGCATGCACCGGGTTGAGCGGGATCATGCGAATCAGGATCCCGGCCGGCGATCCGGGAGTCTTAATGCTTGAAGCGTCAAAACTGCTGGTCGCGGCGAGTGATACGCCGAAACCCGGATGGATGATATTGGTGAGTGTCAATCCGATGAGAATGGCGCATAAACTCGTCGTTACATAATACAGAAAAGTCTTTCCGCCCAACCGCCCCAGGCTTTTGCCGTCGCTGATGCCGGAAACGCCGGTTACGATGGATGAGAAAATCAGCGGGACGATCACCATCTTCAGCAGTCGAATAAAGATCGTACCAAGGGATGTTATCAAACCGTAGAACCAACCGGTCGGCTCGCCGTTATAGACACTCTGGAAGATGATCCCGAACACGATGCCGACGCCCATTGCGATTAGTATCTGCCAGTGCAGTTTAAGTTTCATTATGTTTCCCAGTTGGGTTTTATCATGGCTTTGAATTCTGATCTAAAACATTGAATGCCAGTGATATGTACATGCAACCATATCCTGCTGATGAAAACAGAGACTGACGCCGGTGTTGCTAAGAGCTAACTATCCAGAAATTTCTCGGCTTTCTGAACCGAATCGAAAACCCTGACCTGGTATCCGACATTAGTCGATATTTCTTCGAGTGGTTCAGCCGCAAGCTCGTTGACAACACGGGCAACCTTGGACGGTTTCCCCGCGGCGATAGCCTGCATGATCTCCGTGACCATGCCCGTAATATTCCCCTTTTCCAACAGCAGACCTCTCGAATCATTCAGCATCGTGAAACCGGGCTTTAACTTACGTAATTCGATAATCAGTCTGCTCTTGAGCTCTACTGCCTTCTCCGGTGTGGGAAGTCCCACAAGTTTCATGTACAACCGGTTCTTCTCCACGTCGGCTTTTACTTCGATCAGTGGCATTTTTTATATGCTTTCATCTGGTTGTTTTTTGAATTCTCACGGGTTGTCCGCAGATTGGCGGCGAATTATCTTTTAACACCGGCGGATTGTAAGATCCCTTCCATTGCTTCCCGTTCCCACTCTTCACCGATCTCAGTGATGACTCCGGCGGCATCCAGCATTTCCTGCCTGCCCTGCTCCTTCAGGTCCGGCAGGCGCTTGACTTTTGCCTTGCCGATAAAGATACGACACCATGCGGCGCAGTTCCGGTCATTTTGCTCCAATGCCAGTTTTTCACCCTCCTCGAACGCTCCCCGCGACTCCGTGATGTTACCCGCCGCCGGCAATCGTGAAGCAGAGAAAAATAATTCATATTTGAACCATGCCTGTCATGTTTCCGGCCGGAACATGCCATGGACGAACCGTCATGGTTGTCACTCAAGATAGACCGATTTCAGGATATTCCCCACGGCCTCTTTTTCCCATGACTTCCCGGTTTTACGGATTATTCTCGCGGCTTCCAGCATATCTCTTTCGCCCTCGAACTCGCGATCCGGCATGTACTTGACCTTGGTCTTGCCGATGAAAATGCGGCACCAGGCGGCGGCTTTGGCTTCATCTTGATCCAGGGAAAGCTTTTCACCCTCGCTTAGCGCCTTGATCGCTTCGTCTGCGTGCCCTGCCGACAACCGGGCGATCCCCAGATCCCACAACGCCCAGACGAGCTTTGACTTGTACCTGATCCGGCGCCTCAGCTCGACCTGACGCCTGGCGGCGTCAATGATCGCCTGGTGATCTTCCGCATCGATCCCTTCGTCGAATTCCGGCATCATGAAGGAACAGATGTTGTGCAACATCACCGCCGCGGTGCGGATGTAACCCTTCTCGACGGCATATTCGGCACCGATCCTGCCGATGGCGGCGGAAGCGTGTGCGTCTCGCTTGACACTGAAAATATCACGCTGAATATCGAGCCAGATGCGGACCACACTGTTTTCATCGCCGAGCCCCTTGATGAACCTGACGGCGGAATCCATCTGATCGTTCCTGACGAGGGAATATACGGTATCCACCCAGCTCGAATCCAGACATGAATATGCCGTTATTCCCTCGGCGGACAATTGACCTGCAAACAGACAGATTACGGTTGCGGTCAGGATGATGCAGACCGGAGGCGTCCTGTCCGGGTTGCCGGAACGAATCGCGAAGCCGGAAAACATTTATGGTTTAGCCTGGTTTGTTTTCATTGATTTTCTCTCCACACGCCCGCAGATGCGGATTGTTGATCTGCCTGATGAAAGAATCAAACAGGCGTCATACCTGCTGCGCAGGAATGGCAATGTGAAAATTAATCTTAGGGATGGAATACTTCTTCAACGGAACATTAGTGATGATTTCATTTAAGTCCGTCGGATTATTCCTCCTGTCCCGCTTCCATCAATCCCGTTCCATCCACCTCCAGCGCAGTGACCTTCCAATCCTTGAATCGAGCTGTAAACAGCCGTTCCGGCCTGAAGTCGAATTCCCGCGGGAGTTCGAATACCCGGCGTGAGACGGGATCTGATCCATCGGCTTTGCCAAGGAGTACCGAAACTTCTTTATCGGTGCCGTTGATATTGACTGATATCTGGAAAACCGGGACATTCATCATCTGGCTGTTGATGATGTTCTGTACAAACAGGGCGTTCGGTTTGAGCCTGGTGATGAAGCAGCCGGCGCCGAGATCATCGTCGTCCGGAATTTCGATCTCGCCGTATTCGATCAGGCGGCTCGGGTTCGATTGACGCAGTTTTATCGGGGGCATGGGCAATCCGGGATAATTATAATTTGCGGGCGGGCGATGGCGCTAATTCCCCACACCGACCGTCATTTTCCTGAACCGTGTCGGAGCGGCGCCGTGGGACATTTCGGCGCGCTGACCGGGTTGACCCTTGCCGCAGTTGTTCACGCCCCATAACACCCAGTGTTCGTCGTTGCAGATCGCATCGCAGCTCTTCCAGAACTCCGGTGTGATGCCTTGGTAGTTGGCGTTTTTTAGCAGTTGTCCCTTCCTGCCGCCCTTGATCTCCCAGGCAGCCTCCACGCCGAATTGGAAGTTCAGCCGCCACTGGTCGATTGACCAGCTGCGATTGGTCTCCATGTAGATTCCGCCCTCGGTGTCGGCCATCAGGTCTTCCAGCTTCCACTTGCCGGGCATCAGCGAGATATTGCCGTTGCGCACGATCGGGATATTGTTCCAGCCGTCCGCCCGATTGCTGCTGACCGCCCGTTCAGCATTGATCTTATGTGCAAGCTCCCGGTTGAACTGGTATCCGACGAACTGACCGTTCCTGACCAGGTGCCAGCGTTGAGCCCGGACGCCGTCATCGTCCCAGCCGAACGTCCCCAACCCGCCCGGCACGGTGGCGTCGCAGACCAGGTTGACGATGTCGGAGCCGTAACGGAAGTTGTTCAGCTTCTCGGTCGTGGCGAAGCTCATTCCGGCGTAGTTGGCTTCCATCCCCAGGACGCGGTCGAGTTCGGTGGCGTGTCCGACCGATTCGTGGATCTGCAGCCCCATCTGCGAGCCGTCGATGATGGTGTCGTATTGACCGGAGGGGCATGTCGGCGCGGTCAGGAGCGCGATGGCTTCCTCGCGCACCCGTTCGGCGTTGTCCAACAGGTGCAGCCCGCGCACGAGCTCGTAACCCAAAGTCATATATTGACCGCGGAACGAGTTCGGATAGCTGCGCACCTGCACTTCATCGTTGCCGACCGCCGTGGCTGAGAATCCCGCGCCGCTGCGCACCAGGAGCTGGTCGATGAACGTCCCTTCGCTGGTCGCCATCCACTGGTGTTCGCGCAGGAATTCGAGCGATCCGGTTGCGGTCTTGATGCGCTTGTCGGTGCGCAGGGTACGGTCGATCTCGAACAGCAGCGCCAGTTTTTCCTCCAAGGGCACCGCGAACGGGTCCTCGACGATCGGTGTCTGCCAGGTTTCGTCGTAGACCGGTTCCGGAGCGAGGCGGACGTCATCTTTTTTCAACATGGCGGATGCCCTGGCGATCGACACCGCTTCGGCGGCGATCCTGTCGATGGATTCCCTGTCTGTCCCCGGACCGCAGGCGAACCCCCAGGCGCCGTCGACGATAACCCTGACGCCGAAGCCGATGTCTTCGCTGATGTTAAGCTCGGAAACCTTGCCGTTCTGAACCGTGGTCTCTTCTGTTTCGGTGAAGATGATTCTGCAGTCGGCGTATGATGCGCCCTTTACCTTTGCCGTCTCGACTGCGCGCTCAGCAAGTTGTCTCATTGATTGCCTCGTGTATATTAAAAAGTAAATGTACTAACAAGCTATTTTATTACTTGTCATTCCCGACCTGACCGGGAATGCAGACAAGCTCATCATTCCAACGGAAGTTGGAATCCAGCACTTTAAAATTTATGAGCTTTTAAATCCACGGTACATCCTCTACTTGCCCATAGCGAGTAGATGTTATTCTATTGGAATATTGCCCATTGTAATCGAAAAGTTTTAGAAATATCAGATCCAAATACCATTGTGTAAGTTGCCATGCTTCGAAACTAATATCTAAATTAGACGGAATACGTTCCGTAGGATGTACGTATGAGTTTCTCACTTCTGTTATCAGTTTCGGACCATTATCACCTAATTTTTTAATATTTGATAGTTTACTGGGAATCGTTGGATCAATTTTAAACTCCTTCAAAAGAGAATCAATTTTAAATTTACCACCATATTTATTCTTTAGTAAATGTTTGTTATTTTTCCGTAAATAAGTGCTCTTAAGCCTATCTAGAGCAGTAAATGAAAGAATAATTCCAGCATCCTTTGACGTTAGAGTATTGCTTAATAGATACCAGTACAATGAATGTTCTAAGGTTTCTTTCCAAACATCATCTTTCCACATATCAACAAAACCAGGAAATATATCGTGAATTGAACTACCATTATATATATCAAACCAGTTAGGTGAATACACCCATTTAGTAACTAACGGTGTTTCAAACACTTCCCAAATAACATTATCTTTATCATCAATACCAGTTATTAATACAGGTGGACACCATCTGCCAGCAGTAAATGAAAGAAAATAGTGCAATATATTAAGAATATTATCCACCTCATCAAAACTTATTAGACCTTCATCCATTCTCTTAATTTTACCAATGTGAGTAATTCCGTATCCACCAGTTCTTCGTAATTCCTTTTCAATTTCACGATATTCTGAATGTGAATGAAAATGTATCTCATAATCCATAGCTTCTAAAAGTACACCTCCCAAGCGAGCATTTCTATGATTATCTTTGTAAGGAACGTCATAGCATGAGGATAATGGCATTCCAATACAATAGAAAAACGGGAAATTTAATAAATGGAATTTTATTATCTTCACACTATTTGATTTATCACCGGTAATAATTGGAGCATGTGGTATGAATTCGCAATTAAAAAATGAAATTTTGCCTTTTAAATTGAAATTTACAGCTGAAACAATTCCTTTGACCTTATTTCTGTCAATCACTAATGTAATTCTATTCTTATCAGTTAGATAATTATATAGATCTGGATTTCTATTAGTAAACAATACTTTGAGGCTCGGTAAACGTAAAAGAGAATAGTAAATTTCGAAGTATGTATTTACTTTCTTACCATTCCCAAAATGTACCTCACCAGAAATATTTTTGAGTAGTATTTCACCGTTAACCTCAATATCATATATTGGTTTTGTGTATTCTCTCGTTGGCATGTTCATCCCATTTTTTACTCAAACGGAATATACTTACTAACCAAGCACGAATAGAAGTCTATACACTTCATGGAAAATTTATGGGACTCAAATAAAAACGCTCTTACAAAGACGCAGTCCATATCTCTTTCTGCAACGAATTCCAAGCAGATTCAACAGGGACAGGGGTCTTGATTGATTTCCGAGTTCGTTCAGCGACTTCAGAGAATATCCGCTGGACATCGTCTTTGCTAATGTTCAACTGCTCAGCCAATTTGATTATCTTGTTCAAGATGGCGGGAGCCGTAAAAGCGAGACTCACATCCCACTGCGGGAACTCCTTCAGTAATTCAGAATCAGTTATGCCGCCCATATTATTGGGTCCGTTTAAATCGAGATAACATACCTCAAGAAGAATTTGTAGAGCATGCTTGAAGCGACCCTCTTTTTCAAGGTGGAATGCCATTGCCATTCTCGTATTGCTGTAAAGCCCCCAGTTTATTTGCCCTGCATGTATAATCAAGTCTTCATTGAACATATACCATTGAACGTCTCCCTCAGAGGGATCTTTACCAAAACGCTGCTTTAAGACGTTACGTGCCGATTCCAGTCTTCTTTGAGCTTCTTCTTTATCTCGACAGTATTCGTCATAGTTCCCATTTGCAATTGCCCATTGCTCTTCTATTTGCTCAATTTGGTCTTCCCGTATTAAAATTTTATTCTGGTCGATTGGACGGGTTCTTACATAGATGAAGTTCCCGCAATCGCGGCACTTCGTCTTCCGTCCGGGCTTCTTTTTCAGTTCCACACCGCAGTAGGGGCAGACTGCATTCAATTCGCCAATTTCTAAAAGAGGGGGAATCCGTTCTTCTTCTGGTGGTTTTTGTACCTTAGATAGCTTTTTAATTAGCATTAAAATTACAACAACAGCTATTACAACCAGAATGATCGTGAATAACATTGATAATTCCTTCTACTTGGTTCCCCGCGTGCGCGGGGATGACATTAGCGACGGGTGCGGAGCCCCGTCGTCCTGATTCTGGTTCCCCGCGTGCGCGGGGATGACGTTAATGCACCTTCAGAAAGGATGACGTTAATGCACCTTCAGAAAGGATGACGTTAATGCGCCTTCAGAAAGGATGACATTAATGCATCTTCAGAAGGGATGATTTTAATGTGCATTCCGCGTTGATGGCAATATTAACAGGGCTTTGCCATCAATTCTCCGTCTTACTCGTCAGGTGAAAATCGTTCACCTTGATCGCCGGTGCGATGCTGCCGCCGCCGCCCCAGAACGTGCCGGTCTTGAACAACTCCCTTGTCAGGGCTTCGACGTTGTTGAGCACGTGCAGCACGGATTCGGTGAAGCGCATGTTCTTCAGGCCTTTCGTGATCCTGCCGTTCTCGATCAGGAACAAGCCGTCGCGGGTCATGCCGGTCAACGTCATCGTGATCGGGTTCAGGATGTTCACGTAGTGCAGGTTGGTGACCAGCAGTCCCCTGTCGGTCGAGGCGATCATATCCTCCATCGTGGAATCACCCGGCGACAGGATCAGGTTTCCGGGCATCGGTCCCCAGGCGTCGGGCTGAGGCATGGAATGACCGGTCTGATCCACGCCCGCCAGCTTCGCCGTCTTGCGGTTGTGCACCGCTGACCTGAAGACGCCCTGCTCGATCAACGTCACCTTCTGCCGGGGAAACCCCTCGTAGTCGAACGGGACGCCCCTGGTCATGGGGTGATAGGCGTCGTCCACAATGGTGATGTTGTCGCCGGCGACCTTTTGTCCGGATTTGCCGGAGAAACAACTTCGATCCTCAACATACGCCAGTCCGTTGAATGCTTCCCAGGCGAGGAAGAGCAGGAATTCCGCCACCGCGGCGGGCTCAAAGATCACCGTGTACGCGCCGGGTTCGATATCGGCGGGATTCCTTCCGTCCAGCGCTTTCTGCGCGGCTTTGCGGGCGATTTCGTCGATGGCTATAGCTCCGATGTCGTTGTCGGTATCCTCGGCCCAGCCGGACGAGTCGGGGCTCATCGCCGAGATCGAAAACTTGGCGCGGGTCGAAGGATGGTAGGCCCACAACTGTCTGGAATTTGCCAGCGCAAAGCCGCTGCCGCCGGTGGAGAATATCCCGGCGCCCTCGAGCTCGTCCCGCTTGAACCTGTCAATGGCCAGCCTGACGCCTTCAGCACGGGTATCAGGCGTTGTCTCCGGGGTTGCCGGCGTGAAGTTTTCAACCTTCCGGTATTCCTGGGGACCGGGCAGGGGGAACAGGTCCGGGTCACGTTCCGCAACCTTCAACGCTGCCGCGGCGGTTTCGACGCAGCGCCTCAGCCCGTCATCGGACAGGTTGCCGGTCGATGCTTTGCCCATCCTGCCGTCCTTGAGCAGCCTGATCGACAGACCGGCATTGTGCGATGAAACATTCTGGGTGATGACGTTTTCGCTGAAGCGGGTCAGCGCGCTGTCGCCCGAGTTAACAAGTATTTCGGCGTCGTAGCCGTTGGCGAAGGCGAGCGCCTTATCGGCGAGTGTCTTGAGTTCGGTTTCGGTCAGCATGGCATCCTCGTTGGTTCAAAGCTGATTTGTATAACATAATATTATACAAATTTATCAATGTGTAGGCAAACGAAGAATATCGGACGGGAGGGCTGCGGTGATATTATCGTAGTTCCCCGGGGCGCGTGACCCGGACGGCTTGTTGGACGGGTTTATCCCTTAACCTACTGGTACTTCCGCTCCTCCTTCGGCACGAACCACTCGTCAAGCTGGTAACCGGGTCGGAAAGGGTACCACTTCACACCCTTGAAGCGTCTGTCATAGGCTGGTTTGCGCATGGAGCTGAACAGGAACGTGTAAGGCTGCTCCTCGTGAAGTATACGCTGGAAGCGGTGATACAGGGCGATCCGCTTCTCGACGTTGAACTCGGTGCGCGCCGCATCGATCAGGGAATCGGCCTCCGGGTTCATGAATTCGATGTGGTTTGAACCCCGTCCCTTGGCCGACTCCGAATGCCAGACCTGTTTCGGGTCGCCCTTCATACCGAACACCCAGCCGAGGAAGCAGGCGTCGAAGTTGTGGTTGCGGATGTAATTGTTAATGAATACCGACCACTCGAGCTGGCGGATGTCCATCTCGATGCCGATCATGAAAAGATCTTCGCGCAGGATGGATGTCAACTGCTGGGCGAACGTCGAACCCGATGGTATCAACATCTCGAAGCGGAACTCGAGCGAGTCCTTTTCGAGGATGCCGTCATTATCGACGTCCTTCCAGCCGGCCTCCGTAAGAAGCCTGACCGCCTCTTCAGGGTCATACTTGTAGGGAACGATGGTTGAATCGTAGTCCATTCCGTAACGGTAGAAGTTACTGACGACGATCTCGGCAAAGCCGAACAGGAGCTTGTCGCGGATGTCCTTGCGCCTGACCATGTGCGTCATGGCAAGTCTGACCCGTTTATCCTTGAAGATCGGGTGTGTGTTGCGCCAGCCGAGGTATGTGTAGGTGGGAATCAAATAAGTGTCCTTGATGAACTTGTCGAGAAAGCTCTTGCGATTGGTCATGGTCAGGTACTGTAATGTCTGCAGGTTATCGACGAAATCGACCTCGCCGTTTTTCAGAGCCACCAGTGAAGCGGTTACATCGGTCAGTATCCGCCAGACGATTTTATCGAGATAAGCATAGCCTTCGCCGCGCCAGTAATTGGGATTGCGTCTCAGCACGATCTCCTGGCCGGTGCTCCAGCTCTCGAACATGTACGGTCCGCTGCCGACCGTCGGAGCGCGGTTCTGTTCATGGATGTTGAATGATCTGCCGAATTTCTCGATTTGGTCGTGGATATCCCGGCAGGTCTCCATCAGTTCTTTCCGCCGGGGAAAGTCTTTCGATCCTGTTTCAGCGTTGATCTTGGTGGTGATCGGCAGCGTGTTAAGGACGTTCCGTGTGGATTTCCGAACCTCGTTGAGCAAACCAGCGGCTCCGTCGCCGTCGGGCTGACCGGCGAGGAAAACCGACACCGCATCCAGCGCTTCAGCCGGCCGCATACTTCTCAGACCGGGAACAGCCTTCTCGACATCCTTCCACTTGATATGATCGTGTGTCGCCCCGGCGATGGATTTCTCGAGCGCCGCCAGGGTCACGGCGGGAACCAGCTCCCGCCAGGTTGCATGTTCACTCTTTTCCAGGAATTCGGCGATGCGTCCGAACGCAGATCCGTTTTTAACCTGGAAGTAGGTCAGATCAGCCATCAATCCTTCAGGATCGAAGATATGCTCCGGAATTATGCTAAAACCGCCGAGAAATCCCTGGTGCAGGAAATAGGGTTGCGAGCAGTACATCATCAGGTTCAGATCATCCATGATTTTCAGGCTGTCAAGCTCGGCGTAATAGGGCTTGCTCGGCAGGTCATCGACGTAGGGGTTCATGATCGCTTTGAGTGAAAACGCGGCATCGCGCATGGTCAACGGGTGACCGTCATGGAAGTAGATGCCGGAACACAGCTTCCAGGTATAAACAAGGTGATCGCCGGATATTTCGGGCAGGCTTTCGGCAAGCAGCGGCTCGTCATCCCACGGCGGCACCCGCTGAGTCCGGAGAAATGACTCGTAAATGTAGCCGCTATAGATGTTCGTCGCGCTCGCCGACGTGGATGTATACGGGTTCAATGATTCCGGTTCATCCAGCAGGTCCATCACCACCCAGTCGCCGGTTACCGGCCCGCCCGTGTATTCAGCGTTGTTCTCCTCAGGCGAATCACCCTGGACGAATGACTTGGAGCCGCCGACCTGGCAGCCGGAGGTTACGATCAGGACGGTCAGCGGGATCAACAGGGCAAATATTCTGCGCTGGTTCAACATTACCTCTGAATTATGTATCTTGACGGCATCTACCTTCTGATTGCGGTTCGTCGGTTAACAAATATGCTGAAAAATCAGTGGGACGGGTATTTCCGACTCTTTAGTGATGGGGGCACATCATATATAAAATCAAATTGTACCTGTTGAAAATGTCTGCAAAGCGTCATACCTGCGGAGGCAGGTATCCAGAGAGAAATTTCTGCTTGTATTCAGTGGATTCCCGCCTTCGCAGGAATGACAATGTGATATATAATCATGGATTCCCGCCTTCGCAGGAATGACAATGTGATATATAATCATGGATTCCCGCCTTCGCAGGAATGACAATGTGATATATAATCATGGATTCCTGCCTTCGCAGGAATGACAATGTGATATATAATCATGGATTCCTGCCTTCGCAGGAATGACAATGTGATATATAATCGTGGATTTCTGCCTTCGCAGGAATGACAAAGTGATATATAATCATGGATTCCCGCCTTCGCAGGAATGACAATGTGAGAAAAGATCTTTGAAATTGAGTCCTTGTTCCTGTCGGTAACGCGTGAGTTGAAGTCTCTTCCTGACGATATTGCATTCTCGGGCAGGCTGTTCTCAATCATGACACATGCGGGCGGGCACGGAGTCCCACCCCACTATATCACTTAAACCTCCCATCCACTAAATCAAACAAACCTCTCCAGCATATCATGTCTGCCAATTGCCACAAATATAAACAGATTTCCCTCAATTATCAAGATTCTACGCCAATCGTCATCCACTCCCGTTTCCCGGTGTATCGGTGGACGTTGCTGGCGCTTCAGATGCAAAGGAGGCTGTTCGCGGAAGGCGAACGGCGACAGACGCAAGCAGTTGTCCCCCTGTTAACTTTCGCACGACCGTCCGGTTACACCGCGGCTTCGGACTTGACCGCTTCGATGCCTGCTCGAAAAGCCGCGAGATTGATCTCCTCCGTTCCGCGCGGCACGCGGCGCTTTATGACCGCCTCCCAGATATCGCCGGAAATGGGCAGTTCCCCCGATATAGCGCCCAACAGGACGGTGTTGACCGCCTTGACGTTGCCCAGCCTCAGCGCGATTCCCTGTCCGTCGATCGGCCGAACGCGCGCCGCGCATTTAACGGCTTCCCCGATCGGGTCGTCAGGGTAGTCGTACTCCCTGGTGAAGGCGACCGGCGGGATAATCCGCTGAGTGTTGACGACCAGCAGCCCGTCATTCTTCACCTGACCAGCCCAGCGCAGACCTTCAGCCGCTTCGAAGGCAAGAACGACATCGGCGCTGCCGGCGGGGATCAGCGGAGAATAGACCTTCTTCCCGAAGCGGACATGACTGGAGACCACGCCTCCGCGCTGCGACATGCCGTGAACTTCCGACTTCTTGACGTCGAGACCGGCGTTCATGGCGGCTTCAGAGAGCAGTTCTGAAGCCAGTATTACACCCTGTCCGCCGACGCCGACGATGAGAATGCTGTATGTTTTTTCGGACATTATCGAGCTTTCCGTAAAAGTTGTTTCATGATTGTGAACGCGCCAAGTCCGGTGATTCTTCGCGGGACCAGACGCGTACTGAACGCCATCAGCTTGTTGGAGCCGCCGGCGATGACAATTAACCTGCCCTTCATCATGGCGCGGTAACCGATGCGCGCCACCGACCGCGCTGACATCAAGCCGAACGCGGACCTCGCCCGACCTTCACCCCCCGCAGCCCTGTAAAAGCCCGAGCGCGTGAAACCCGGGCAGAGGGCGGTGACCGTTACGCCCGTTCCCCGAAGTTCACGAGCCTGCGCTTCACTGAAGCTCAGCGTGAATGCCTTGGTCGCGGCATAGACGGCGTGCAGCGGCATGGCCGTAAAGGAGACCAGCGACGCGACATTCATGATCCGCCCCCGACCGCGCCTGACCATGTCCCGCTGGAAGATGTGCGAGAGCCTGACGAGTCCCCCGATGTTCAGGCTGATCATGTCAAGGATGCGGTTAAGATCCTGCCGGATGAATTCGCCGTAATAGCCCACGCCGGCATTGTTCACCAGAGCTTCAATGGTTATTCCCTTTCCAGACAGCCGCCCGAAGATCTCATCCGGCGCCTCCGGCCTGGCAAGATCGGCCGGTATCACCTCGACACGTTGTGCGTACCTGCCGGTGAGTTCGTCGGCAAGTCGATCGAGCAACTCCCCGCGGCGTGCGGTAATCGCCAGGTCCCACCCGTCGGCAGCCATGATTCCCGCCAGTTCAGAACCGATGCCCTCCGAGGCGCCGGTGATCAGCGCGGTTCCCTGATGCCTATTGGTTTTATTGGTCAGCAATTAAGGCAACCGGAGGCTTCTTGGAGCAATCCTTTGAGCTTTCAAACGGTTGATCCTGATATATGTGGACAATATCGGCACAGGTGTCAGGCGATGCCGCCCGATGCCGCGCAATCCCCGTGTTTGCGCATTCACTCCTGCACAACCTCGACCTCCGATTCGCTCACCGGAATGATGCAGTCAACCGGACAAACCTGCACGCACAGCCGGCAGCCCGTGCATGTTTCGGGATCGATCTCCACCTTGTGCAACCCTTTTTCGGTGGTCTCATCGATGGTGATTATGGACGGACAGCCGATCCGGATGCAGGCGCCGCAGCCGTTGCAGACATCGAGCACAACCTTGTAGGGTTCGGGTTGTTTCTTGACCGGATAAAGCATGCAGGGGCGACTGGTGAGGATCACGGACGGTTCGCCGGAGGATGTGGTCTCCTTGACAACCTTGATTACATTGTCCAGGTCGTAGGCATCGATGGAATGAATGTTTTTGACGCCAAGCGCCCTGGCAAGCTCGACATAGTCGACGGCGAACGTCTCCTCGCCCTGCAGCGTATGACCGGTTCCGGGGTGCTGCTGACCGCCGGTCATTGCCGTGGCGCGGTTGTCGAGAATTATGATGGTCACTGGAACTTTGTTGTAAACCGCATCGAGCAGGCCGGTCATTCCCGAATGGAGGAAGGTGGAATCGCCGATCACCGCGACGACCGGATGCCTGGATCCGCCGACCTGTTGTACTCCCGAAGCCATTCCTATCGACGCCCCCATGCAGATGCAGGTGTGCAGTGCATTCAACGGCTTCAATGCCCCGAGCGTGTAACAGCCGATATCACCGAAAACGTCCGCCTTAATCTTCTTGAGCGCGCTGAATACCGTGCGGTGCGGGCAGCCGGAACAGAGCACCGGCGGGCGTGGCAGGACATCAACATCGACCGGGTGCAGCCTGGGCAGGTGATCATCAAGAACCCCGGCTTCGTGCAAGCCCCGTGCGACTATCTCCGGGTTGAGCTCTCCCTCGACGGGGAAGAACCGCTTGCCTTCACACTTGATGCCCGCCGCGTTGATCTGCTCCTCGTAGTACGGCTCGAGCTCCTCCACGACGATCAGTCTGTCCACAGTTCCGGCGAACTTGCGTATCGAGTCGAGCGGCATCGGGTTGGACATCCCGACCTTGAATATCTTCGCCCCGGGCATGATTTCCCGGACGTGCTGGTAGGAGATGCCTCCGGTGACGATGCCGATCGCTCCCTGGCCGGGTTCGGCGCGATTAATCGGCATTTTCTCGCTGAAGCTTCTGAGCTGCGCAAGCCTTGATTCCACCTCATGATGCCTGCGCCGGGCATACTCGGGTACCATGACGAATCTGTCCGGGTCCCTCTTGAATCCACCGACATCGGGAACAGGCCATGTTTCGAGTTCAACGATCCCCTTGGCGTGCGAGATGCGGGTGGTTACGCGCAGCATCACCGGCGTTTCGAACTTCTCGGATATTGCCATGGCGAGTTTGAAGAAATCATGCGCCTCACGCGAATCCGATGGTTCGAGCATCGGGATCTTGGCGAAACGAGCCAGTATCCGGTTGTCCTGTTCGTTCTGCGACGAGTGCATCTCCGGATCATCGGCGGAGACCAGGACGAATCCGGCGACCGTTCCGGTGTAGGCGAAGGTCATCAGCGGGTCCATGGCCACGTTGACGCCGACATGCTTCATGCAGACCATCGTCCGTGCGCCGGCCAACGCCGCGCCGATGCCGGTCTCGAAGGCCACCTTTTCATTGGGCGCCCACTGAGCAATAACCCCGGGCAACCTTGCGAAGGTCTCCAGTATTTCTGTTGAAGGCGTACCGGGATAGGCGGAAGCAAAATAGACGCCGGCTTCGCGCGCCCCCAGGGCGATCGCTTCATTTCCCGACAGCAGCATGCGTGTCGGCTCCTTTATCTCGGGCAGTTGTTTTATCTTTCCCATATATTTACCGTTTCTTCATAGATGTATTGAACAGTTTACCGTTTCTTCACTTCGATGCAACGCAACAGTCAAACATGCGGGTTGACATATTCCAGCGCGTTCTCCTGTCCGTCCAGCACGCGGAATCCGCCTTCCGCCAAAGCCTGCAATTCTCCCTCACCGGGGAAGACCAGCACCTTTCCCAGGAATGAAATATATTTCTTGAGCATGTTGACGATCTCGTCCGATTGCGTCAGGCCGCCCGTAAGGATTACCGCATCGAATCCGCCCTCGAGGGCGGACGCCGCGGCGCCGATCTCCTTGGCGGTCTGGTAGATCATGCCGCGCAGCGCCAGGTCGGCTTTTCTGTCGGCTTCCCCGATGCGCTTCAGAACCTCGCGCACATCCGAGGTTCCCAGATAACCCTTAAGTCCCGCGTTGCGCGCCAGCTCGTCAAGCAGCTCCTGTCTGGTGACCTCGCCGCTGAAGCAGCGTTCGACCAGCGGTCCGATCGGCAGCGCGCCGGCGCGCTCGGGCGAATACGGGCCCATGCCGTGCAGGGCATCATTGACGTCCGCAATGCGGTACCTGTCGACCGCCGCAACAGAGATGCCCCCGCCGAGATGGGCGACGACGAATCTGGAATCATGAATGTCCACGCTCAATTCCGCACAGGCGCGGCGCACCACCGCCTTGATGTTCAGAACATGAGCGCGGCTTTTGCGTTCGATCCACGGTACGCCTGAAAGACGCGCCACATCATCCAATTCGTCGGTAGTGACGGGATCGACGATATAAGCCTTGACGCCGAAACGTCGAGCGTAATGATCCGCAAGCATTGCGCCGAGGTTGCTGGCGTGATTGGAATAACGAGACGACCTCAGGTCATTCAGCATCGCGTCGTTGACCGTGTATGTTCCACCCTCCAAAGGTCTTAACGGGCCACCGCGACCGACGACGCCGACGACCTCGACACTGTCGATCAAAGATTCAAGCTCGCGGTCGATCAAGCCGAGGCGGTAATCGAACTGGTCGGCGACCTTGCGGGCGAGCTGGGCGGCATCGTGCCGCACGACTCTTTCGACAACGCATCCATCGCGGCTCCAGAGCGCGAACTTGGTGGAGGTGGAGCCGGGATTGATGACTATCAGTACTTCCTTACCAGGCATCGTTTTCAGTTTGAGGATCTGGATTCTGTGTATTGGTTGTACGTTATACCCGGGAAAATCAAGCTAAAAATATACGAAATATTTCACAAACTTCAAAGGCGGCGAGCGCGGCGGCGGGCGCGCAGGAAAATTGTTACACCGATCATCATCCCGAACAGCCAGGAGTACCACTGATAGGGTGGAGGCATTCCCTTCAACAAGACCGAGGGCGCCGCCGCCAGGAATGAAGCTATGATGATCAATCCCGACAGGATTTCAAGCGCCCATTCGACGGTGGTGAGCTTTACGGCAATGCCCCTGTCCAGATCGCGCCAGACGCAGACTGCCGCCCAGATAAGCGCAACCGAAACCAGGACCGGCGCCCAGACCGGTCCGACCCAGGGGAGGGGAATAAGAAACAGGAGGTCGACGGTAAAGATGGAGGGGGGCCAATCCTCGAACAATTTGAGGAACAGGTAATACGATATATCCCAGACACCGAAGACAAAGGCAAACCCGGCGAAGCGGTCGATGAAACCCGAGCCGATCAGCGCCGCGACGGAGGCGAGCATCAGCAGGCTGGCAGCCTCGCGTCCGAGCTCGATCAGCAGGAACTTGACCGGTATATCACACAGCGGGAACGTAAAGCCGTCGGGATAGTACAGCTCCCGGAGATATTCAACCAGCGCCGCTTCGAAGTAACCCATGGCGATGCCGAAAAGCCCCGCCCAGATCAGCTTGCTAGCAGTACTTTATTAAATGGCGCGCTTTATATTTGGGCTTGGAGGGCGGACATTCCCGTCCGCCCTGAAACCGCCGCAATACAACCGCCCGGGCGGACAGGAATGTCCGCCCTCCAGGAATGTAACGGGGAGCTCGGACACTCTTGTCTGAGCGAGTCCTTCCCCGCACGGGCGGGGATCCAGTGTGTGGCACGGGGTGTGGCACGGGTAACCTGTTACCCGTGTTTCGAGCTGGGAGTGTTCATCTATTTTAATACGACGACGCGCTGCGTTGTTGTCGTCCCGTCGGAAGTCAGGCGCAGCATGTATGTTCCTGTGGGCAAGCCGTCCAGGTTGAGTGAAATATCCCGACTTCCCCGCGGCAACGGTAAATTGAGCACTTTTCTGCCCGAGATGTCGAGGAGATCAAGACAGCCGCTTTTTGACATGCGATAGCTCAAAATAATCCTGTTATTCGTAGGATTGGGACGGAGTGATGAGATGAAACCCGCCCCGGGTCTGACCTCATAAGCGGCGTCGGCGTCCACCAGATTATCGGTTTGAAGTGTCAACCGGTCGATCCGCCAACCGCCTGAGTATTCCGCTCCCTGGGGTGTATGGGTGCGGAAGCGCACGCGTACCGGCGCGGATCTTCCCGCGCAGTACTCCGACAGGTCAATGGTTCTCTGCCGCCACCATCCCTGGGACCCCGTGAAATGCGCCAGTTCCAGCCAGCCGTCACCATCGATCTCCCTTGCCTCAACCACTCCGAATTCACCCTCATCGGCGTCGAGATCGTGGATTTCCCAGAATCTCAAGCGGGCGCGCTCGAAGCGTGAGAAGTCCCAGTTTTCGTCCACCTCCGCAACAGCCTCGCGCGGCGGCATGAAAGCCAGGCTGTCGCAACGATCCGCGTAACAGTATTCACCCAGCGCGGCTGCACCGCTCACCCGGCGCCAGTCCCGCGGTATCCAGCGTCTGTCGTCCCTCTCGAAGTCGTCCACCAGCGCCTCTGAATGCAACGCGAAGCTGCTGACCCGGCTGGAGGTTGTATTACCGGCCGCCGAAGCGTCGACGGCGGTGATCATGTAATGGATTTCACCGTATTCCTCGACCGACCAGTGCAGACGACCGGTGTACAGGGACGAATCCCACTGCGCCGGCTGGAGTGTCACAATCCCGCCCGGCTCCATGCGTCCCCAGTACCAGATCAGGCTGACCGTGCCCACGGTGATATTGTCGGTTACCACGGCGCCGGCGACAATCTCACCGTCAAGAAAGATCGACTCCGGCAGAGAATCAACTTCGACGATCAGCGGTGGAACTAAATCGGGTCCTGCATGGAAGCTGTATGTCTCGAACGGCGCCCCCGCCGGTTGAGTGGAAAAGACGCCGCACGTATCGGCCGCCGTGAAGTAATAGTGCAGATCGGATGGAAGGCGCGGCGCGGGCAGAAACGCCTGGAACAGGTCGCCGCGTTCCCGCACGGAGCGAAGCGGGAGACTGTCCGGTGCGCCGTCGTTGAGACGGTAAACAAGCCACAGCTCGTCCGGGTTCAAAGGGAGCCGTGAGTGGATGAACACCCGGGCGCGCCGGGACAGGTTGACGTTCTCCGTGTCGCCGAGCGGCTGGTGCGACATCCTGGGGCTGAACATCCCGGGCGGAATTATCTCCCTCGCCTCGCAGCAGTCCACGATAAGCTGGCGGAAGACGCCGTCGGCGATCCGGAGATCGCTCTCCAACAGCGCCGCCGCCGCTTCGGGAACCGTTGCGCTGTCGGTGAGCGAATACAGGTGATCGATGACCACGCTGTTCCAGATATCGCGGCTCTCAGCGGCGAGCCTGATCTCGGTCAGCAGCGACGACCACATCTGGCCGCCCTCGTGTGACTCCAGTTCGACAGCCTCGGGATAGGCCAGGTCACTGTCGAGCACGCGTCCCGCCCAGAACTCGTTGTGACCGTCCCAGTTGAACAGGATAAACGGTTGGAAATCGGGATTGACCGCCAGCGACCAGTCGCCGGCAAGGTAATCGCACCAGCCTTCAGCGAGCAGACCCGTGTCACCGCCGCGCCGGTCGGCGAGGATCCGCTGCATCAGGGCATGGCCGTATTCATGGAGCAGGATGTCGGCGTCCTCGGCGTCGTCCACGCCGCCGCTGCCGGTGGTTATTATGCCGGTATGCGGGCTGAAGAACGACATGTCCTCCTCGATTCCGTTGACATCGAAACGCTGTGGGGAAGGAGGCAGTTCGTCGAAGCCGAGCGACCGGACATAGCGAGCCTGCCGGTCGATGTGATAATACGCCATTACCTCCTCGAACCGGTCGTCTTCGCGGTCGAAGGAGAAATCCGCTTCGGCGATGCGGGCGCGGTTGTCGGTTGGTGATGTGTCAGCCCAGGGACCGGTCAGGACGTAACGGTCGTCTTCCATGCTGATATCCGGAAGATCGACCTCGCTGTAAGCCTCACCCGGAACAGCCCGCGCGGCGTCGTCGTCATCCTCCAGCGTGGTGTCGCCGGTGGCGGTTACCGGGTCAGGATCGAAGACCAGGCCGCTTCCGTTCAGATAACACAGCCTGTTTTCCACCTGGATTATTCCGCCGTCGGCGCCGTCGATAAAAACCTCCCAATCGCCTAAAGGATCCCGCGCCGCAATGTCAACCCTCCAGATGAACCGCGGTCGACCACCCCGCGGCAGGACGGCTCTATATGTGTAAATATCGCCGCGCAGCGACGCCGGACTGATATGCCGGCAGGCTATATTGATCGCCTTTTCGCGGGAGATATTATAGACCGGTTCGGCGTCCTTGATCCAGCGTGCGACCGATCCGGCGACGAGGCGCGGCGAACCTTCTGCAGTGAGACGAACGACAACCGATCCGCCGATGACCGGAATACCACGGTAGTACTGACGGTAACGCGTTGTCGAGCCGTAACGGGAGCTTGAGACCGTCTCCGCTCGCAGCCCTCCCTTCGCCGCCATCTCTCCCAATCCTGCACCGGTCAGCAACTCGGTCGGCGCGACGCGCCGGGTTGAAGCCGTCTCCGGATAGACATTCAGGAATTTCGATCCCCGCCTGATCCCCGTTCCAGCCAGCGACTCGTTCGTGGGAGAAAAATGGATTGCGAAGATCAGTATAACGGTTATTAAAGGTTTTTTATTGATTATTTACCCAAAAAGGTTGAAATCCGTATGCTAAAAAAGAACAATCTGGTTAAGGAGACGAAGGTTGTGATAGATGTCAGGGATTCTTCGATTAGTCTACATAACGATAATTTTACACAATATACGAACTTATTATGATCCCGTCAACGGAAAAGTATCCGCCCGGACATTTCGTGTCCGCAGTTCCAGCGAAGAAATGGTACGTTGTTTGCTTGATCTACGCATTCAGACCGGTTTCATCGGCTTCAGTTGGGTGATATATGTCCTATCGAAAAGAATTCCGGATATCGAGGTTCCTGTTACGGTCGATCTGCGAAGAGCTGGAAAGCGATGGTCATGCTTATCTTTCAGTTCACAACGACTTCAAGGACTCCATCGATTCGGTAACCACAGCCTATATGTTCTCCGTCAGCCCGCCGCGTCGGTTCTCCTATCAGCAGCTTCGTTCCCTGCCCAGGAGGGGCAGACATGGACTCGAAAGCATCAACATCCTGATGACGGTCAATTACATCGTTGAAGCCAGGATAATCGTGGAGAATGAGAAGCTGGATTCGCTCTCCGATCCCGATACCACCGTGAGAATAGAAGCCGGCGACAGCGTGTTCAATGACTGGCGGAGGTCGGTTAACGTGGATGAGCTGATCGATCACTCCTGAGGTCGTCTTCAGGATCCTCAATATGGAAATTGTCTCGAGATTCATCATTCCAACGAAAGCATGCCCTCGCGGACGCGGGGGTTGGAATCCAGAGAACTTGCTGATATTGCGGGAGTTACTGGATTCCATCTTTCGATGGAATGATGAGGTTTGGTGCGTTTTTCTCATTCTCAGACAGACTGCTTCGCAGGAATGACACACGGCTGTTTATGCCCACTTTACGATTATCCACGAGTAAACATGGCTGTCGATATATAGAACGGTTACCGGGACTGCTTCGACTCAAGTTTGAACCGGGTGCTGACATCCCGTGAGAAGTACTCGCGCGAGGAGTAGGTCGCCCGGAAGCGTCCCCGTATGACGTATTCACCGTC
>JALGVR010000066.1 GCA_025774605.1 bacterium | reverse complement strand
CAATCTGAAATGCAATCGACCGGATCTGGAGCTGTGGAAGGATACCCTGAAGAGCAGTCAGATACTGCCGAGGACCGTGGATATTGTCATCTGCGGTAAGTATACCGGGCTGCATGATTCATACAAGAGCATAATGGAATCGTTCGTTCATTCGGGCGTGGCGAATGACGCCCGGGTAAATCTGCGCTGGGTGGATTCCGAAGAGGTTACCGATGAGAACGCCGCGGAATTACTGAAAGGTGCATCCGGCCTGCTGATTCCAGGGGGATTCGGGGACAGGGGAATCGAGGGCAAGATTGCCGCGATACATCACGTCCGGGAGCGGAAGATACCGTTTCTCGGCATATGCCTGGGGATGCAGTGCGCCGTGGTGGAATTCGCCCGCAATGTTCTCGGTTTGAACCGAAGCAACTCGAGCGAATTCGCGCCCCGAACCAAGCATCCGGTAATTGATCTGCTGCCTGAACAGAAGAAACTCAGGAAAAAAGGCGGTACGATGAGACTGGGCGCGCAACCCTGCCATATTCAGCCCGGCTCGCTTGCCTACAAGATATACGGGAAGGAGCTGATCAGCGAACGTCATCGTCATCGTTACGAATTCAACAACAAGTATCGCAAGAGTTTCGAGAATGCGGGCATGGTCTTCGGCGGGCTTTCGCCCGATCATAAGCTGGTCGAGATGGTTGAAATTCCGGATCATCCCTGGTTTATCGGCTGTCAATTTCACCCGGAACTGAAGAGCAGATACACCAAGCCGCATCCGCTGTTTCGCGCTTTCGTTCATGCTTCACTGGTACACAGTGACGGCATGACCCGGGGATCAGCGGATGAAGTTTAATCACTCGATACTGCGCGGGCAGACCGGTAAGTGATGGAACGAACCTGAAAACCAATTTTCTGACGAGCGACAAATTGCAGCCTCTGGGCTTGGCATATCACGAACTGTTCACCAGGCATGACGCTGGTCCGGGTCATCCGGAGACTCCCAATCGTATCGATGCGGTTATGAACCGGATTAACGATGCGGTATGGCGGGGATCGGTGGAGATCGTCGAAGCGCGTGAAGCTACCCAGGAGGAGGTTGCGCTGGTGCATCTTCCGAGCTATATAGAAGCCATGCGTCGACTGTGTGAAGCCGGCGGCGAGTATCTGCCGGCAATGGAGAGCAACGTCGGACGGGAATCATATCCCGCGGCGATGCGAGCCGTCGGTGCTGGTTTGACCCTTGCGGATGGTGTGATGGAGGGTAGGTGGAAGATCGGATTTGCGCCGACCCGTCCTCCGGGTCATCACGCCGTCAAGGCGAGACCGAAAGGTTTCTGCATATTCTGCAGTATTGCCGTGCTGGCGAAGTATATGCAACAGAAGTATAACCTGCAGCGCATCTGTATAGTTGATTTCGATGTTCATCACGGCAACGGCACCCAGGAGGCATTCTGGGAGGATCCGACCGTTCTGTATTGCAGTCTGCATCGTGACAACCTGTTTCCTTACAGCTCGGGGAGAAGCGCCGACATCGGCGCCGGTGAAGGTGAAGGATTCACCGTAAATATCCCGTTGCCGGCAGGGAGCGATGATGAGGCTTACCTGGAGGCGTTTGATCATTATCTCGTTCCCAAGGTGCGGGATTTCAAACCGCAGGTGTTGCTTGTATCGGCAGGCTTCGACGCCCATATCCTGGATATAATCGGTGGCATGAGACTTACCGGCGAGGCTTATGGAGGTTTCGCCGTACGGTTGTTGGAGCTCGCGGATCAGACCGCAGAGGGGAGGATCATCTCGCTATTGGAGGGCGGTTACAGTATCAGGGGGCTTGAAGAGGGCGTTTCCCGCTATCTTGGACGGTTGATCGAGGACGATGGATAAAGTCAGACTGAAGAATGTCGCCTTTCATGCCTATCATGGTTGTCTTGAGGAGGAAGCTGAGAAAGGGCGGAGGATTGAGGTTGACGTAGAGCTGACGGGCAGTCTGCGGGCGGCCGGCAGGTCGGATGACCTGAGCGATACGTGTGATTTCCAGGCGATTTACAGGATTGTGGCGGAGGCGGTAAAGGCCAAAAGATATAATCTTCTCGAGACGCTGGGCGAGGAGATCTGCCGGCGCCTGTTGACGGCTTTCCCCGGTGTTGAGGTCAGGCTTGTCTTGCGTAAACCATCACCGCCGATCGAGGGCGAGATCGAATGCGCCGAGATAGAATTGGTTCGCGGGTGAAGGTTTGTCAGGCAACACCGTCTATATTTCCGCCGGATCCAACATCGGCGACAGAAGAGAGAACCTGACCAAGGCATTCAAGCTGCTCGCCTCCGAAAATGGTATAGAGATGGTGGCCGCGAGCAGGCTTTACGAAACCGAACCGGTCGGCGTGACGGATCAACCGTACTTTCTGAACTGCGTTTTCAGTATTCGGACTGCAATAGAACCTGGACTATTGCTGGAGAGGCTTAAATTGATCGAAAGAGCGGTCGGGCGCAAGCCGGGATATGTACGATGGGGCAGGCGCGAAATCGACCTGGATATCCTGTTGTACGGGGATACGATTATCAGCAATCCGCGGTTGACAGTCCCGCATCCCGAACTTATGCGAAGGCGGTTTGTACTTCAGCCACTTGTTGAACTCTGCCCTGAAATGGTGATACCGGGAACGGGTATATCCGTCAGGGAGGCGGCTCAAGTTTGCAGCGACAGGAGCTCAGTGGTTTTGTTTCAGAAAAACATATTGGACTGATGCTGCCTGCCGGGACATACATCGCTGTTGAAGGTGTGATCGGTGTCGGCAAGACTTCACTCGCCAGGCTGCTGGCACATAAAACCGGCGCCCGGCTGGTTCTTGAAGAGGACTTTGAAAACCCCTTTTTGCCCGATTTTTACCGCGATCCGCGTCGATATGCTCTTCAGGTGCAGTTGAACTTTCTACTCGAACGACACCGTCAACAGTCGGATCTGAAACAGTTAAGTCTGTTCAATCATTCTATTGTCTCAGACTATATCTTTGAAAAGGACCGCATCTTTGCTTCCCTGAATCTGGAGCAGCGCGAACTGCAACTGTATAACCGGGTGGCGGAACTTCTTGAAACGGACGTTCCGTCGCCGGACATGGTCATATACCTGCAGTCCTCCCCCGAACGGCTGCTTACAAATATCCGGATTCGGAACATCGATTACGAGAGATCAATCTCGCTGGAGTACATCAGGAATCTCTGTGAGCTATACAGCAGGTTCTTCTTTCACTGGGACAAATCGTCATTGTTGATAGTCAATGCAACACGAATGGACTTCGTAAACAATATCAAGCATCGCAGATCTCTGCTGAAAATACTGCAGAAGATGCCGGCTGGAACAACATATTTTAACCCGGAGACTTGACATGGGTCGGTTAATTATTTTAACATTGATATTTTATGCTGCATTCACTGTCAGTCGGCTTTTGCTGAAGCTCTTTTCCGGTAAATGGGTGAAATCCACCGGCGACGGGAAGAAAAAACCCGACATCCCGCCTTGGGGGGAAGAGGATATCGAAGACGCTGACTTCGAGGAGATCGAATAGATTCTCTGGCCGGCCGGACCGGTCTGCGGGTTCAGGGAATGCTCGCCCGGGCAGGTCGATCGGACTTACTCAATGGTTTGACGACCGGGTCAACGGAGCACCGCATTGACTGACTTGCAATAAATTGGGCCGGATATACCGATTAATTGAGCATTGAAACATCAAGCATAATCAAGTAAAATTAAAGCGAGGTTTTTATGAGAAAATTCGTGGAAACCCCAAAAGCTCCCAAAGCGCTGGCGTCCTACAGTCAAGGAATAGTCTATGAGGGAAAACTGCTGTTCACCGCTGGACAGATTGGCATTGACCCGGAAACGATGGAGCTGGTGCCTGGAGGTATCTCGAGGCAGATGGAGCAGGTAATGAATAATATTGAGGCTGTCCTCGAGGCCGGATTTTCATCATTTGAAAAGGTCTTGAAGACCACGGTGTACCTGGTTAATATAACGGATTACGCCACTATTAACGAGATCTATGCTCGATATTTTGGTGAAGATTTACCGGCGCGTGCCACGGTGCAGGTTGCGGCTTTACCCAAGGGAGCTCTGGTTGAGGTCGAATGTATCGCGGGTTATTGACGTTAATCATCATTTCGTTTTTCATTTTTGGGAGTGGTTGTAACGCTCTGAACGCCGAGACCGGAGCCGTCGATGATGAATGGTCTCCATCTCCTACCGGAGCGGCGTTACGATCACTTCTGTTTCCGGGTTGGGGGCAGGTATATAACCGGAAACCGCTCAAGGCGGTGATCTACAGCGGTATTGAGCAGGCGTTTATCTTTGGCATCCACCGCCAGCATGAGCTTTACAGGCACTATGACGCGATCGATGATGACAACTCAGCCGAGTTTTACCGAAACAACCGTAATCGGCAGGCATGGTATCTTGCCGCGGCGATGATTGTCTCAGTCATGGATGCATACGTGGATGCCCATATGTACAGGTTCGACGTTTCGAAGAAGTTGACCGCCGCCCGATGCAGGAACGGCTTCTTGGGGACAGGTATTGTGCTGAATATTTCGTGGAGAATGCCATGATTGATCGGGATGCGGCGTTCGAATTAGTCAGAAGGAACGTCCAGAACGAGAACCTCGTAAAACACATGATAGCCGTGGAAGCGGTCATGCGCGGGCTGGCGCGGCATCTTGGAGAGGACGAGGAGCTCTGGGGTATTGCCGGCCTGCTTCACGATCTCGATTACAGTGAGACCGTGGATAATTTTGATCGCCATGGCTACCGCACCTGCGAGATGCTGGAAGGACAGTTACCCCCTGAAGCATTACACGCTATACTGGCGCATCCCGGGCACGTTGACCGTGAGAACAGCTTCGACTGGGCGCTGTATAGTTGCGATCCGGTCACCGGACTGATAATCGCCGCCGCGCTGATGCACCCATCGCGCAGCCTTGCCGGTCTTCAACTGAAATCGGTGAAGAAACGTTTCAAGGATAAACGTTTCGCCGCCGGCGCCAACAGAGAACAGATCATGACCTGCAGCAACCTGGGGCTGGAGAAGGATGAGTTTCTCGAGCTGTCGCTGGAAGCGATGAGGGGTGTGTCGGATCAACTTGGACTTTGATGGAAAATGATCCCAAACAACTCGAACTGCATGGACAAGCCTAAGCCAAACTGCGGTGTGATCGGCATCTGGGGGATACCTGAAGCTTCGACCATGGCTTACCTGGGGCTGTACGCCCTCCAACATCGGGGACAGGAGGCCGCCGGCATTGTCTCCACCGATGGGAAGAGACTGTACCGTCATGCCCGAACGGGGCTGGTTGCCGACGTTTTCCGTCGACGCGATATTCTTGAAAGACTGCCGGGTGATATGGCGATGGGACACAACAGGTATTCCACCACAGGCGGATCGAGCGCGGACAACGTGCAGCCTTTACTGGTGCAGGACCGCACGGGCCCGATCGCCCTGTCGCATAACGGCAACCTGGTTGATTACTGGAGGCTGCGCAGGTTTCTCGAGGAAGAGGGATCTCTGTTTCAGACATCGAGTGACAGCGAGCTTATTCTGCAGCTCGTCGCCCGGTCGCATGGCGGAACGATGTCCGACCGTCTTATGGAGGCGCTTCAGATGGTTCATGGCGCCTATTCGCTTGTCCTGATGACGAAAGATCAACTGATCGCCGCCCGGGATCCGCTGGGATTCAGGCCTCTATGTATCGGGAAAAGGGACGGCGGATGGGTTGTAGCATCAGAATCGTGCGCATTGGACCTGCTGGGAGCCGAATACATCCGGGATGTGAACCCTGGTGAAGCAGTGCTGATGGATAAAAAGGGACTTCAATTTCTGCGGTTCGCCAAGCTGCGCGAGAGGAGGCACTGCATATTTGAGTTCGTGTATTTTTCGCGCCCCGACAGCCGTGTGTTCGGCGACAACGTTGATAAAACCCGTCGCCGGTTGGGGCATTATCTGGCCAAGGGACATCCGGTTGAGAATGTCGATATGGTTATCTCCGTACCGGATTCCTCGAATACGGCCGCGCTCGGTTTTTCTCATGAGACCGGGATACCCTTTGAGCTGGCGCTGATTCGCAATCACTACGTCGGACGAACCTTTATCGAGCCGGAACAGCGGATGCGTGACTTCGGTGTAAAGATAAAGTTCAATCCCGTCGCCGGTGTATTGAAGGACAAGCGAATCGTGGTTGTGGAGGATTCCATAGTGCGCGGTACGACACTGAAGAAGCTGGTCAGCCATATCCGCAACGCGGGTGCGATCGAGGTCAATGTTCGGGTCAGTTCACCGCCGATTACCAGTCCATGTTTCTACGGTATGGACTTTCCAACAAAGGATGAGTTAATGGCTGCCTGGCATTCCGTTGAAGAGATCAGGGAATTCATCGGCGCTGACAGCCTTGAATATCTGACCGAGGAGGAGCTGCTGGCATCTGTCCCGCACGACAACGGACAGGGGTATTGTACAGCCTGTTTCACCGGTAAGTATCCCGTCCCGATTGATGTTGAGGATGATACAGTTAAGTTCGACTAAAAACGGCGCGTCCGTGACGCTCGGCGGGGGAGCGATAGTTAGATTGTTCGATTCTGTCTTTATTCTCAGGCCGACACTCATGTTTCCCCTTGTCACCATGGTTCTGGCGGGACATCTGGGTGCGGTTTCGAGCAATCATCTGGGTTGGGAAAGCTGGTTTTTCCTGATGATCGCCCTCTGTTCGCTGTTCGGTCTGGGGTATCTGTTAAACCAGGTGCGTGATCGCAAGAGCGATGAGGACAATGGGAAACTTTTCCTGATTGCCGGTGGTGCAATCAACCGCAGTCAAGTTGTTTCCGAGATTGTTGTGTTGGCGGTTTTGGTACCCTTGATGTTGTTCCTGGCTGGGTTTGAGCGGCTTGTCGTCTGGATACTGCTGATGTTCCTGATCGGGGGGCTACTGTATAACTTCACGCCTTTCGCGCTTCAGAACAGTCCCTTGGGCGGTCTGCTTGCCGGGATGACGGGCGGCTGGTTGCTGCTCAGGTTTGGTGGAACAATTGCCGGTGGATCGGCGGGTTTATCCCATGAAGCGCCCTACATCATCGCGTTCGGATCAGCATGTATACTGACCTGTCTGCTGGATAAGAGTGGGGATGCGCAAAACGGTAAAAGGACATTCGCCGTGGTTTACGGTTTCCGGAGGACGATACTGTTCGGTTTGATCGGTTTCCTCCTTGCCGGTATCTGGGGAGTGTGCAACCGGGACTGGGTGATAACCGTTCCCGTACTCGTCTCCACCCCGATATTATTATGGGGATGGTTGAAGGGATCGATTGCGCACGCCGTTCGCGCGAACAAGATCGCCATCTTCTCCCTGTCGGTGGCGGTGGGTTTATTCTATCCGGTCTACCTGGTCGTGATCGGTCTGTATTACCTGTTTGCCCGATGGTATTATCTGCGCAGGATGGGCTTGCACTATCCTTCTTTCAGGGGTGATTGACAGTGTCAGAGGAAGCTTTGAGAGTGGGGGAGAAGACCAGCCGGACTTCAGAAGCCCCGATACTGGTAGCCGTCGAGAAATGTGATCTCTGCGGCGGCTGCATAGGAATCTGTCCGACTGATTGTATTGTTTTAACGGAACACAATCTGATGATCGTCGGCTCGGAGTGCATCAGGTGTGGTCTCTGCCTTCCCGCCTGTCCGGTGGGTGCTCTGACCTGGAATGACGGTGATGTCGCGGCGGGTCAATCAACCGAAGCAGGTGACAATGGCAAGTGAAAAGTATGACGTTGTTATTGTCGGAGGTGGTCCCGCGGGGACCATGGCGGGTGCGGCGGCGGCCTCTGAAGGGGTCAGGACGCTGGTTCTGGAGCGGGATTCCACGTTCGGTATTCCGGTAAGGTGCGGCGAAGGCGTGGGCGTCAATCAGTTGGAGAGGTTTTTCGCTGTTGATGAAAAATATGTTGCTGCCCGCATCAAGGGGTTGTACATGCATTCACCCGATGGTACAGAGGTTCCGGTTGTGAGTTCCGAAATAGGGCTGGTGCTTGAGCGCACCCGTTTTGATCGATGGTTGGCTGAATTTGCCGCCTTGTCCGGCGCTCAATTGCGGACCCGCTGCGAGGTGGATGGACTGGTAACCGATAACGGATCAGTCAGGGGCATTTACTTCACTCGCTTCGGAAAGAGACACAAAGTGTCGGCGGATGTTGTCATCGCCGCGGATGGTGTCGATTCGCGCGTGGCAAGGTGGGCGGGTATCCCCACTCAACTGAAGCCGGCTGATTTTGAGAGCGCTTATCAGTTTATGCTTGCCGGAGTAGATGAAGAGCCCGGCAGTTGTCACTTTTTCTTCGGCAACGATATTGCTCCGGGTGGTTATATATGGATATTCCCGAAGGGGGACAAGGTCGCCAATGTCGGCATCGGCGTCTCATCCAAGCTCTGCGACGGCGGAACCGCTTATCGTAAGCTAAAGGAATTTGTCAGGAAACGCTGGGGTGAACCTGCGGTGATCAGCGAAGCGGCGGGCGGCGTTCCTGTCGCCAGGCCGGTCAGGCAACCCGTCAGGGATGGAATGATCGTCGCGGGGGACGCGGCTCGACATACCAATCCACTGACGGGCGGCGGCATCTCCGCGGCACTCATCGGGGGGCATCATGCCGGCAAGGTTGCCGCGGGGGCGGTAAAAAACGGGGATGTTACATCGAACGGATTGAAAGAGTATATGTCGAGAATCGATAAGGACATTGTCAAAGCGAACCTTAGAGCTTATCGCCTCAAGGAAGGTGTCTACAAATTGAGCGATAAGGCGTTCAATCGAACAGCGCACCAGATAATGGCTCTCCCTGCACACAAACACACGCTTCGAAACGTGTTTCTGAGAGGACTGGTCTCCCAACCGAAGCTGATGGTTGATGTGATAAAGGCGTTCGTTTGAGTCAGAGTCGATCAAACATTCAGGATATGTCCGGGAGAAAGAGCGTCGACCGCTTTTCCGGGAATGAAGTGTTGACGCAACTGCGACTTCTGCCGAACCTGATATCGTTGACTCGAATCGTCCTGGTATGGCCCATTGCCGTCTTTTACAGCATTCCGACGCCACTGGCGTACTGGACAGTGTTGCTACTGATCGTAATCTCGTATATCTCCGACTTTATAGATGGATTCGTCGCTCGTCAACTGTCACAGCAATCCAGACTGGGGCTGGTTCTCGATCCGGTCGCCGATAAAATCTGGACTATCGCCATGGTCTTACTGATCTACTTCTACCGTGGATTTCCGATGTGGATCATGGCTGTGATAATACTGCGTGACATCACCATATTATATTTCAACTTACGGTTATACATGAGGAACGGACAGATTATGTCATCGGATGAAATTGGCCGGAAATATATGGTTGTCTTGGGTTTATTGGTTATAGGATACACTCTGAGAATTCCGGGAATTATCTGGCTTGCCTACTTTTTAGTGGTGATGGCGGGTGTTACATGGGTCCACTACTATTCAAGATATTCAAAGAAGATGAGAACTTCCACAGTTGTGTGACTTCTTGTTCCTCCTTCAGTCTAACGACGTTCAATCGGCAAGATCAACATTTTTAAGATCAGATAAGTAAAAGGTTTAAGATGTCCCTCAGTATTTATGATACACGTCAGCGCCGCAAGGTACAGTTTGAGCCTCTTCAACCCGGCAGGGTCGGGATGTATACGTGTGGTCCCACGGTTTACAGTGATGCCACGATCGGCAACTTCAGGGCATACATGTTTGAAGACCTGCTGCGTCGTACTCTGAAATTCCTTGGCTACCAGGTGACCCAGGTCATGAACATTACTGATGTCGATGACAAGACGATACGAGAATCCCGCAGGCGTAAGATACCTTTGAAGGATTATACGACGCCGATCGTGGAGGATTTTTTCAAGGACCTGGATCTGCTGAATATCGAACGGGCGGAGCACTATCCGGCGGCAACGGAACATATCCCGGAAATGATTGAAATGATAGAACTCCTGATCGCCAACGGCAACGCGTATAAAGCCGGTAAATCAGTCTATTTCAGGATCTCCAGCTTTCCGGATTACGGCAGACTGTCTGGGATGAATCTCGAGAAACTGGCGAAAGGGGTGCGGATCGATTCTGATGAATATGACCGGGACGATTTTCGTGATTTCGCCTTGTGGAAGGGTTGGACAGAGGACGATGGCGATGTGTTCTGGGATTCCCCGTTCGGACGCGGCCGCCCTGGCTGGCACATCGAATGCTCGGCGATGTCTCGGAGATATCTGGGCGATGAGTTCGATATCCATACTGGTGGGGTTGATAATATCTTTCCTCATCACGAGAATGAGATCGCCCAGAGCGTGGCGGCCACCGGCAAGTCATTTTCCAGGCATTGGATGCACTGCGCTCACCTGATGGTGGAGGGTGAGAAGATGTCGAAATCACTGGGAAATGTTTACATCCTGAAGGATCTTCTCGACAAGGGTTATTCTCCCCGGGCGATGAGATATGTCCTGCTGTCAACGCACTATCGTCAAATCCTGAACTTCACCCATGACGCGCTCACCGCCGCTAACCGTTCACTGGAGCGTCTTGATACGCTTTATCAGACCGCCGATATGGCGAGTGGTGACGGAATTGTCAGGGCTTCCCTGAAGGATGAGCTGAGGACGGCAAGGGACGAATTCAGCGCCGCACTTGAGGACGATCTGGGCATTTCCGAGGCTTTGGCGGTGCTGTTCAAGCTGGTTTCCGCCGTTCACAAGGCCGATCATGAGAAACCGCTCAACAAGGCGGAGGGTGTGGCGATAAAGGTAATGTGGGCGGACATGGATCGCGTTATGGGCTTGCTGATACCGCGTGTTGGTGAAATTCCCGACAATGTGATTCAGTTGGTTCAAGACCGGATAAAGTTCAGGCATGACAGGAAGTTTGCGGATGCGGATAGAATCAGGTCTGAGCTTGAAGAAACGGGATACCATCTCGAAGATATGAGCGACGGGACTGTCGTGATTTGGCCGGGAGGTAGAAAATTCATTGAATTTAACGCAGATAACTCTTGACTTCAAGAAATATTTTTATATATTAGTAAGTCTATATGAAATGCGGTTGCTGCTCGCCTGTCCCTGGGATTGGATTATAGCATATGCTGGTGTAGCTCAGTGGTAGAGCAGCTGATTTGTAATCAGCAGGTCGGGGGTTCAAATCCCTTCGCCAGCTCTGCGCGCGCTGTATGAGCCGATTTTGGGGAGATTCCCGAGCGGTCAAAGGGAACAGACTGTAAATCTGTCGGCGAAGCCTTCGGAGGTTCGAATCCTCCTCTCCCCACCAGTGAAGCGGGGTTGTTCGGTTCATCTTTGATTGCCAGCGGGAGTAGCTCAGTTGGCTAGAGCATCAGCCTTCCAAGCTGAGGGTCGCGGGTTCGAATCCCGTTTCCCGCTCTTAAGTTGTGCCTGTTGAATAAGTCTGCCGGGTGTCATACCTGCGTAAGCAGGTATGGAGATGGAAATCACTGCTTGTAAATAGTGGATTCCTGCCTTCGCAGGAATGACAGGGCGGCAATGGATTCCTGCCTTCGCAGGAATGACAGGGCGGCAGTGGATTCCCGCCTTCGCAGGAATGACAGGGTAAGATATGACCTTCGCAGGAATGACGGGGCTTGACATAAATAGAGTTGTCTTTAACAGGGACTGTGTATTGACTGACCCAGGAATCACGCTCGCGTAGCTCAGCAGGTAGAGCGCGTCCTTGGTAAGGACGAGGTCACCGGTTCAAGCCCGGTCGTGAGCTCTGACGAAAGGAAACCCGGTTCTGTGAACCGGGAAAGATAATCTATCAAGTATCTCCAGAGGAGAAAACATGGCCAAGGAGAAATACGTACGTGACAAGCCGCACGTCAACATCGGGACGATCGGTCATGTCGATCACGGCAAGACGACGTTGACGTCGGCAATCACCCAGTATCTTGCCCGCAAGGGCTATGCAGAGGAGCGTTCGTTTGATTCAATTGACAACGCGCCCGAGGAGAAGGAGCGCGGTATCACGATCGCCACGGCACACATTGAGTATTCAACCGACAAACGTCACTATGCCCACGTTGACTGTCCGGGTCACGCCGACTACGTAAAGAACATGGTTACCGGTGCAGCACAGATGGACGGATCGATCGTGGTGGTCGGCGCAGACGACGGGCCAATGCCCCAGACGCGTGAGCACATTCTTCTGGCTCGTCAGGTTAACGTACCATATCTGGTGGTTTTTCTGAACAAGATCGACCTTGTTGACGATGAGGAACTTTTAGATCTCGTGGAGCTTGAGATGCGGGATCTTTTGAACGAGTATAAGTTTCCGGGTGACGACATTCCGATCATCCGCGGTTCTGCGCTGGAGGCGATGACCAATCCGGATGATCCGGAGAAGACCAAGTGTATCCAAGAGTTGATGGATGTGGTGGACGAGTATATACCGACGCCCAAGCGTGACATCGACAAACCGTTCCTGATGCCTGTCGAGGATGTATTTTCGATCACGGGACGGGGTACGGTGGCCACCGGCCGGGTTGAGCGCGGCATTATCAAGGTTGGCGAGGAGATTGAGATCATCGGCATCCGCGAATCGCGCAAGACGGTATGCACCGGTGTTGAGATGTTCCGGAAGCTCCTGGACGAGGGACAGGCGGGTGACAACATCGGCGTTTTGCTGCGCGGCGTCGACAAGAATGAAGTTGAGCGCGGACAGGTGATTGCCCATCCGGGTACGATCACGCCTCACACGAAGTTTGAGGGTGAGGTCTATGTATTGTCAAAGGAGGAGGGTGGTCGTCACACTCCGTTCTTCAGTGGATATCGACCCCAGTTCTACTTTCGGACGACCGACGTCACCGGTTCGGTGACCTTGCCGGAAGGGCGTGAGATGGTTATGCCGGGTGACAACGTTAAGATCATAGTGGAGTTGATACAACCGATAGCGATGGAGGAGCAGGTTCAGTTTGCGATTCGCGAGGGCGGTCGGACGGTCGGCGCCGGCGTGGTGACGAAGATTATCGCATAATGATATTACGTTTCAGAGGATTTTCTCATGCCGCGTGATATAGTAATTCTTGCCTGCAGCGAATGCAAGCGTCGCAACTACACGGTAACAAAGAACAGGCGTAAACAGACCGGACGCATCGAATACAAGAAGTATTGTTCGTTCTGCAACCGTCATACAACGCACAAAGAATCAAGATAGGATTTTCGACAGGTCTGTAGCTCAACTGGTTAGAGCACCGGTCTCCAAAACCGGGGGTTGGGGGTTCGAGTCCCTCCAGACCTGCTGAGTCCTAAGGTGGAGTTTTGATCGGGAAAGTTACGAAATATCTGGGTGATGTCCGTCGAGAAACATCGAAGGTTATCTGGCCCTCAAGAGGAGAGCTTCAGGAAAGCGCGATAATTGTTATTGTACTTTGTCTGATTCTGGCGATGTTCGTGTTCTTCATCGATTACATCTTGAATAGCATTCTGAAATTTATCTTGTAATACGGTTTAGCTACTTGTTGCTGTGTTACTGTGAATGAGCGGATCATGGAAGCTGAAAAGAAAGAAAAACGATGGTATATACTGCGTGTCTTTACCAGCAAGGAAGAGATGGTAAAGACGTACCTCGAACAGCAGGTCAAGCAATTGGGTTACGAGGACCGGATCGGTGAGGTTTTAATTCCGACTGAAACTGTAATCGAGATGCGCGATGGTAAAAAACGCGATAAGAAACGTGTCTTCTTTCCCGGATACCTGTTGATTGAGATGATCCTTGACCCCAGCATCAGTTATATGATTGCAAACGCTCCCAATGTTATAGGTTTCGCTGGTAATCCCAAGGATCCTCAACCGCTGAGGGATGCTGAAGTAAACCGTATTCTCGGTCGTATTGAGGAGAAGCGCGGTCAGGTGCTGATCGATATTCCCTTTCAGGTTGAAGACAAGGTCAAGATCAACGACGGGCCGTTTAAGGATTTTATCGGATCAATCAAGGAGATCAATCACGAGAAGAGGAAACTGAAGGTTCTGGTTTCGATCTTCGGTCGTTCAACGCCGGTTGAACTTGATTTTTTACAGGTTACAACGAACATTTCACAGTAAAACAGCGACCGGTTTAACTCTGAGTTCCAAGGAACAACCAGGAAAGTAATAATCAACCCCTGCACTATCATCCGACGTCTGATCCGGTGTCAGGGGAAATTTCTTTGAAGGGATAAATCCCAGGTATACTATTTAGTAGGGAAGATGGCTGTTAAAAAGAAGATAAGCGGATACATTAAGCTGCAGATCCCCGGCGGGCAGGCTAATCCTTCACCACCGGTGGGACCGGCGCTGGGGCAGCGCGGCGTGAATATCATGGAATTCTGCAAGGCTTTCAACGCCCGGACTCAGGACCAGATGGGAATGATTCTTCCGGTTGTGATAACCGTATTTCATGATAAATCATTCAGTTTCATCGTCAAGACTCCTCCGGCAGCGGTTCTGTTGCGCAAGGCTATCGGTGACAAGAAGGGCTCGCCCGAACCAAACCGGGTCAAGGTTGGTCAGGTCTCGCGCGTGAAGATCCGCGAGATCGCCAAAATAAAAATGCCCGACCTGAACGCGCATACAATCGAAGCTGCTGAAGCCATTCTCGAGGGCACCGCCAGCAATATGGGCATACTGGTCGAGGGCAAG
>JALGVR010000065.1 GCA_025774605.1 bacterium | reverse complement strand
ACTGCGGGGGTGAAGAGTATCAAGATGGTGATGGTAAAATAGAACCCCGACTTTCGGGACGGATGGATCTACCCGCCGGTTTCCTTTCTCTCCCTTTCATCTCCGCGCAACTCCCCCAGCAACCAGGCGAAATCTTCCGGGAGTTCCGACTCGAAAAAAAGCTCCCTGCGCGTAACCGGATGCTTGAAGCCGAGCGTCCGGGCGTGCAGCATCTGGCGGTTGATCCGCTCGAAGTATCCCGCCACCTGTTTGCGCTGTCCCGACGTCAGCCGTCCCAATTGGCGGTTGCGACCGCTGTAATCTGGATCGCCGAACACCGGATGCCCCTCGTGCGACATGTGCACCCTGATCTGGTGTGTGCGACCGGTCCCCAGATGCAGCGCCAGGTAACTCAGGTATTCAAATCTTTCCATGACCTCCCAGTGCGTTATTGAGGGTTTTCCGTCCCGTCGAACGATGTATTTCTTGCGATCGCGCGGGTCGCGTCCGATAGGCTCGTCAATCGATCCCTTTCGTTTCGGCATCTGCCACCAGACAACAGCGTGGTACTCGCGTTTTACGGTTCTTTTGCGAAACTGTTCCGCCAGCTTGGACAACGCCGGCTCACGCTTGCAGATCACGATCAGCCCCGACGTCTCCTTGTCCAGCCGATGCACGATACCCGGTCGGTCGGGATCGTCGCTGTCAGCCAGATCGCCGTAGTGTCCCAGCAGCGCGTTGACCAGTGTCCCAGAGCGATTGCCGGCCGCGGGATGCACGACCATCCCCGCCGGCTTGTTGACTACGACCAGCCATCTGTCCTCCCACACCACGTCCAGCGGGATCTCCTCCGGCTCGAGCTCCAGGGGGGGGAGCGACAGAACCTCCAGCTTGATCAATTGACCCGGGCGCACCTTGTGCGAGGTTTTAACCGCCATCCCGTCAACGGTGACCGCTCCCTGGTTGATTGCCGCCTGCGCCTTGGCGCGGGTCAGTTCACTGACCTGCCGGGCAAGAAAGACATCGAGGCGTTCGGGGGTCTTCGCCTCCGGAATTCTGATTTCAACCTTACGTATAACCTTGCGAAACTTCTCGCCGTCTTCCGGTTGATGATCCGCAGAATCGGCGGTATCGGTGTTGTCGATCATCTCTGGACTGTTATATTACACTGATGCATGAACGATGCCGGGCTGCATGAAATATACAAATTATTATTTCGATTACACCAGCCTGGAACTTTATCTCGGACTTAAACGTTTTTTTGTTTAACCGGCGGGCGGTTTACCCGCCTGTCGCTCTGTACATATTATCAATATACGGGACATCATTAATGAATCACGAAGAGATCAACGCCCTGACCGCCGAGGTCGAACGGTCGGGGAGTTTCCTGGAAGATCTGGAAAAAGAGATTGGAAAGATCATAGTCGGTCAACGCAGGATGGTCGAAAGGCTGCTGATCGGACTGCTCGCCGACGGACACATTCTCCTTGAGGGTGTGCCCGGACTGGCAAAGACAACCGCGGCGAAATCGCTGTCGAAAGCGATCGACGCCTCGTTTCACCGCATCCAGTTTACGCCCGACCTCCTCCCCGCCGACCTGATCGGCACACTTATTTACAACCAGCGCGAGAGCAGTTTCATGGTCAAGAAGGGGCCGATCTTCGCGCACTTCATCCTGGCGGATGAAATCAACCGCGCCCCGGCGAAGGTGCAGTCGGCTCTGCTGGAGGCGATGCAGGAACGGCAGGTAACCATCGGCGACGAGACGTTCCCGCTTGAAGCGCCCTTCCTCGTGCTCGCCACCCAGAATCCCATCGAGCAGGAGGGGACCTATCCCCTGCCGGAAGCCCAGGTCGACCGCTTCATGTTCAAGGTAATCATCGACTATCCTGAACGCAGCGAGGAGCTTCAGATCATGCGGCAGGGCGACACATCGGACGCGGCTGTTGTCATGCCGGTTGGCAAGCCGCAGAAACTGCTGAATGCGCGGGAACTCGTCAACCGGATATATATCGATGAAAAGGTGGAAAACTACATCCTTGACGTGGTTTTTGCAACCCGCCAACCCGGGAGATTCGGACTGGAATCGCTGCAGAATAAGATCCGTTACGGCGCCTCGCCTCGAGCTTCCATCTACCTCGCCAGGGCGTCCCGCGCCCACGCCTACATGCGTCGTCGCGGCTACGTAACCCCGGAAGACATTCGTTCCATCGGCTTTGAAGTGCTGCGTCACCGGGTTATGGTCACCTTCGAGGCTGAAGCGGATGAGGTAACATCCGACGACATCATCCGCGATATATTCGATCATATCGAGGTGCCATGAGCCGTTCGGGATTGTTTTCGCGGGAAAAAAACGATGATCAATCCTCCCTGCTGATCACATCTGATCTGCTTCGGAAGGTCAAGCTGCTCGAACTTCGCACCAGGCTGCAGGTTCACGACATGTTCGGCGGGCAGTACCATTCGGTCTTCAAGGGGCAGGGCATGGACTTCGCCGAGGTGCGGCAATACTTCCCCGGTGACGACGTGCGAAACATCGACTGGAACGTCTCCGCCCGGATGGAGCAGCCCTACGTGAAGGTATACAAGGAGGAGCGCGAACTCACCATAATGTTGCTGGTGGATGTCTCTGCCTCCAATGAATACGGCACCGCCACATCACTTAAGCGCGAGGTGGCGGCCGAGTTGACCGCCCTGTTCGCCCTGTGTGCGCTGACCAACAACGACAAGGTCGGACTGCTGCTCTTCACCGACCAGGTGGAACACTTCGTGGCGCCGAAAAAGGGTCAGCGCCACGTGCTGCGCCTGATCCGCGACGTCCTTGCCTTCAGACCGCAATCCCGCGGAACCGCCATTTCGACGGCAGTCGAGTATTCACTTCACGCCCTGCGCAAGAAGTCGGTTCTGTTCCTGGTCAGCGACTTTGCCGACGAGGGCTACGAAAAAGCCGTCAGGGTCGCCGGTCGCAAGCATGACCTGATCGCCATTGAGCTTTACGATCCACGCGAACGGGAGATCCCCAACGTGGGGCTGGTGCCGTTGAGGGATCCCGAAACGGAGGACATCGCCTGGGTCGATACCGCGTCGAGATCCTTCCGCAAGGCATTTGCGGCCGAAGCGTCCCGGCGCGCGGCGGCACGCGAGTTCTTCTTCAAGTCCAACAGCATCGACCGAATTGAACTGCCGGTCGATAAACCCTACCTCTCGCCGCTGGTCAAATTCTTCAGGATGAGGAAACAGCGCAGATGAGACGCCCGATCGCATCATATTCACGGATCAGTCCATTATTTTTCACTTCGGTCGCAGTCTCAGCGCTGGCGCTCCTTGTTCATGACGGTCTGTCGGTTCAGGCCGAGGTCAGCCTCCAACCGCAAAAGATAACCGTCGGCGATCCGGTTGAACTGACGATATCGGTTCCTGTTCCGGACAGCATATCGGTCATCTGGCCGGGACAGGATGAACTGGCGCCGGCGGAAATCATGAGTATCGATACCGTCGACATCGGTGAAACGGAGCAATCGGTCAGGTATACGCTTTCCATCTTCGAGCCGGGCAAGTTCGATCTGAAAGACATCCCGGTTGTCGTCAACCGCGGCGCCGAAACCGACACATTGTTCGTTGATCCGGGCTCAATCGCGGTTGAGAGCGTTCTGGATCCCGCTGACAGCGCTCAGGATATCCGCGATATACACCCGCCCATAAAACTCGCCTGGACACTTCGCGAGTTGTTGCCCTTTATCCTGATCGGAGCAGGACTCGTGATCGCCGGAATTGTTGTTTATCTCCTCTGGCGCCGCTACAAGATACGCAAGGGCGAGATTGTCCCGCATACGTCTCCACCACCGCCGGCACATGTGACCGCACTGCGCCGGCTCGAAGAACTGAGGGTGAAGAAATTATGGCAGAACGGCTATTTCAAGGAATACCACAGCGAACTGACCGAGATCATCAAGGAGTATATCGGAGGACGATACAATATCAACGCGCCTGAAATGACGACCTGCGACCTGTTGGAGAACAGGGACCTCTGGTCGGGGAACAACGATCACTTCAGACAGGTCAAGCGAATACTGTCAAGCGGTGATCTGGTGAAGTTCGCCCGCTACAAACCCGATCCTACTGAAAACGACACAAACCTGAATTACGCTTTCCGCTACGTCGAGTCCACCAAACCGGTGGAAGAGACGACGACGAAGAATGAAAACAGAAAGGTTGAGGTTGAGCGGGAGGTGAAAGCATGATGTTCAATTTTGCCAACCCCGCTTTCATCATTCTTGCCGTGATCGTATTGCCGATAATATGGTTATACATCAGGAGACGAAAACTTCGTTATCCCGCGGTTACACAACCAGCGCTCGAAGTCGCACGCACAACAGCCAGGGCAAATTACAAGAGGTTGCTGCGTTTCCTGCCTCCCGCGACAGTAATCGCCGCGCTGATCCTGATGGCTGTCGCCCTGGCTCGTCCGCAAAAGATCAGCGAGGGCGAGGATATCAACACCGAGGGCATCGACATCGTACTGGCGCTGGATATTTCAGCCAGTATGCTCGCCAGGGATTTCCAGCCGGATCGGGTCGGTGCGGCAAAGGAGGTCGCCGCGGAATTCATCCGGTCGCGCCCGGATGATCGAATCGCCATCGTCCTGTTTGCCAAGCAAGCCTTCACCCAGTGTCCGCTGACGATCGACCACAACATCCTGCTCGAGCTGCTGGACGGCGTCGAGATAGGACTGGCGGATCCGGACAACACCGCCATCGGCCAGGCGTTGGCAGCGTCCCTGAACCGTTTGAAATCCAGCGAATCGAAGTCGAAGGTTATAATCCTCCTCACCGACGGCGAAAACAACTACGGTCTGCCACCGACCACCGCCGCGGAAGCCGCCGAAGCGTTGGGCGTGAGAATCTATACAATCGGCGTCGGCAGCCGCGGCACCGCTCCCTACCCGGGGCGAGACATGTTCGGGCGCACCAGGATGCAGAACGTCAAGGTCTCCATCGACGAAGATCTGCTCAGAGATATTGCTGCTGCGACCGGTGGCACCTACTTTCGCGCCACCAACACGGACAAACTGAGGAAGATATTCAGCGAGATCGACCGCATGGAAAAGACGAAGATCGAGGTCAGAGCGTACAAGCGTTACTCAGAACTGTTCTACCCCTGGGCTCTCTGGGCGTTGATACTGCTGTCGGTGGGATTTATCCTGTCCCCAACCATCCTGCGAGGCATCTCATGATCAAGTTCGCACATCCCGGGTTTCTCTCGTTGCTGTGGGCGGTTCCGGTACTGTTGTTCATCGCCTGGCTGGAGTACAAGTGGCGCTTGAAAGCCATGCGCAGGTGGGCTGATGAACGACTCTGGGATGCAACCATGCCGAATCGCGCCCCGGGACTGAACCTGACGAAACGCCTGATGCTTGTTGCGGCGATAGCCTTACTCCTGGTCGCATTGTCAGGACCTCAGATCGGCACGCGCATGGTCGAGGTTACGCGCGAGGGAAGCGATATAGCCATCGCGATAGACGTCTCCCGGTCAATGTTGACGGAGGACGTAACCCCCAACAGGATGCTCAAGGCACAGCACGAGATAGTCAAGTTTCTCGGCAGGCTGCACGGGGACCGGGTCGCGCTGGTGCCCTTTGCCGGGGTGGCTTTCGTTCAGGTTCCATTGACGCTGGACTACGGCGCGGTGAATTCGATCCTTCACGCCATAGAACCGGGGATGATTCCCCAGCCGGGAACCTCCCTTTCCGCGGCAATAAACCAGGCTCGCAAAGCCTTCCGTGTCGAGGGCGAGGCACAGAAGGTCATGATCCTGGTCAGCGACGGTGAAGACCATGAGAAAGGCGCCGTCGAAGCGGCCAAGAAGGCGGCTGAGGAAGGAATCATCATTTACACTGTCGGAATGGCATCACCCGCCGGCGGTCCCATTCCGATTAAAAACGAACGGGGACAGGTGTCGGGATACAAGAAGGACGAGAACGGCAAAACAGTCATATCCCGGCTGGACGATAAACTGCTGAGCGAAATCGCCAACGTGACCGGCGGGCAATTCTATCGAACCAGCGCCACAGGAAGCGAATTCAATGACATATACAAGCATATCGCCGGACTCGACAAGGAGGAGTTTGAGACCAGACAATTCTCCGACTTCGAGCACCGCTTCCAGTGGCCCCTGACGGCCGCCTTTCTTTTGATTGTAATTGGTGAGATTATACCTCCCGGAAAACGGAGAAAGAGATGAGACGGTTTATTATTTGCTGCAGTTCGGCGATACTGATATTGCTTGCAGGCGCTCCACATCCGCTGCTTGCCGCTGACGCTGCCAGGAAATCGGTTAACAAGGGCATAAATCATTACAACAAGGAGGAATATGATAAAGCTTTAGCCGAATTCATGGCGGGCATGGAAACAGATCCGGACCGCCGCGAGTTGAAATACGACCTGGGTACGGCGCTCTACAAACTCGATGATTTTGAAAAGGCCGGCGGCGCCTTCGCAGGATCGGCCGACGAGGAGAATCCCAGGCTGGCGGCGAACGCATGGTATAATCTCGGCAATGCGATGTTTAAGTCCGGTGATATGGAAAAAGCCATCCAGGCATACAAAAACGCCCTCTTTCTCAATCACCGGGACGATGACGCCAAGCATAACCTTGAGCTGGCGCTGATGATGAAACAGATGCAGCAACAGCAGCAATCACAATGCAGTGATTCTACACAACAGCAGCAACAGCAGCAACAACAGCAGCAACAGCAACAGCAACAACAGCAGCAGCAACAGCAACAGCAGGCACAGGAGGAACAGGAACAGAAGAAGGATCAACAACAGGCTCAACAGGGCAAGAAGACCGACATGAGTCGCGAAGAAGCATTGCAACTCCTGCAAGCCCTCGAACACGATGAACAGGAGGCACAGAAGGAGAAACTGGAACGCCAGTTCGGTCAACCGAAACGAGCGAGAAAAGACTGGTGAAAAAGGATCCGTCTCAAATAAATACCGCATCGATTCTGGCGATAGCAGCGCTGACGGTTTGCCTTCTGGCAGGCAAGGCGCATGCCTCGGTGGAACTTACCGCCCAGGTTGACGATCTCAACCCGCCGTTCGGCGGAAGGGTGACATACACCGCCACGCTGACCGGAGGATCCCTCCTCCCCGATATAACTCCACCGGATTTTGACGGGTTTGAGATAGTAATGGGGCCATCGATGAGTTCCAGTTTTGAGATGGTCAACGGCCGGATGTCGCAGTCCAAATCGATAACCTACGTTTTAAGAGCAGTCAAATCCGGTCATGTAACCATAGGCCCAGCCAAGGCGATACGCAAGCGTAAAACTTACGCGGTCAGCAACAGTATCGAGCTTGACGTGGGACAATCGACCGCTCCGGCGGTACCGGAAACCGATGAAGAGCAGAGCGAAGCGGAATCTCGTGTCAGCTTTTCGGACCTGTTTATAACCGCAAAGGCGAACAAGGACACGGTATATAAGCAGGAGATGGTGATTGTCACCTACCGGATTTACATGCGGGTGACTGTAAACGGCTATGAGATCACCAAGCTGCCGCAGGCGCGGGGCTTCTGGACGGAGGATTACGACCTGCCGCCTCGACCGAACCTGAGAGATACCGTAATTGGAGGAAAATCATACAAGACGGCTGTCCTGCGCAAGACCGCACTGTTCCCGACACGCACCGGGAAACTGACGATAGAACCGCTCGAGATGGACTGCCAGGTGCAACTGCCCGCAAGACGTCGGTACAGGCGCTCCAGGGATCCCTTCCAGATGTTTTTTCAGGATCCGTTCATGCAGCGATCGGAGACGAGAAGCATCAGAACCAGAGCGCTGACGCTGGTCGTGCGCGATCTTCCCGCGGCCAATTGCCCGGCAAGCTTCAAGGGGGATGTCGGCGATTTCAGGCTTAGGGTCAACTATGATAAGCGTCAGATTACACAGCACGATGCACTCACCGTCAAGGTCGTCGTCAGCGGAAGCGGGTACCTGAAATCAATCGACCCACCCAGGTTGAAACTGCCCACCGGATTCGAGCAGTTTGACCCGACCGTCAAGGAGAGTATTTCGCTCATCGGCAATTCCATGAAGGGCAAGATGACTTTCACCTACCTGGTCATCCCGCGGCGAGTCGGCACGTTCGATCTGTCCCCCGTCGTGTTCAGCTATTTTGATCCCCAAACCGGGCGGTACAACGAACTCAGCGACGGAGGAATAAGACTGACGGTTGAGGCCGCAGAGGGACCGGCAGCGTTCGGGACATGGTCCGAGCGATCGGATGTTGCTCTTCTGAACAGTGACATTCGCTTTATAAAGGAGTTGAACGGCCCATTGGTAGCCACAACCGAACCTGTTTATTCCTCGATCTGGTTCTATGTTACTCTGGGTTTATCGCCGCTCCTGTTTATACTGGGTCTTGGAACGGAGGCGATAGTCATCAGGCGCGGCTCTGATCCGGCGGCTCTGCGACGGCGTAAAGCGCCGGAAAAGATGCGCAGAGAATTGAACAGGGCTCGAAAAACCGCCAGACGAGGCAATCTTTACGCAGCAATCGACATCGCCGCGCGGGCATTGATTGATATGGCAGGTGCGGTAACGTTCACTCCGGCCGCCGGATTAACCACCGATTCGCTGGTGGAATTCATGTCCCATACTGATGTGGATCCGGGGCTTGTGGACGAAGTCGTTTCGCTGATCCATGAGACCGACCGCATCCGCTTCAGCGGAGGTGATCTGAGTCAGGATGCGGTGGACGATCTGCTCAAACGGTTCAAACACGCCGCCGAAGGATTGGAGAAACTCAAGTGAAGCGGAATCTGATATACAGGCTTGTCGGACAGATTCTCAACCTGTCATTCATGTTCATCCTGCTACTGCCCTCTCATCTGTCCGCCGGAACACCCGAGTTGCTCTTCGAAGCCGGCAGTAAGGCATATCTGGAAGGTGACTGGCAGAAGGCGCTCGATCACTGGAAGCAGATCGAGGCGTCGGGATATCAGGCTGGTGCGCTGTATTACAATATGGGCAACGCCTATTTCAAATCCGGTCAACTGGGAAAGTCGATACTTTACTGGGAGAAAGCCGCCAGAATGATGGGCGAGGATGACGACCTGGCGGCAAACCTGGCGATAGCCCGCGCCAGACTTGCAGACAAGCTCGATGAACCGGTTCGACTGCCGGTCTGGGATTGGTTCGACCTGGTGCGCGCGCGTTTTTCCACCACTGCCTTGGCACACGCCGCGGTAATCATCTGCTTTCTGCTCTTCGCCGTGATGGCTCTGCGCAGATGGATCATAAAAAACGCCGCGGTAAAAAGAGGATTATTAATTCCGATCTGGATAATTATCGCGCTGCTGATCTTTGATCTCTCGCTGGTTACACTAAAGGCACGCGATGACATGCATCAGCGTGAAGGGATACTCCTGGTCAACGAAGCAGACGTGCTCAGCGCACCCGCCAGCGGTACCGGCAAGTTGCTGTTCTCCCTTCACGAAGGAACGAAGGTCAGGATTCACCGGGAACTCCATGACTGGTATGAAATCTCAGTGGGAAAAGACAAACAGGGTTGGATCAAACGGGATGCGCTGGGGGTGATATAGAGAAAGCGGGTTTCTGTTCCTCTAACAGAGATGTAATGAATTTTAATAAGAGAAGCGCCGAGTGGTTACACCCGGCGCTTTATACCGGCAGATCGAAAACCTCTTACTCCTCTTCCTTCTTGGTCTTACTGTCCTTACCTTTGGATTCCCTGGCTTTTTTAACAACCTTGGGTTTGTTCTCGGTTTTATCGTCCTTCTCAACCTTTTTTTTCTGAGTTCTCGCCTTGGGCTTGGCCGCTTCAGTTGCGGCTTTCTCTTCATCCTGGTCCGCCTTGGGCTTCTTCCTTGTTTTAGGTTTCGGTTTATCCTCCGCCGCAGCGGTCTTCTTCTTTGCCCTGGGTTTGGGCGCTTTTGGCTTGGTCTCGGATTTCACCTTGGGCTCAACCTCATCCTTCTCAACGGCGGCCTTTTTTTCATCAGCAGGCGGTACGGGCTCTTCAGCATCATCGGGAGCTTCAACCTTCTCCTTGACTTCTGCTTCAGACGTGTCCGATTCCTTCAAATCAGCCGGCGCTTCAGGTTTTTCAGGCGGGGTTTTATCACTCTCTTTTATTTCAGCCGATTCCTCCTGTTCACCGGCAGGTTCAACTTCCGCCGGCTTCGTAACGATTTCAGCATCGACAACCTCAACCTCGGCGGGGGCTTCTGCGGTCTTATCGGTCGCATCGACGGTTTCAGAGCCGTCCGCGTCAACAGGTTTTTCCAGGATAACCTCCACCTCTTCAACAGTAGGTTGTGATATCTCCTGTTCAGCCTTGTGGTCGATGACTGTTTCAGGTTTTTCGACTGTGACCCCAAGATCCTTTTTCACTGATTTCTTGATCGATTCGCGCATGATGTCACCAAGGGTCGTCTTCACTTCACTCGAAGTACCCTTGTACGTGCGGTAGGCTGAGGTTTTCTCACGACCCTTCTCAACCAGTGAATGCGACAGTACAATGCGATGATTAACCTTGTCGAATTCGATGACCTCAAGTTCGAGATTGTCGCCTTCCTTGATCTTCTTCTTGTTTTCACCGTACAGCGATTTACCAAGCTGGGAATTGGGGACGAAACCCTCCACACCCAACGGCAACATCACCACAACGCCCTTTTCAAGCACTCTGACGACCGATCCTTCGGAGTGGGATCGGATCGGGTATTCCTTCTCAAATCCGTTCCATGGATCCGGTTCGAGTTGCTTGTAACCGAGCGCTATCCTTCGTTCGTTGCGATCAAAGCTCAGGACTTTAACCTCGATCTCGTCGCCCTTTTTCACGATTTCGCCCGGATGCCGAACCTTACGTACCCATGAGAGATCGGAAATATGAATCAATCCATCAATATTGGGTTCAAGCTCCACAAACGCACCGAAGGGAACCAGATCTCGAACGATTCCCTTGTGTGTCGTACCCGGCTTGAAAACCTGTTCAAGTCGTTCCCAGGGATCCTCCTCGCACTGCTTCATGCCAAGTGAAATCTTGCGGTTCTCGCGGTCGATATTAAGGACGACCACGTCTATTTCATCACCGACATTAACCATCTGCGAGGGATGTTTTATATGCTGTGTCCAGGACATCTCCGAGATATGAACCAGACCTTCCACACCCTCTTCAAGCTCAACGAAGGCGCCGTATTTAACGAGGGAGACAACCTTCCCCTTTATCTTGGACCCTAATGGATACTTCTCCTCGATCTCATCCCAGTGATGCTCCTTGAGCTGCTTCAGACCGAGGCTGATGCGTTGTTTCTCCTTGTCATAGCGTAACACCTTGGTCATGATCTTTTCATCAAGCTTGACCACATCGGATGGATGTGATACCCGACCCCAGGACAGATCGGTAATATGAAGCAGTCCATCAACACCACCGAGGTCAACGAAAACACCGAAATCCGTGATATTCTTGACCACGCCCTCGACAACCTGCCCTTCCTCGATCTCGGCAAGTACCTTCTCGCGGATTTCACGCAGGCTTTCTTCAACAAGAACCTTGTGTGAAAGCACCACGTTTTTCCGCGCATTGTTAACCTTGATAATTCGAAAATCCATAGTAACGTTGACCAGGGCATCGAAATCACGCACCGGATGGACATCTATCTGCGATCCGGGCAGAAAGGCTTCAACGCCGAACAGATCAACCACCATTCCACCCTTAATCCGTTTGACAATCGGGGCTTCCACCATCTCGCCGGTCTGGTAGAGATGGTTTATTTTTTCCCACACGCGCGTGAATTCCGCCTTCTTCTTGGATAACGCCAGTGTCCCTTCTTCATTCTCGATGTTGTCGATTAAAACTTCGACCTCCCTGCCAACCTTAAGATCATCACGGTCATCAAACTCCTCGATCGGGATACTGCCTTCCGACTTGAAGCCGATGTCCACTGCGACGTCACTTTCAGTAATCGCGACAATTTTCCCGGTGACAAGCTCGCCGGAGCGAAAGATCTTCATGGTCTCGGCATACTTCGCCTCCATATCCGCAATCTGTTCAGCAGAATAGGTATCATCCCGCGGAACCTCGTCCAGATCTACAATAATCTCCTCAGGCAACTGCGCAGGTTCAGGTATCCCGTTTACCGATTCCTTCTCCACCGCCGTCGTCTCCTTCGGTTCGTCCTCGACGACCGGTTGTTCAGACACCGACTCTTCAGCTTCATTCTCGTCAAGCTGTTCAACGTTTGATTTGGTTTTTTCGTCTGCCATTTCCCTTTTCCCGATTATGCTCACTTCCGGAATTTACCGGAGTGAGGTTGATTTAACATGCCGCCGCTTGAAGCGGCGGACCCAAGACAGTCTATTGAAGGTATCCTGCCGAAATGTCAGTTAAATGACATTTATACAGACAATCATCCAAGAATTATTACTGTAGTCATGATCAGGATTATTTTCTTCCATCCTGATTCTCCAGACCTGCAGGGGGATCCACGCCACCGACAGCAGCAATGCGACGCATCACCTCGGCTGACCCAGCTCTATAACCATCCTTGCCTTTGCTGGAAGATAATCCAATATCAGCCATGGTAAAGGATCTGCCGAATCTCACTCTCAGTCTCCGACTGAATATTTGCAGTCGCAGCTTGGAACTCCCGCTGATATATACAGGAACAACCGGTATATTATATTTAAGCGCCAGCATCCCGACACCAGATTTCGGTGAATGAAGCCTGCCGTCCAGGAACCTCGTACCTTCAGGGAAGATAATAACGCCGTTGCCGCCTTCAAGAACCTCCCCCAATCTGGTTAACGCCGTTCTGTCATAACCGGATCTTCTGACCGGTATCGAGTTGTAATATCGGACCAGAGGCCCCAGGATAAAATTATCGAAAAGTTCCCGCTTCGCAGCATAAAACACCTCACGGGGACATGTTGAACCGATAATCGGTGGATCAAACCAGGACTGATGATTTGACGCCAGAATAAAGGGACCGCTTTCAGGGACGTTCTCCCTTCCCGCAACCTTCAACCCGCACAACACCTTGAAGATACTGCGGATAAATATCTGGCTCAATCGGTATAACGGCCTTGTCCTGGATATGGGGAACGTGTTCTGTCCTTTAGTTTCGGCCATAGATCTTTAAACCGAATCTCTCGCCGGCGAGGTTCAACACCCTCTGCACCTGATCGTTAAAGGAGAGGTCGCTGGTATCGAGGATAACGGCATCCTCGGCGGGTTTCATCGGCGCATCGCTGCGCTCGGCATCACGCTTGTCACGCCGGTCGATCTCGGCGGCAAGTTCGGTCAGAGCCGCCTTATCTTCAGCAATCCCGATCTCCCTGCCGCGCCTCTCGGCTCGAACCGCCGGACGCGCCGTAAGAAACAGCTTAAGCGCGGCCCCGGGCAACACAACCGTGCCGATGTCCCTGCCCTCTATAACGCCAAATCCGCGCTGCGCCCATCGGCGCTGCAATTCCACCAGCCATTCCCGCACTTCAGGAATCTCGCACACCGGACCGACCCTTGTGGTGAGCTCCCTGGATCGAAGACGGCGCGTCACCTCCTCATCCTGCACCCAGACATGCGTGCCGGCTTCACCCTCGGCAAAGAACAACCGGCATTCATTAATGCCTTTAACTACCGACGAAGTCGATTTCAGGTTGACATTACGTCTGCCGAAATGCCAGGCAACCGCACGATATAGGGCACCTGTATCAAGATAGGGAATTCCAAGCCTGCGCGCAACCTCACGCGCTGTACTGCTCTTCCCCGCTCCCGCGGGCCCGTCAATCGCGATCAGAGGCAGCATCATTTCTTCTCATCTTCATTCTTTAATATCAAAGATCTAAGGAGCTTGGCAGCCTTTTCCGGATCATCTGTTGCGAAGCGCGCCATCATCCTTTTTTTTACCTCCCTTCGCTTTGCCTCAGTGCTCTCTATCAACTTATTCCTCCTGTCCGTATCAGAAAAGGTCCGGCCGGTCTTACCATCGAACCCACGCGCAGTAAACAACCTTCCCGGTGAAACGCCCCCGTTGCCCGTTCGATTCGACCCCATTTTCGACTGCCTCAACAACCAGTAAAGAACTGCAATTACTCCCAATGCGAGTGAGATGTAAATGAGAAGATCGATTAATGTTTCGAATTGCACGTTGCTGTTCTCTTTCCTGTCCGCCTATCAGGCAGCCTTGCCGATCTGAACTTCACCGGACGTTGCAGACGTAAACACCTACTTCATCCGGCGACCCTTGTCCTCGTGAATGAATATCCATCCGACCAGCTCGCCTTCATCGAGCGGTTTATCCGCATGCCAGAATGTGGCGTCCCGCAAAGACTGCGAGCTGGTGTCTTTATCATCGATCTGCCGGGCGAGATTCTGCAGCTCATCGATTCTCTCCCGCCACCGTTTCATATTGGAAACGCGCAGATCAACCCAGCCGTTGTTGCTCCAATTATCGATCAGTTCCGGTTTAACGTCGAATCTGTTTATGCGGGGATCGTGCGGAACTTTGACAATCGGACCCTTTAACAGTTTACGACCATCCGGCATGAGAATGGGAATGCCGATGGAAATTATCCTGCTCCGTAAGCCCTGATCCTCGCTGATCAATTTCGTAATCTTTTCAGACAGTTCATCGGGAGAAGCCGTCATTATTCCATTCAGGCTGCCCGCCACCCTCTTCAACAGGTGGGCTTCATAGAGCAGCTTGGAGAGCCTGGGCGGGCCCAGCAGCTCGAACGCCGGCACCTCGACCTCATGTGCCGCAGTCAACTCGTGCATCTTCTGGAGCGCCAGACTGCGCATGACACCGGCGCGGTATGACGAACTCAATACAGATGCATCAA
>JALGVR010000064.1 GCA_025774605.1 bacterium | reverse complement strand
ATCCCTCCTACAAAAGCATGTAAATATGAAAATTGAAACACTGGTAACAGGTTCCCCGCGCCGTGCTCTGGATCCCCGCGTGCGCGGGGATGACGGATCTGGAGTTCGTCCAGTTCCACCCGACCGGGCTCTGGATCCCCGCGTGCCAGTGTGTCCGAGAATGAGAAAAACGCACCAAACCTCATCATTCCATCGAAAGATGGAATCCAGTAACACACGTAGTATCAGCAACTTCACTGGATTCCAACTTCCGTTGGAATGATGAATCCCAAGATAATTTGCTGTTCTCAGACAGACTGGTGCGCGGGGATGACATTCGCCGCTCTCTCCAACAGGCGCCCGGCGTAGTCTTATCATGCCGGGCGCAGTGAAGCATCTCATTGAATCAACAAGAGAATCTTCAATTCGTTCAGAATGACCCGTATCCTAATTCGCTAAACAGAAAGCCGCGGCTCTCCGCTTTGGAAACCTGAAGCGGCGAGCCGCGGCTTGATTGCCTCCCAACTGATTATTTCATCAGCACCAACTTCCGGCTGTCCACCCTGGCGCCGGCTTCAAGGCGAAGTACATACACGCCTGCGGACAGGAGTGAAGCGTCGACGTTGAAATCGTAATGCCCCGCACGCATCTCCCCTTCGGTCAGGGTTGCGACCCGGCGACCGGCAAGATCATACAGCGCCAGCCTTACACGGGTATTCCCGTCCAACCCGAAACCAACCTTGGTTGTTGCGTTGAACGGATTGGGGTAAGCGGGATCAAGCGCGAACCGGTAAGGTGTGATCGGATCGTCAGTCTGCACCTCCAGCGGACCAACATCCTCGTCACCTGTCGGGGCGATGGCGTAGTAACCGTAGTTCTCGGTGAACACGCCCTTTATCCATTCAAACCAGGTGTTGTGTACCAGCCCTTCACCCTGTCCCGTGTCGAGGAAGAGCTCGCGGTCCTTGATGACCTCCTCGGTCAAGCCGTTGGTCGTGAACCAGGAATCGCCGGTGTTGTCGGTAATCGGCCAGTAGCCCAAGCCGAGTGCATCCGCATCGATGGAACCGATCTCGAAATCCCTGACCTCAACATAGACGCCCTCGAGTTGCTCGGCGCGCTCAGCCCAGACCAGCTCGCCGACATCGACCAGCAGCGGTTCAGGCATGCCCGGGCTCCCAAGGACGCTGTAATCGGACGCATCGATATAGGTGGCATACTCCCAGTGATTACGGTCGTTTGGATCACGCTCCATCACCGTGCCGGTAACTTCGATAAGATCGCCCTCGTTAAGGTCTGCCTCGATGCCGCGCACGCAGATACCAGCCCAGTCATCGCCCGGTCCGTTCTGAATGACGTAGGCGCCGTACTGCAGGTTGAACGTGGCGGGGGTTGTGAGAACGCCGCGAACAGTTACTTCGTAACCGTTATAGGGTGAATAATCGACGCCCCAGTCGCCGGGGACACGCTGGACGTCCTGGATGGTCAGTCCGCCCGGCTCGCGCACGACGTAGGACCAGTACCAGATTGCGGAGGGGGCATAGCTGACCATGTCGGCTTCGTCAGTGGCTACGATGCGATACCACACATTGCTGCCTTCCTCCGTGGCGGGAATGGTTCCGGCGTAGGTGTTACCTTCAACGTTTTCCATTTCGACGGAATGCCCCTCATCCCCATCGATGATGAATTCGAGTACTACGTCCCTGATCGCCGCTTCACCACCGGATTCGATCACGGCTGTCACATGGACCGGAGCATCCGGGATCGGAACGCCGGGGTCGCGAAGCCCCTCACTGATTACAGGTCTGTAACCGATGTGGAAGCTGGGACCGTCCTCCCAGATCTCATCGCGCAGTATTTCGTCCACCGGCACCCGCTGGTAAACGAAGGGACAGAGCGTATTGGCGGCGTTGGGATCGTTCTGGATCGTCGTTCCGGCTTCCGTGTCCACTTCGTAAAAGATATGGAGAAAATCGTTGACCCTCTCGGCGACCGTGGTGTAACATTCGCTCTCCGCCTCGCCCGGTTCCGGCAGGTGAGTCCTGGTCTGAACCACCATCGTCGGCTGGTACCAGGATGCGCCGTTGTCCTCGGAGACGGTGACCGCGACATCACCATGGCAGCGCCCCCAGTCGTCCACGTAATCGTTGTAATCGTCAAGCGGATAGTAATTGTAGACGCAGTAGAGATCGCCGTTGTCGTCATAAGCCAGCGAAGGATAGCAGACGTTCGACTTCCAGGCGCCCGGATCGGGATGAGCCCGGATCGTGTCGTCGACGATCACGTACTGCCAGTACCAACCGTCGGCGACCGCACTGAACTCCTCGGTCTCCTCGCTCCAGTGGAACAGATATGATGCATCCACGGTCAATCCCGGCCGGTAGGCGCCGCCGCCGCGCCTGAGCGGCGGATCTCCCTGCTCGTCGGGATCCCACCACAGTCCGCGCGCTTCAAACACGATGTGAATAAAATCTTCATCGTCGAAAATCACATCATGGGAGCAGTATGGGAGTAAAGTGTCACCGTAGATCATGTCGCCTCCCCGGTGAATGTCGGGCATGATGCACTGGGTGACGTTGACCGGATTGTCGAAGTTCCAGTTTTCACCGTTTTCATCGGTGTAAGCCAGCATCAGGTCGTTGTTCATCTGGTAGGCGAGGAAGCCGTCCCATCTGGGCGGCGCGGGAATGTCGGTCCGCGGCGCCATCCAGGTTATGGCGACACGGTCACTGACCCTCGAACGCGCAATCCGGTAACTGTTCAGGTGGGTTTGACCGACGACCGACGGATTATCGACATCGAAGTCGATTTCGTCATCGTCATTGATAAAAGCCGGCAGGTAGGCAATTCTTCCGCCGTCGTCATCCAGCGCGTTGCCGACAACATGCAGGGCGCCGCTTTCAGCGGACATCACGCCCTGGGGCCAGAGTACGGCATGATCGGGGAAGGCGGGAAACGCCGTTATCAGGAAGGCTCCCCAGCCGGGTCCAAAGTCGAGCGCGCCGACCCAGGTAAAATCATCACCATAGGGACCGCCCTGCGCGTGGGTGAAGACCATCGCCCGCTGTTCATCCTCCTCCGTCATCCAGAGACAGCCGTATCCGCTGCGGTCACCTTCATCCACCTGTGAGCCGTCCTCCCATTCCCATTCCTCATCCTCCGACCTGAAATAGTTGTATTTCTGGTGACGTGTATTGCTGTCCACATCATAGCCGTCCATCCAGGTTACGTGCACGTTGCCGTCCTGATCGACGCCGATGAACTTCCCGATGGATCCGTTGCTCTGGTAGTCGTAATATGTGTCGCCCGCCTCGAACGCTTCACCGATAATATCGTCCCGCCGCGGTATCCAGCGATTGTCGGGTCGGACAAACCGCGCGTTCGGCAATGGATCCGTGGGTTTAACGATCTTATCGGCAGGCCTTCCAGCGGGATCGGGTATCGCCATATAAGGCGCCGCCACCGAGCTGAACGCGATGCACAGCAAAACAGAGAGACATAATACAAGTCTCATGAGAACCTCCTGTGTTGAAAGTCAGTCAAGTTGTAATTTTCAGGTTGTTTATCGATTCCTCCCCGCTTAATACTCGTGGAAGATCTTGTAATCGTGATCCGTCCGCCGGCAACCGTCCCCGATTGACGAACAGGCGGTCAAGATGAACCTGTTACGCATCAGGATGGAGAATCACCTGAGAAGTATCAGTTTCTTCTGCGATGATAATCCTGCAGCCTCGAGCCGGATGATGTAAAGACCGCTGGGCAGCAGCCCGGCGTTCAGCGTCAGGCTGTGTCCGCCGCCGCCGGCGCTGGTTCTGAGCAATTCCCTGACCAGCCTGCCGTTCACGTCCCACAGCGAGAGACACATCCTGCCCGAGCGGGAGAGGCTGTAGTCGATCCTCACACGCGAGTTGAACGGGTTGGGAACGGGATCATCGAGCCCAAATCCCGTCGGCTGTAACGCGTCGTTATCGTTCTGATCGAGATAATCGTCCGCCGGCGAGGTTGTAAACAGGATGGCGCGCCCGGGTTCCAGTTCCGACGCTGCGGGATGATAACTGTTGGAGTAGGTTATTTCAAGCCCGCGTTTGTGCTGCCAGTCCTGGATGCCGACGGTGGCGTAGTTGGTCTCGTTCCGGTCAACGACCGCAACATCATGATATTGCATCAGTATCTCCCCGTCGCCGGTCTCGGTCCGGCGTCCCTCCTGCTCCGGATCGTACAGTATCAGTTCGAAGGTTTCCAGGTGGTCTTCAACGCTGGTCCTGGCGTAGACCCGGCTCCATTCGATTATCAAACGACCCTCGTCCTCATCGTAACGTGTGAAAATATCGAGGTCGTCCCGATGATCCTGATCGATGCGTTCGCCGACCAGGTCCTCCCAGAAGGGAGCGATCATGGTGTGCGGACCCAGCGGCGACAACATTCCCCAGTTGCGGAAGTTGTAGTACAGGTCTGAAGCCTCGAAGCTGACCCAGCCGTTGGAGCACACGGCAAGCGAATCATAGTCCCTGCCGTAAAAGGTGAAGATGAACGGCAGCTCCATTAAGAAGGTGGAATCATCCTCGAGGACATGATGTTCGGCGCCTTCACCGTCGAAGTCGGGATCAAGCTCAATCCAGTCGTACGTGGGAGCCTGCGGATAGCGGTCGCTGTCGTCGCTGTTCTCGTAGGCGTAGTAACCGTACCGGTCGGGTCCGACCGGGTCGTCGGGGCCGACGTCGCCGATGACGATGTAAAAGGGCATGGTGTTGACGTAACGACCGTTATCGTCCGTGAAGCCGGCTAAAAACAGCACCTGCCGCCCGTCCGCGGCATCGGCTCCGACCTCGATGCGAAACGGGTTGCCCGAGCAATCGGCGGTCTCACCGGCGGCAAGATCACCGAACTCGGCTTCGTTGTCGATGATGTGGATCGAGTTGTCGTGGCAGAAAAGCTCCGCCGTCAGTCCGGACAGGTCGAGCGTACCGCTGTTCTGAGCGGTAACGACCAGGTTGGAGGCTTCACCCGGGCTGATGAAGTCATTATCGAAGGCGTGATCCAGATATTTGACCGCGCCGGTGCTGATCGGCAGCCGGAAGAGGGCGTGGTATGAATTCTCCTGGTTGTCAACAATGGTGAGAACGAATGGAACGTGATCCACCGCCGGTATCTCGTGTGACAGGATCACCCGGTAGGGCGCGTCAGCGGCGGCCGATTCGCCCGGCGGAATATCACCGAATTCCGCGTGACTGCTGACGATCTCGATACAGTCGAGCGGAGTGGAGAGCTCCGCCTGGACTGACCCGGCGGCGAAAGCGCCGCTGTTGTGCAGGGTGACCGTCAAGTCGACCGGCGCGCCGGTGATGAGCCTGTCGTCCTCGCCGTTGGAGATCTCAACGGCGGCAAAGCCGATGTTCCTCTCCGGGGAGCTGACCGGTATTGTTGCCATGTAAGGATATGCCTGCCTGGCGATTACCGTGACCTCCAGCTCGCCCTCACTCTCCAGTTGAACCGGAACCAGCGCCAATCCGTCGGAATCGGTCAGCAGTGTGATCACGGTCTCGTCGGTCTTGCGCAGCGTAACCATCGCTCCCTCAACGGGGCTGCCGGCCTGGTTTCGCACGTGGAACTCACCGTAGCTGTCCCCGACGAACATCCGGTCGGCATGTTCAACTTCCAACGTGAAAGGCGCATCCAGGTAAACCGTCACCTCCGGATCGCCGAGGATATTATAGACGCTGGTGTAAAACTCAACCTGTCTGCCGCGCTCCCGTTTGTTGGGATAACCGTTCCAGATCTCCATCTTTCCGGCGAGGGTCAATGGGCCAAACGTCCTGATGTTTCGGTAGAGCAGGCTGAAGTAGAATCCACCCAGCATCGGGTTGTTGAACATGGTCTTGGTGTGCAGGTCGGATGGTCCAAAAAACGCCAGGGCGCCGCGGGGGGTTCTTCTCGTGCCGCGGGTTATGGAGTATTCACCGAAACACTGAGTATGGTCGTTGTTGTCGAAGTCACCCGTGTTGCAGACGAAGAACGTGAAGATCGGCAGCAACGGCTCATTGGTGAGCTCGTCGAGGTTGTCCTTGTGAAATTGCGGATAATGCGGACCGTTGGCATCCGCCCAGCCGCGGTATGCGACGATGTTGACGCCGCGGTTGATGGAGCGTACTATCGGACCGGGGTCATTATTGTCGCCTTCATGCTCGTAATAAAACTCCTCGACGTCGTAACCGCGATCGCGCAATCGTTCAACCAGCCACCTGCATGTTTCCACGGGACTGCTTATCGGATTACCCGAATCGCCGAAATTACCGCCGAAGATGGTCGCCCGATGAAAGGCTCCCCTGTCGAGACCGTTCAGATTCTGCAGCTCCTTTTCGTGCCTGAGATACCGCGCCAGAGCCCGCTGGAGATCTCCAGGGTTGGGTGAATCGCACGAAATCCGGCCGATGAAGGCATCGATGAAATAATCATCGCCCTCGAGCTGAACGTAGGGCTGATCGGTGGGGTCGACCTCCTGACGGTCGGGATTGTTAATGTAGAAGGTCGGCATTTGAATGCCGGCGGCGTTTACATCCCCGATCAGCAGCACATACTCAGGTGGTCGTTCCCAGTTGTCGTAAGCGTCCTGGATATAGTCCTTGATCTCGTCGCTGGATACGCCGCGCCGATACATCGGTTCGACGACGACATCAAATCCCTTGCGTCTCTTCCAGTCGGCGAACTCGGCGACATGCGCCGCGAGGTAGGCATCGGTGATAATAATATACGAACCGCGTTCGATGACCCGTCCACCGGCAAGAATGGGGGCATTGCCGTAATTGTTGAGCAGCATCGACCGGAACAGGTCGGCGAAGTCCTGCGACCAGTAGCGGTCGGGGTCGGGATTCAGTCCTGAGGATTGACCGTCGGGGACAAACTCGAATTCGATCTCCATCCGTTCGGCACAGGCAAGTTGATGTGAATCATGGATATAATGAGCCGGACGGATCAACACCGGCGCAACCCTCAACCACCGCATCCAACCGGCCTCGCCGATTTCAACCGCCGGAAGTTGTTCAACCCGGCGCAGGTTCCGGCTGATCATCATGCCGTTCGGAACTACGCGCTCGATATCATAGCGCTTCTCCCGGATGTCCTTGATCCGCATGGTCACCGAATACCCGTCAGGGACGGCAATCAGCTTCCTGACCACCGGCAGCGCCGGACCGTCAGCCTCGAAGTCAGGCATCGCACCGGGCAGGTCAACGCACAACTGCGCTTGTCCTCCGGCGTTCCCACCGGCGGTAAACGTGGGCTCCCGGAACTGCAATGCAACGGTGAATCCGTTGGAATTTTCCGCCACTGTCTCAACCTGAACCGCTTCGGAAAGGGATGGTGCAGTAAAACCGTTCGCGGACGGCAGAAAAAGAGTGATTAAAACCGGGAAGAGATGTAATGTCTTCAGCATCTTGTCTTTCGAGTTTGGATTGAAGGAAACGTTTGAATTTCAATATACAAGATTGGGCTCGATAAACCGGCCCCTGCACGATTCGTCCGGAGAAAACAACCCGGCAATCCATCGCTCAACCTATTCTGTAAAGTTAATATAGGGTTCGGGCAAAGTCAAGCTATCGACACTGATCCGACATCAAAGCTCCAGTCAGGTTTCCCCGCAAATCTTCATGAGATAACCGACGCGCCACCAGATTGCCAGAGTACTGCCAAATGCTGTCAATAATATCTGCCAATATGGCACATTATCTGCCATCACGAACCGTATTCGTGGCAGTACCAAGTCCATTCTGATCATATGCCTTTAAATATCAAGATATTTAAATTTGGCACACAGCTTGCTACGTATAATAGCGAAGACGATCAGAGGTGGAAAAAGATCCGCCGCATCAGTTAACAAACAATCAAGGGAGGAAATAAAATGGCACTTGTACGTTGGGAACCTTTCTGGAGCAGGAACGCTCTTCCAAGCATCAACAGCTTGACGCGCAACATGAGTCGTCTTTTCGAGGACATCCTGGAGCGCGACGAGGAATCATCGGCGTTCGGATGGACGCCTCGTGTTGAGGTGACCGAATTCGAGGATCACTACCAGGTGGACGCCGAACTTCCGGGAATGGAACGGAAGGACATCAAGGTCGAGCTGAACAACCAGATCCTGACCATTTCCGGCGAGAAGCATGCCGAGAGCGAGAAGAAGGATCGCAACATCCACCTGCGTGAGCGTGTCTTCGGGAGTTTCAGCAGGTCTTTCCAGCTTCCGGCACACGTCAAGTCGGAGAAGATCAATGCTGAATACAAAAACGGCGTTCTGACGCTCAGGCTGCCGAAGGTGGAGGAGGCGAAGCCAAAGCAGATCGAGATAAAGGTCGACTAAACTGAAAAACTGCTCCTATTGTTCTGATGCGCCGTCCATCCACCGGGTGGGCGGCGTATTTTATAGTTGTTAAACAGCAACTTTCAGGTTACATTAGACAATCGGGCAGCATTAACATACAACGGTGTTATCATGGACATAAACAGATTTACCGAGAGTTCCCAGGCTGCGCTGGCTTCCGCCCAGTCGATGGCGATGGAGAGCGGAAACCCGCAGATCGAGGCTGAACATCTGCTGAAGGCGCTGGTTCTGCAGGAAGACGGCTTATGCGGCAGGCTTCTGCGCCGTCTTGAAATTGATGTCAAGAGTTTCGAGGAGGACCTGGAAGCCGCCATAGGTTCGATTCCACGCGTCAGCGGACCAGGCTTTGAAACCGGTAAATTGTACATTTCACCGGAGCTCCAGCAGATACTCGCCAAAGCCGAGAAGGAGGCCGGTCGCATGGGGGACGAGTACGTCAGCGTCGAACATCTGTTGCTCGAACTGTCCGACGCCGACCGGCATTCCCGGATCGGTAGGCTGTTCGGCAAGTACGGCGTAACGCGTGACAGGCTTTTATCTGCCCTCACCTCGGTTCGCGGGCACCAGCGGGTGACCGGCCCCAACCCGGAAGCGACCTACGAAGCGCTGTCCCGCTATGGAAGGGACCTGGTGAACGAAGCGAGAAACGACAGGCTCGACCCGGTGATCGGACGCGATGAAGAGATCCGGCGCATCATCCGCATCCTGTCGCGCCGCACCAAGAACAACCCGGTGCTGATCGGTGAACCGGGCGTCGGAAAAACCGCCATCGTCGAGGGGCTGGCGCAGCGAATCGTGCGCGGCGACGTGCCCGAGAGCCTGAAGAATCGCACGGTATGGGCGTTGGACATGTCTTCCGTCATCGCCGGCGCCAAGTTCCGCGGGGAGTTCGAGGAGAGGCTGAAGGCGGTACTGAAGGAGGTTCAGAAATCCGAGGGCGATATAATCCTGTTCATCGACGAGCTGCACAACGTGGTCGGCGCGGGTCGAGCCGAAGGCTCGATGGATGCAGGCAACATAATGAAGCCGATGCTCGCCCGCGGTGAGCTGCACTGCATCGGCGCCACGACGATCGACGAATACCGGAGCCACATCGAAAAGGATCCGGCTCTGGAGCGTCGTTTCCAGCCGCTGATGGTCGAGCCTCCGAGTGTTGAGGACGCGATCTCCATCCTGCGCGGGCTGCGGGAACGATTCGAGGTTCATCACGGCGTGCGGATCCAGGACAACGCACTGGTGGCTGCGGCGGTCCTGTCAAACCGATATATCTCCGACCGCTTCCTGCCTGACAAGGCGATCGACCTTGTCGACGAAGCGGCGGCGATGATCCGCAGCGAGATCGACTCGATGCCCGCTGAACTGGACACGATCACCCGAAGGTGCACACAACTGGAGATCGAGCGCCAGGCGCTGCGCAGGGAAAAGGACAAAAAATCGAAGGAAAGGCTGGGGGCGATTCAAAATGAGCTGGAGGAGCTGCGTCAGCGCGGCGACAGCATGAGGGAGCGCTGGGAGGAAGAGAAAAAACTGATCAACCGCACCAGGGAGCTGCGGGAGCAAATCGAAGTAACCCGCCTGGAGATCGACCGCGCCGAGCGGGAATACGATCTCAACCGAGCCGCCGAATTGAAGTACGGACGCAAGGTCGAGCTGGAGAAGGAGCTCAAAGCCGCTGAAGCAAAGATCGAGGAAGCCAAGGAAGCCCGACTCCTTAAGGAAGAGGTTACCGAGGACGAAATCGCCCGGATCGTGTCCCAGTGGACAGGCATCCCGGTATCGCGCCTCGTCGAGGGTGAACGGGAGAAGCTCCTGGAGCTCGGAAAGATCCTGCATCAGCGGGTTATCGGACAGGATGAAGCGGTGACAGCGGTCACCGATGCGGTCATCCGGGCGCGGTCGGGGATCAAGGATCCGCGCCGGCCGATCGGATCGTTCATCTTCCTCGGACCGACCGGCGTCGGCAAGACAGAATTGGCCAGATCGCTGGCTGAAGCCATGTTCGACAGCGAGGATGCGATGATTCGCATCGACATGTCCGAATACCAGGAGCGTCATACCGTGGCGAGATTGATCGGTGCACCACCAGGCTACGTGGGCTATGAGGAAGGTGGACAACTGACCGAGGCGGTCCGGCGCAAGCCATATTCGGTCATCCTGCTCGACGAGATTGAAAAGGCGCATCGCGAGGTTTTCACGGTGTTGCTTCAATTGCTCGATGACGGTCGATTGACCGATGGACACGGACGGACGGTCGATTTCAAGAACTGCGTGGTGATAATGACCTCGAACATCGGCGGTGAAATCCTCATGAACGCACCAGCGCTAAGCGGGAGTGGAATGAATAAAAAGGAGGGGGGAATTCCGGATGGTATCCGCGAGCGGGTCATGAGGGAGATGTCCGCCCACTTTCCGCCGGAGTTCCTCAACCGGATCGACGACGTGGTCATGTTCGAACCGCTGACGGTTGAGGACATGGAGCAGATTGTGGACCTCCAGATTGCGGATCTGGGCAGGCGCCTCGCTGACCGGGGGCTCGAGATAGAGATAACCGACCGCGCCCGTTCGTTCATCGCACGCGAATCGTACGATCCGCATTACGGCGCCCGTCCGCTGAAACGCTACCTGCAACGAAGACTGGAAACGGGGTTGGGCAAAGCCTTGATCGGTGGTGAAGTCGCCGACCGCGCCAGGATCGTGGTTGACGTCGAGGGGAATGAGTTGAAGTTCAAGGTATAATGACCATGTACCATCTGCGAAACCGAAGGCGCGGCCGCAAAGCTCCCGTTTCCGCATATAAAAAGGGGTAGCCGATGGGCGGATTACCGGCTACCCCTGAAACGTCCGTGCAGTCGCTTAAAAGTCGGGGTAAAAGCGACGCGCCGGACATTGTCATGGTCCTCCACGTTTTTACCCGCGACAGACCCCTTGTCCGTCGTTAATGTTTTAACGAATCAAAACGCGGATCGGTTCCATAAGATCGTTGAGAATGTTAACCAAGTAGCGATTATAGTTTTACAGTGTAGTAAACATCGTTGTCATTGCGAGCGAAGCGAAGCAATTTCAATGGCTTACTATGAGGAGATTGCTTCGTCACTACGTTCCTCGCAATGACGGATTGGCTTTATCGTTACTAAGTTAATACCCTCAGATCGTTCAAAAAAGAGCGGATTTTCACGATTGTCGCTTCATTACGTTATACGCAGCGCGGTCGGAGATGATGGATGTTTTCATGGCTCAAAAATGCAAAGCCCCCTGTCGAAACAGGGGGCTTTCTGCTTCCCGACGCGCTTTGTCAGCGGGCGGTCAACCCATTGATGCCGCCCTGACTATGCCTGAGAACTTATCCGCGTTCAGGCTGGCGCCGCCGATCAGCCCACCGTCGACATCCTCGCAGGCTATAATTTCCGACGCGTTCTTCTCGTTCATGCTGCCGCCGTAGAGGATAACGGTGCGGTCGGCGGCATCACCGTCGTACATCCGGGACAGAATCTTCCTGATGAAACCGTGCGCCTCCTGCGCTTCTTCGGGCGTGGCGTTACGTCCCGTGCCGATAGCCCAGACCGGCTCGTAGGCGATGACAACACCGCCCTGACCGGTCAATGGAACATCCTCCAGCCCCCCCTTCAACTGCGCTTCAATGACCGTGTACGCCCGCCCCGACTCATAGTCCTCAAGGGTTTCACCGATGCAGACGATCGGCCTGAGTCCGGTTTTTATGGTTCGGCGCAGCCGGTTGTTGACGGTCTTGTCGGTCTCGCCGAACCAGTGCCGCCGTTCCGAATGACCGATAATCACCCAGCGGCAGCCGAGCTCTTCGAGCATCGGCGGTGAGATCTCACCGGTGTAGGCGCCCTTCTCCTCCCAGTGAACGTTCTGGGCGCCGAGACCGACCGTGCTGCCTCTAATGGCGTCAGCAACGGCGGACAGGTGCGTCGCCGGCGGGCACACAACCACGGTGACGTCTTTAATTCCTGCAACGGCATGAGCGACACTGTTAGCCAGCTCCACTCCTTCATGCAGGGTGGTGTTCATCTTCCAGTTGCCGGCAATGATTCTCTCTCTCATTAAACCTCCACCTGATCAGACAGGGCGTCGTATGCCGGCAGCGGTTTACCCTCGAGGAAGTCCAGCAGCGATCCGCCGCCGGTGGAGATGTGAGTCATGGGGCCGGTCAGGTTGAAACGATAAAGCGCAGCCATGGTATCGCCGCCGCCGACGACCGCGGTTCCGCCGCGGGAGGTCAAATCAACCATGGCGCGCGCAACAACGCGCGTGCCCGGAGCGTAGGGCTCGCGCTCGAACATCCCCATCGGTCCGTTCCAGAAAACAGTCTCTGCGGATTTGATAATCTTCACAAAGTGCGCCCTCGCCTCCCGCCCGAGGTCGAGCCCGTGCCACCCGTCCGGGATGTCATCGGAGAGAAAGGTTTTGCGTTCGCTGCCGTATTCGAGGTCACCGGCAGCGACGGTGTCGACCGGTAATTCCAGTTTCTCCGCATCGGGTCCCTTGAGGATTCTTTCGGCATGCTCAATGAAATCGTTCTCGATCATGGAAGCACCGATTTTCCCGCCCTTGGCTTTGATGAACGTGTACGCCATTCCACCGCCGATGAGCATCTTATCGACGCGCGGCAGCAGCCTTGCCACGGTCTGGAGCTTGCTCGAAACCTTGGCGCCGCCGACTATGCCGATGAAAGGCCTGTCCGGGTTGAACAATGTCCGGCGCAGGAGGCGTATCTCCCGCATCATCAGCCTGCCGGCAGCCGCCTTGCCCTGGAAGTATTGGGTTATCGCGCTTAAAGACGCCTGTTTCCGGTGAGCCGCACCGAAGGCGTCATCCACGTAAACATCCCCCATCCTGGCAAGTTCGCGGGCGAATTCCGGGTCATCCTTCGTCTCACCGGCGTGAAAGCGGACGTTTTCAAGCAGCATGACATCACCAGGCTGCAATTCGTGCGTCATCTTCTCCACTTCCGGTCCGATGCAGTCCGGGGCGAATTTGACCTCCTGCCCCAGGAGTTTTTCCAGTTCGACCGCGATCGGTTTCAGGCTGTATTTTGCCAATCTCTCACCCTTGGGTCTGCCTAAGTGGCTCATTAGAATGGCGATTCCGTCGTAGTCGAGAATATTATGAATGGTCGGCAGTGCCGCCTTGATACGGGTAAATTCCCGCACGTTGCCCTGCTCATCTATTGGCACGTTGAAATCAACGCGCACCAGCACCCTCTGACCGGCGATGTTCAAATCATCGAGGGTCATTTTATTCAGATTATTCCACATGTCCGGGTCCCTCCTCAGGTAAATTATAGAGCCGCGGCTTTTGAAATAAGGTCGACGACCCGGCAGGAATAACCGTGTTCGTTGTCGTACCAGCCGATGACCTTGACCAGATTGCCTCCGATAACCATCGTCAATAGGGCATCGAAGACACATGAATGACTGTTGCCGATGACGTCCGAAGAGACAATCGGGTCTTCGGTATATTCAAGGATTCCCTTCATGCTGCCTTGCGCGGCTCTCCTCATTGCCGCGTTGATTCCTTCGATGGATGTATCCTGCCCGAGTTCAGCGGTCAGGTCGATGATCGACCCATCGGGAACCGGTACGCGGACGGCGAATCCGTCCATCTTTCCCTTCAGATCCGGGATGACCATTCCCACCGCCTTGGCGGCGCCGGTGGTTGTGGGTATCGACGAGACCGCCGCCGACCGCGCCCGGCGCAGGTCCTTGTGCGGCAGATCGAGCAGACGCTGATCGTTCGTATAGCCGTGAATCGTATTCATCAAGCCCCGAACGATGCCGAAATTATCGTGTAATACCTTTGCCATCGGTGCAATGCAATTCGTTGTGCAGGATGCGTTTGATATGATTTCATGCTCCGGCTTCAGCTCAGCATCGTTAACGCCCAGGACAATGGTCGCGTCGATTTCCCCCTTGGCGGGTACCGTGAGCAGGACCTTCTTTGCGCCGGCTTCGAGATGAAGCGCGCACTTTTCGCGGGTGCGAAAGACGCCGGTCGATTCGACGACGAAATCCACGCCGAGCTCCCTCCAGGGAAGATTTCCCGGCTCCCTTTCCGAATAGACCTTGATTCTTCTGCCGTCCACGATGATGTAGTCGCCTTCCGCCTTGATTTCACCGGGATAGCGGCGGTGTACGGAATCGTACTTCAACAGGTGCGCCAGGGTTTTTGCGTCCGTCAGGTCGTTTATGGCGACCACGTCAAATCCGCCTCGGCGCTCCATTTCGCGGAAGACCAGTCTTCCGATGCGCCCGAAGCCGTTAATGGCAATTGTTAGGGGCATTGCGACCTCTTTTTTTATTATTGTAATGTTGAAACTTGCCAAGCTTTTGTTATTTCCGTGAAACAGGAAACCAGTTCTAATATAACGTCGGTTATCTTCACAAGCCACCGCTCCGCCCGCGACAGATGTGCGGTGCGCCGGGGATGAGGTTTTGTTGGGTTACTCAAGTTTCGCAGTAATATAAATCAGCCACAGATTGTCATTCCCGCGCAGGCGGGAATCCAGAATATCTGCTACTGGTTGTCATTCCCGCGCTTCCAGTTCTCGTCATCCCCGCGCTTTCAGCCTTCGTCATCCCC
>JALGVR010000006.1 GCA_025774605.1 bacterium | reverse complement strand
ACAGGCGTTGGGCGTTAACATCGGCGGATCAAAGCATATAAAGCCGCGTGAATCGAAGTACTCGTGAATGGCGGCGATGACCTCAGAGCGCACCCTCAGCACGGCGTGCGGGCGTTTCGATCGCAGCCACAAGTGCCGCCGGTCGAGCAGGAACTCAATGCCGTGCTCCTTGGGTGTGATCGGGTAATCCTTGGATTTGCCGACCAGTTCGACGTCCAACACGTGCAGCTCGTAGCCTCCCGGGGCGCGCGGCTCGGCGCTGACCCTGCCGGTCGCCATGCAGGAGCATTCTTGAGCAAGTTCACCGGAAACTCTGAACGCATCTTCCGACACATCGTTCTTTGAAACGACAGCCTGCATCAGACCGGTGCCGTCGCGCAGGATCAGGAAATGAAGCTTTCCGGACGACCGCTTATTGTACAGCCAGCCGGCGATCCGAACCTCCTCGCCGACGTGGTCCTTGGCGTTTTCGATGTAGATGTGTGATGTACTCATTTGATATTCAATGATCCATGATTTTAACGCTTATTATCATAGGCTGTCTCGGGTGGCACGGGCAGCTCCGCTACCCGTGTTTCAATCAAAACAACTCAGGAATATCCATTTTCATCGGCTCAACGCTTCCGTGAATCCGAAATCTTGCACTTGACCACTGCCATTCTCCAGGTGTTTTCACCAGTCCCGCCCTCACTGGGTTGTTATGAGTATAATCAATAGCCTTGCGCAACGCTTCATGTCCAAATATATTCCTGTCATAACCGCCGCCCGCCTGCCAGAATCCGGATTGATCCCCGCCGCCCGCTTTCACCATCAACCCGGCAGCCAACTCCGGTCTTAACTCCTTCAAGTAACGTAATGCCCTGACGCTGTAAAGCCGTTTGAGATTGTGCAGTATGTCTGATATCCTGGACTGGGATTGAGGTTGTATCAGCATGTGAATATGGCTCGGCATAATAACAAACGCCCAGAGCTTGAATTTCATACCTTCACGCGCCTCAGCAAGATGCGTGACAAACAGTTGACACAGGTATTTATCCTTAAAGAGCCATAGTCTTTTATAACATGAGAAAGTCAGATAATGTGAGTGTCCTTCCAGGTCATAGCGCCGGGGCATCGTTTTCCTTCGTTCAGTTTGAAACCCGGGTAGCGGAGCTACCCGGGCCACCCTTAATGTATGAAGTGTATGAAAAATAGGCAGAGGTTAGATCAAACGCCGTTTGATGCTACCGTCATCGGTTTCGCAGTAGCTGTCACCGGGGCTCCATTAAGCGGTTTCAAGCTGAATCACTCGCAGACTATCTGGAGTCACTCGATTACTGATGTTCAGCATTTCAATGCCTACAACCTTACCTTCGGCGTTAAAGTCAAGGATTACACCCGGATCCACTTCCTCGGATTCCACTATATCCGATTCATCAAGCCGGATGTATAGCACATCACTTTCTCTATCTACTCGTATTCTCATAATTTATAATCCTCCTGTCAAAAAAGAACGTTATCACTCTGAATGGTTTTTCATTTGGATGCACAACCACTCTCAAAAATCGGTTGCCAAATTCGGGAATCGACTTTATATAATGGTTGTTTCCATCATCTGCCTTGTAGTTGCTGTCAGGATCAAGTATTGCTCTTTCAATCCATTCCCGTGGTATTTTTCGCTCATTCAACATGGCGGCAGCGTGGGCGGTATAAATTATTTCCATCCTAAATCACATCCATTAAACAGGTTAATCCTCCACCTTCAACTTCCTCGTCATCAGTTCCACCGTCGCCTGCAACGGGTCGGCGTCCTCGAACAGGATGCGGTAGACCTGTTGTGTGATGGGCATATCGACGTTCTCACGCTGCGCCAACGCCCAGGTCGATTTGGTCGTCCGCACGCCCTCCGCCACCTGCTGCATCTCAGCTAAAACCTGCTTCAGATTCTTGCCACTGCCGATCTGTTCGCCGAGATAGCGGTTGCGGCTGTGACGGCTGATGCAGGTGGTGATCAGGTCGCCGATACCGGTCAAGCCGGCAAAGGTCTCCTGACGTCCGCCAAGCTTGACGCCCAACCGGCTCATCTCGGTCGATCCCCTCGTCAGCAGCGCTCCCTTGGCATTGTCGCCGAAACCGACGCCGTCAGCGATCCCCGCCGCAACCGCGATCACGTTCTTCAATGACCCGCCCAGTTCGGCGCCGATCAGGTCATCCATGGCGTAAATCCGGAACCGCTCGCTCGATACAAGCTTCTGAATGAACTTGGCCGTCCTGAGATCCGGTGACGCCGCGACAACCGTGGTCGGCAGACCGACGGACACCTCTTCTGCGTGGCTGGGCCCGGTCAGGCAGACGAACCTGTCCAGCGAAAAACTCCCACTCAGAACATCCAGCCAAACCTCCGACATACGCATGAGCGTGCCCTGCTCAACCCCCTTCGCCGCTGAAACGATGACACATTCCGCCGGCAATATCCCCGTCAACCGCTCCGCCGTCTCGCGCACCGCGTGTGACGGCACGACAGCAAGACAAACCTCCGCATCACTGATCGCTTCACCCATGTCATCTGTAACCAGCAGATTATCTGGAAATGGGTGACCGGGCAGGAATTCCCTGTTCTCTCTATCCTGACGCATCTTCCGCACCGCATCAGGTCGAAATTCCCACAGCTTTACGGAATTTCCCAGCCGCGCGACATGCAGAGCCAAAGTCGTCCCCCAACTGCCCGCGCCCAACACTGCAATCCTCATGATCCTACGACTCCCTGATAACCTTGCCGGCTCTGAACGGACGATACAGATCCGATGGGAAATCAATCTCGATCTCCCGCGCCGTCGCCTCATCCACAACCGCCACCAATCCGATCCCCAGGTTAAAAGTTGATCTCATGTCCCCTTCGGGGATATCACCCTTCCGTCGCAACAGGTCAAAGACCGGCGGCTCGACCCATTCGCCCCAGTTAAACCGGGCGGTCAAACCTGACGGCAATATCCTCGATACGTTACCGGGCAGACCACCACCGGTTATATGCGCCAGCCCCTTGAGTTTGGCGCGGTTTCTCAGCTCCCTTATCTCCCCAAGATAGCAACGATGTTCAGCGAGCAAAGCGCTGCCGACGGATTCACCGAGCTCCGGCAAAACCGTCTCATATTCAACGTCCGATCGCTCAACAACCCTGCGGGCAAGGCTGTAGCCGTTGGTATGCAGCCCGGATGACGGAAACCCGATCAGGATGTCGCCTTCGACTATTCCGGATCCGTCGATGTACTGTGACCTTTCAACGATACCGGTAATCGATCCCACGAGATCATACTCACCCTGATGATAAACATCCGGCATCTCGGCATTCTCGCCTCCGATAAGCGGAAAATCCCACCTTCTGCAGGCATCGACGACTCCGCCGATGACCTCGGCGGCAAGCTCAACATCCATCACGCCCATGGCGAAATAATCGAGGAAAAAAAGCGGATCCGCACCGCAACAAGCTATGTCGTTGATTGAATGATGCACCATATCGCGACCGACGCCCCGGTGCTGACGCATTGCCATGGCAACTGCGGTTTTCGTTCCCACACCGTCAATCGACGAAACCAGCAACGGCTCACGATATTGATCGACCGCGAGCGGAACCGCTCCCCCGAAATGGCCGATTCGACTCCCCGTCTCACCCATCATCGATTTGATCTTCGCCACGAGACGGTCGCCCTTGGATATGTCCACGCCGGCAGATCGATAATTCATAAGTAATCCCACCTGGAAGGATTGAACACGTTCAAACGAGGAAGCCGCCCACAGAAATAAGGACGGCTTCCGGGTGCCGAGGGCCGGAATCGAACCGGCATGAGGCTAAGCCCCGGCGGATTTTGAGTCCGCTGCGTCTACCAATTTCACCACCCCGGCATCTGTGATACACTGCAGGAAAAAGCTCAACGGCAACCGGCAGGAAAATATAGTACGAGGGCAGCCATAGACATGACCTACCATCGATAATATAACGCGAGGTTTACCGGAGAGCAAGCTGCCAAGTAAAATTGAACACACTGATTGTCACAACAGACTTAAGCTGCCACCAATCGCTTTAACAGGCGTCAACCCCTGTTAATAAATCAATTGAGTTTCCGCACTTCTTAGCTGTTGGCGCTCTTATGCAGATTTCGCCTGTTGATAACCCTGACCAAAGTATAGTAGATGAAAAATGATCCGAACATAATGGAGATATGCGTCAGCATACTCTTGATGGTAATCAGGATATGCTCAACCGAATCAACACTCCTGACATCAAGACTGCGCACGATTATCCATAACATGAGTATCTGGATAATAATATTCAGGATGCCGCTCACCAGTCGGATCCCGCGCCTGGTTTCATGGGTCATTCGTAACCTCCTGCTTTTATTTTGGAGAGTATTGGTATATACGTTCAACACTAATTTTCCCGTCTTCCCCCCGCCGGAATAGTCCAAAAGCGAAAACAGTGTTTTAGATTTCCTTACTTTACAAGCAGTATCCTAATCATTCCCTGGTCGGTGTCCGATATCAACCTGACGAAGTAAACCCCGGCGCTGAGCGTCGCAGCGTTCAGCAGCACACTGTTACAACCCGGCTCCAGCATGCCCAAATCCAGGCTGCGTACGAATCGACCGTCAATCCCAAATAACTCGAGGCTGACCGCCGACTGATGAACCAGATCAAACGGAATCAGGCAACTGCCGTTGAACGGATTGGGGTAGTTCTGACCGACCCGGAAAGTTAAGGGAAGATCTTCATCGTCATCAACAGGACCTGCGACGATCGGCGCTCCCACGAGAATCCGAACCATAAGCTGACCCCGACTGAACGCCTGCCATCCCGAATCCTGACGGTAATACAGATTGCGCACGGCGTCAGCATTACCGGTGTCAACACCGATAGAAGGTGATCCAGGGCTGTCCGGTAAATAGTCAAGCACCACCCAGCACTCGTGAAACCAGTCCGGATCAGAAACCACGACCGGTTGATCGACACCCGGAAAGTGCAAGCGATGAAAGGCGTTTGCTTCGTAAGGATCGGCGGTCACTGCCTCACCGATTATTTCCCCCGGGATTCCCTGGTGGTTCTCCGCAATATAAACATCTATGGGAGCGGCGTCTCCCGCGAAGAATTCCACCTGGTAAACCGCGACAGTGTCATCGCATTCGCTCAGATCGAAACAGACCGCGAAGCGGTTATCCCCGCCGTCAAAGGCGACCACGAAACGTCCTTCCGCCGTGCCGTCGTCATAACCGATTTCGACCAAATCAGGATCTTCACCGGCGTAAGTCCCCACCGGACGTGATGCTGCACCTTCGAAGACCTCTTCGCCGTCCAGAACATAGCCGACCAGTGAATACTCGTACCATCCGTTGTGAACAACGTCGTCATCAATGAATTGCTCAGTCCCGGCATCCACAATGCCCGTCAATTCGCCGTTCCTGTATACGCGCACGCCGGCAAGTGACCTGAGCTCCCCGCCGTCAATGCCGAGAGTCGGATCGGTCCAGGTCAGCTCCAGATCTTCGCCATCCCTGTTCAGAGTCACCTCTTCGGGAGCCACCGGCGGCACGGTAAGCTCAAGGGGCACGTGAACGCGCGCGAACTGTTCGGGAAATGACACGATCGAAAACATGTTCTGCGGCCACCAGCCGTTGAAGATCGCATTGTCCTCTTCATCCCGCTGCATGGCGAATAAACCGAGACCGATGGTATAATCCGGATGATAAAGACCTATCTCCTGAACTTCGTGAAAACCGAGCGGCAGAGCCAGTTCAATCTCCACGTAACCGTGCCGGTCGCTGAAAGCCAGCTCAGGATTTTCAAATATATAATAGGGATCCGCGTTGTAGGGCGGTGAATACAGGGAGCGATAGCGCAGGCTGGGTTCGCCCTCGATCCAGTATGCCCAGTAATTCCCCTCCGTTCCCGCCCGTTCGACAGTCCATTCCCCGTTCCCGTCGTCATCAACGTAAATACCTACACCCATCTTCTCCTGCAATTCCTCCATCGTGAAGCAGCTGAAGCCGAACAACAGACGGTTGCCTTCACCGTCAAGTCCGATGCGAACCTCCACTGAACCGGCGGAATCCGGATCGTCATAGCCGAATACATCTGAAATATCCCGAAGAACCGCGCCTTCCCACTCCCCCTCATCGATCGTTCCGTCAATCCGGGGAAGATCAACCATCGGTGCGAGATCGACATCCCATTGCAGAAAATCATCATCCAGCCAGCCGACTGCTTCGCCGGAATAGTCACTCTCCCCATCGCCGAAATCAGCCGTAATCACGTAATAATACCTGTGATTCGGGAAGACGTCCGAATCGTCGTAATAGGTCGTTTCATCACCGTCAACAGCCGCGATCAGCCGGTAGGGACCACCCGGCAGGTAAGACCGGTAGATATTGACAGCCTCCGCTTCATCCGATCCATCCCGACGCGGCGGCTGCGGCTGCATCCACGGTGTTGCGCCCGTGAAAACCGCTCTATCGCCGAGCGCGGTTTGCGCCAATCGATACGGAGCGTCAGAAACGGTTAAACCGCGGTTGTTATAAGCGTCCCAGTTCAGTATAATCCGGTTGCGCCGACCTTCAGAAGCCCTTAGACCTTCCGGAGCGTGATCCGCGGCGTCAAGTGTGAAATCGACGTCATCCGTAACCTCACCCTCGACCACGCGCACATCGGCACGGAAACCATCCATGAAGCCGGGTTTCCGCACGGTTAAATCGAGCCCGCGATTCCCTTCGACCTCAACCATGAGCAGGTATTGGCCGTCCTGGTCGGAAACCGCCGTATACGGATTACCGGCGGCTGACACGACCGCGCCCGATACCGCCTCATCCCCTTCGTCGTTGATCACACCGGCAACTCTGCCGCCCGGTATTTCAACAGACACCATGGATACACGCCCGCCGCGGCCGAACTGACGGCTGTGAACGCCCTTGCCCCCGACCACGACATGACCGCCGTCGTCGGACATCGCCAGGCCGGTCATCGAACCGGGCGTTGACAATGAATAAAACGGTTCCGGGCTGTGCCGTTCGTGGATAACCAGGTCGGGTGTCTGGTGCTGTAAATCACCCCACGACGTCGCGGCGACGATACCGGCATCCGAATTCAACGCGACCTCGGAGATCTCATCGCCGAGCGGATCGGACACCCACAACGGCGAACCGCGCCCGGTTTCAAACAGCGCCAGTCTGCCTCCGTAATGATCCTCAAAAAAATCGAGCGTTCCGGCGGCGATTATCGATCCGTCCAGCGAAACCTGACATGCCGAGACCCATGAAGCCAGCTCAGAGCGAAACCTGTACCGCCACAGCTCCCGGTACGCCTGGTCGTCCTCGCTCCAGACATAAACAAGCAGCACCCCAGTCAACGATCCGACTACAAGTACCGAAGCATCAGCGGATATGGGGATAAATGATTCCGTGTTGTATGTCAGCGCTTCCCAGATCAGTTCACCATCCTCAAGATTAATAACATACAGCCTGTACTTTCCGTTGACAACCACCACGCTGCCGTCGTGCGCAATGTTGACACCATACCAGCCGAATGCCTCGTCAGCGGGGACCTCGAAGGTCCATACCGGATCAGGATCAGCATTCCGGAAGCAGTAGACACGATTTTCCTCCCGGTCGGGATCGATTCCGGTGGCAACAAAGTATTCACCGTCTCTTGACAGCGAGACCGGTCCCGGGGAAAAGCCGTTCAGACCGAACCTGAAAAACGGTTCGCCCTCACCATCCGACCGGAACAGCCACACGCTGTCGAGCGCGGCATAGGCAACCCGCCCGCCATCGGCCGTCATAGAGACATAGCTCGAACCGAAATCGACGGGAAAGTTGAATATCAGCTCGCCGTCCTCACCGTCTCTAACCTCCAGCCGTTCATCATTCAGGCTGTAACCGATCGCCACGACACTGCCGTCAGCCGAGACCGCCACCTTGCCGCTGATGCCCATCTCATCGGTAACCGTCCACTCCTCGTTGCCGATCCCCATATCTCGACGGCTTTGTGGCGAGCGAATGATCGGGCGTCTGGCCCGGACTCCGGGATGGCCGGTGAGCGTGCGGACCTGATCCACATCGCCCCTCAGTAATTCATCGTTGTGTCCCGCAGCGCAGGCACGGTCTCCTGCCGGGTCAGCATACGCCGACGATGCTATCGCGCCTGAAAACAGCAGTACAATCAACAACATCCGGATTTCAGTTCTCTTCATGTCATACCTCTCCTCTGGGAAACAATCCCTTCGAATCAATCGGGGGGCTCCAGCCCGGCATTTGCATCAGTTCTCTGACCTTCTCCAGCTCCTTGCGCGATAACTTTTTGGGCAGACAATGTTGAACGGTGATCACCAGGTTACCGGCAGGATGGGCACCATGGGCAGGGAGCCCGCGACCGTTCAGGTTGATGGTCTCACCGTCCGCTATCATCGGCTCCAGAAAAATAAATGTCCTTCCTGAAATGGTCGGTATCCGCAGTCTGCCGCCCTGAATATACTGATCGAGGCCGATCAGGCAGTGATAGTGCAGATCGTCGCCCTTGACTTCAAGGTAAGGATGAGGTTTATACAGTACTGTAACCATCAGGTCGCCCGCGGGGACCTTAGGGGAGGGAACGTGTCCCTCACCGGCGATTACCAGAGTCTCACCTGACCGAATGCCCGCCGGGTAATTGACTTTCACAGTATGGTCGAATTTTACAATACCGCTGCCCGTGCATGTCCCGCACTCGGCGCCGCTGTGGTTCCGCTTCCCCCGACCGCCGCAGATGACGCAATAGGTTGTGCGCGGGTACCTGATTTTCTTTACACCGCCCTCATATACTTGTTTGAGAGATAAAAAAAGGTTGACTTTAACATTTCTGCTCCGGGTTCGTCGAACTGTTTTCTCTTCAGCGGCGACTCCGGCGCCAGCAGATCGACCTGCTCTATCGTAACTGCGGCGCGACCTGGCGTCAGACAACACCTCATATGCTTCGGTGATCCTCTTGAATCTCTCCACCGCCTTGGGATCGTTGGGATTTGTATCCGGATGACACTCCTTCACCAGCCGCCGGTAGACGGTCCGTATCTCCTTGAGGGAGGCGTCGGGAGAAACACCAAGCGTCTTATAATAGGTCAGCGCCTTCACACAATCCCCCTAAAACCCTCCGGACGGTTCAATCCTGTTCCGGGTCCTTGCCGTCGTCATGTTTAGCCTTGCCATGACGACCTTTACCGCCCTTTCCCTCCCCATCTTTTTTCTTGATGCCGAGCTTATTAAGCAGTTCGGGAACCGTATCAAACAACGCCTCGAACTTACCCTTTCCAATGCCGACAAAGCGCACGTCCTTGCCGTCCAGCACTATGAAACCGACCGGACTGACCGTTGCGCCACCGCCGCCCCCGCCGCCGAGTCCCTTTCCGCCCTTGCTCTCCTCACTGCCTTCACCGCCGCCTGCGGCGAACCCGACCGATATCTTTATAACCGGCAGGATGGTGATTTCGCCCACCTGAATCGGTTCGCCGACTACAGTCTCAGTACTGGCGAGGCTGCGCAGTTTGGTGAGTATGGTTTCAAGAATATCCTGAGTTGGAATTGACATTTTGATCTCTCCCTAAGTTTATTGCCGACCGGCTCTTGAATCACGGGTATCAAGCAGCCCGTGCCACACAAGTATCCATCCTTAAATATAAGAATTACCGCCATCCTGTCAAAGGTCACCCGGGAACTATCTCGCCCAGCGCCACAGGATTCCCAAGCCTATCAATCCGAAGAAAACATTCCCGGCCCAAGCCGAAACAACAGGCGGAATCGCACCGCTGTAGCCAAGCACCTTGCCGACCTGAAGAAATCCAAAATATATGAAGCAGACAAACAGCGCCAAGCCGAATCCGAGGGCGGTTCCGCCGCGTCTTCTTATCGACGCGATGGGGGCTCCGAACAATACGATTATCACAACAGCAAATGGAAGTGAGACCTTGAAGCGCAGGTCGACCAGCCACCTGGTTGTATTTCCTCCCACCGCGCCCAGTCTCTTTACGAACTCGCGAAGATCAGCCCAGTTCATCTCTTCAGGCTTGGTCTGCACTCTCTCCAATTCGTCCGGCCTGAGCCCGGCGCCCGAAATGGTGATCGCTGTATCTCTCCGCCAGAGTAATCCGCCGTCTTCAGCGAATACCCGTTCCGCAGCGCCCTGAAGATACCAGGCATTGTCGCGCCAGATCATCTTGTCCGCATCGGCACGAATTTTTATCCTGCCGTCCCGGACAGAAACCAGGTGAATTCCAAAGGCCTCTCTGGTGGCGGGATTGTACCGATCAACGCTCAGTTGACGGTCCCTACCGATCTGCATGTAGAGCTGACCGAATTTCGACCTCGACTCCCTGGGCAGCCGGCGCACGTCATAACGATAGATGTCCATCCTCTGCCGATTGGCTGAAGGTACGATCGTCTCCCCGAGGGCAAAGCCCGCAAACGCCAGCAGAATCGAAGTTATCAGCAAAAGACCCAGCGGCCGGTAAAACGGGACACCCGACACCAGCATCGCGTTCAATTCGTTGCTCATCGTCAGACCGCCGATGGTAAACAATGTGGCGAGGAGGGCTGCCACCGGCAGAATCAGATAGACTATGTAAGGCAGATAGAGCTGATAATAGCGAATAACCGTGGTCACCGGTACCTTGGCGTCAATGAACTTGTCCATCATCTCCACAAGGTCAACCACCAGGAACACAACCACAGCCAGAGCAATCGACCATATCAATCTGCCGACATAACGATAAACTATATACTTATCTAAAACCTTCAATGATTCGAGCCTTCATGATCAGAGCCGTCTGGCTTGGTTGTCCTGTCGAGCCTCAACAGGCGCGACACTGCAGAAGCGATCCACCCGACCGCCGGAAGCGATGTACGCCGTTTAGCCAGTCCAATCAACCAAAAACCGACCAGCGCCAGTATGATGTTGGGGGTCCACATCGCCATTGCCGGTGGAATCAACTGCCGGCGAGCCAGGTCTTCACCGTTCACCAGCAGCGCCCAATAGACCGTAAAGAAAAATAGCGAGATCGCTCCAGCGACACCGATTCCACCCTTTTGCGCCATCACACCCAGCGGCGTCCCCAGGAGCACGAAGACCAGGCAGGCAACCGGGATCGAGAACTTCTTGTGGATCTCAACCAGGTATGCCGCGATCCGGCGCTGGTCAAACTTTCCCGTCCCCTTCTCCCGTAATTCCCTTATACGCTGATACATCTCACCGGCGGACAGCTCGCGGTCGCCGCGATACGATGAAGCTCCGCGCCTCAGGGACATCCCCGGCGAGGTTATCCTGAACAATGCACTGTCGAATTTTGTGATCTCGTACACGTCCGGTTCATCCATCGAGGGACGATGAAGCTCACCGTCGTACATGCTCAAAATAACCTTCTCTTCGGACTGCTCGAATTTGAGTCGACCAGACTGCGATGATATCATGGCGGTTCTGCCCTGCTCATGGCTGTCGAAGATGGATATATCCCTCATCCTGCCCGTCTCCTGGTCCACTTCGTCCGCCTTGAGCACATATTTCGGTATCGAGAAGTTGAATATGCCCGGGTCGATGTTTATGGTCGGCTTCTTGCGGCTGATGTCGGAGAGAAGCAGTTTTGAGCGGTGGTTCATCTTCGGCAGGATAAAGTTGTTAAACAACCCAATGCCGACGGTCACGAAGAGTACGGCGACCATCACCGGTTTCATCAACCTCGTCGGTGGGATGCCGCTGGCTCTTAGGGCGGTGATCTCGCCGTCACCCGACAACCTGCCGAAAGCGGAGAGCGTTGCGATCAAGACCGCCATCGGCACCGCCAGAGCGATAATCCATGCCAGGTTCAACGAGAAATACTCAAGTATAACCATGGGGGGAAGACCTTTACCGGCGATTCGCCCCAGCATCTGGAAGAGAAGGTTCATCGTGAAGATAAACACGATCAGCGAGAGACCGAAGATAAAGGGTGAGACGTGTTCTCGCAATATGTAACGGGCAAGAATCATGAAATCAAAGGATGAAGAACGAAAGATGAGATCTTAGAAATAATCCCGGTGCAGGGATTCGCCTCTTCGCCCGATTCCCGGATCAGGAGGCTGCACTGCACATTTCAACAGCCTGAGGGAAGACTTCGCCGGCTGAGCGGTGAATACACAAGTCAGCCACGGAGTCGAGCGGAGTTGGATCCATGTTGATTATTACCAATTTTGCGCCGGACAGCTTCGCCTGATAGGGAAGATTTGCCGCGGGATACACCACCAGCGAGCTGCCGATGACCACCAGCAGATCACAGAGTTGTGTCTCCCGTTGCGCCTCATCGATGACATCCACCGGCAGCATTTCACCGAAAAGAACCACGTCCGGACGCAACACACCGCCGCACTTCTCACACAGGGGCGGTAGTTGATGTTCAAGGATCCTCCTCACCGCAGGCATATCATAGGGGGTGCGGCAATCGAAACAGTAGAAGCGTGTTGTGTTCCCATGAAGTTCGAGAACCCGTGTCGAACCGGCTTTCTGATGAAGACCGTCAATATTCTGGGTGATGACGGCGGACAGTCGTCCCCAACGTTCCAGTTCCACCGTCGCCCGGTGTGCGGCGCTGGGTTCGGCTTCGTTCATAACGTCATGACGCACATCCCTGAAGAAGCGCCAATAGTAACTGGGATCCTTGCGGAAATAGTCTATCGAGGCGTACTTGTCAGGATCATACTTAGTCCACATGCCGCCGGCGCCCCGATAGGTGGGAATACCGCTCTCCGCCGAGATGCCGGCACCGGTGAAGACAACAATCCTCTTCGACGCATCGAGAAGCTCCTTCAAGCTCCGTATCTCACGATCAAGCTGGCGCTCAGGCTCTGACTTCCGGTTTTCAGGAACGTTGGAATCGTTCATCTACATATGTCCCCTCTTAAGTTTACACTTGTCAGAAATAATCCAGGCAGACGGATTTCGGGAACGAGAACACGGTGTCAAGAAAGGATGCATCTCTGCCTTTACCCTCAATCTCCACCATCCCCAGATAACGCGCGTCCCTGAGGGAGAGAGCGCCCCAGTATATCGATGAGAATGTAGCAATATCTGTGGACATGGTCAACTCTGCAACTCTTCTATCGTTTAACTCCACCCCGCCGTCGTCGAACTCAACTGTCAATTGACCGGCATTCCCCGGTTGCAGCTCATCCTTTACCTTAAGTGTGACCTTGCCCCTGCCTTCGCCGAATTTCCCCTGGGTAAGCACCTTTCTAAGTTGAACGATGCGCCCCATCAATCCCGACCCGATCCAGGCGGTTTCTGCGCCAAGGATCATGCTGCGGTGACCACCGGACATGATCGGTTCATTCAGAAGCTGCTCCATCGGCAGGTTGAAGTGATCATAATAGTCGACGCTCCCGATCTGATCGTGTTGTGAAGAGAGAAACCCCAGCAGACCTTTGAGTGCCCGCTCATTCAACCAGATCATCTCACTGACGATCAGATCTGAAGCCAGAAACTCGGTATCCGCCGCATGCGGATTATAGCGATAGATGATATATCCTTCAACATCACCGGTATCGTCACCCCTGTAATAATAGACCAGCCGATTCTTGAATACATGTTCAAACCAGACCGGTTCATCGCGCACGAGCATTCCGTTATACGCCACGGCAACCTTGTGATAGCAAGCCATCACATCCTCCAGCTCCCCGCTGGTGATGGCTGGTCTCACAGCGCTGCGCTCCTGAAACAACGGCAGGGCTTGGGGAGGAATGCGATAAAATCGAACCTGTTCAACCAATCCCCAGCCCAGCTTACGGTAGAAACCATGACGAAAGGGATGAAGGATGGACAACGGTACGCCGTTTTGGTCCATGATCTCCACGGCTTTTGCCATCAACCGGTTGGCGATTCTTTCGCGGCGTGCTTCGGGAGCAACTGCGACACGACCGATGCCACCGGTTGGAAAACGAAGTCCGAAGCGGTACATCTGGAAATCATACAGGGCGAATAACGCCACCAGTTGACCATTCCGTTCACAGACCCAGTTACCCTCCAGCGGAAGACGGGGGTCATCCCTGAAATGAGCGATCCTATCCTCAAGCGTCAGCGGGATGCCGGGATATGCCGCGAAGTGAATCCTTGCCATTTCGGGCAGATCGCCATCCCTGGCGCGCCTTATCACCAAGTCTTCATGAAACATGATCTTGAGTTATACAAATGACGGTAGATTGACAAAACCAAACACAACCTTCCACCGCCAGGCGAAATTGCCTGCCGGTGAATATCGGAATCATTGACGATTCAATGTCTAACCGGCGGCTATCACCTCCTTGACACCGGGAACAGCCTGCCTGAGGAAGCGTTCGATCCCTCCCTTCAATGTTATCATCGACATTGGACAGCCATGACAGGCGCCCTTCAGCGCCACTTCAACCACACCATCATCGCTGATGCTGATCAGAGAGACATCACCGCCGTCAGCCTGCAGGGAGGGTCGCACGATCTCAAGAGCTTCCTCGACCGCTTTTCTATCAATTGTTACTTTCTCTTTGTCAGGCACGATTTCTCCTTAAGTCCTTTATGGAACTAAAATTGAATTTAAGAGACTAACTCTAATGTTATACAGTCCAGATACAACCCTGTGGGAGATTTGCACGTCATTGAACGCGTGCCAATATATAACGGATACCACGGACAGTCATTCCCGCGTACGTATCGCCAACCGGTTGTCATCCCCGCCGCGCATCGTCATCCCCGCCGCGCATCGTCATCCCCGCGAAGGCGGGGATCCAGAATAAAAGTCTATTTATTATCATCCCAGAAAATTACGAGCTTCCCGATTCAGGCTTGCTCTTTCAGGTAAATATTTGAACGGTGTGTCATTTCGTCAATGATGTTCTCACCAGTGTAAAGATCAGGAAAAACTCTCAATCTGGATTCCTGCCTTCGCAGGAATGACAAGACTTGGAACCGACTGCGAAACTTCAGTCAAATAATAATATAAGGCTATAAAACAGTAATACCAAAACTGCTAATATACGTATGCGCTAATTGTGAACATTTGAAATCGCAAAGCGGTACTTCCCAGATGATTCCGAGGCTATCACGTCCGGGTATTCAAATTGAATCTGCATCCGCGCGCCGAATATCTCCAGCAGTCTGCCAAGTATAAGTCCCTCTGTATCATGACTGTAACCACCGTCCCGCACCAGTCTCACGATCAACTCGCCGGCGCGCGGCTGAAACAGTTGAACCTGCCTGACTTCCCTCAAGTCCTTGAACACAAGCGTCAGCGCAGGTCCGGAGATAATGCCGCCATCGGCGTTCAGCAGCAGTTCGGTGGTTCGACCGGAAACCTCACCCATGACGGTCAACCCACGCCCACACCCGCAGTTACGAATCGAGGAGCGCCCGACATCACCGATTTTATAACGTATAAACGGCATTACACGATTATTCAGATCGGTGACGATGATCTCGGTTAACCCGCCGGTCGTCTCCTCATATTCGACGAGGAGGTTCTCATCGTTAACATGCAGCGAACCATATTCACACTGGCTGGCGATCAGGCCGACCTCGCGACAGCCGTATCGATCGTATACCCTGACCTTGAACACCTGCTGGATCTTCCGGCGCATCTCCGGTGTCAACACCTCAGCGGACGTGATTATTCCCCTGAGATTGTGCTCGATCGTCCTTCCCGACTCCCCAAGGTACTCGGCAAAAGCGACAACCGCCGACGAATAGCCGGTCAGCAATGTTGGTTTGGTGGTCTCCAGAAAGTGACGAGCCCGTTCAAACGACTCTTCACTCAGCTTAAAGGCGTTGATCGTCGTACCGCCTGATATTATCCGACTGATTCTCTGCCGGACGGCACCGCCAAGATCGGATGGATTTCCCCACAGGCGCAACACCGGATCGCCCGGTCGCCATCCCGACCATCGATTGTGTCGGAAAGCCGCGGCATAAAATATCGAGGGAAAGCCCCTGTCCTGGTAAAACTGGATCGGTTCACCGGTCGACCCGCCGGTCGAGTTAAATCTGGCATTCCGCAGGAGTTCCCGACAGACAAGATCGTCGGCTCGAAGCTTGATTGTCTGTTTTTTCAACAATGGCAACTGTCTGAATGAATCCGGCGTAAGGTCATCGGGGTGAAACCCGATTTCGCTCCATGTCCGTCTATAGAAGGGAACATCCGCATAGGCGTGGGCGACCAGGGCTTTCAGCTTGCTCCATTGAAGTTCACGTATCTGGTCCCTGCTCCACCACTGCGATTCTTCAAGGCTTCCCTGCAGCCTGAAAATCTTGGGATAACGCAGGCTTGTTAAGGTCTTCCAGATTTTTCTTCTCATCATGTCAATTGTTTTTCGCCCAGACGCGAAAAATCTGTTCCACAAACCACTCGTACCCTACTGAAAGTGGAGAGCTGAACAGATCTCTCGATCCAAAATACCTGGATTTTATCAGACAGGCGGACAATACGGAAACCCGCATCAATCCAAAGGCCTGGTCACTTCTTTTTTTCTTCCAGCTTCCTCTTTAATTTCTTAAGGTCCTCCTCAGCCTTTATCCGCTCCTGGCGCAGTTTTTCCAGATCCAGATCAACCGCGCTTACACCTCCGGTGTGTTCTTCGATCGCCCATTTAAACAGATCATCTCGATTCAAGAAATCGAACCCGCCGCCGCCTTCGCTTCTCTGCAGGCTGGTTCGTCCCTGACCGGTCCCGGGCTCTTCGGATCTCACAAAAGTCGGGGAGATATAAAAGGCGGTGGAGGGAGCGAAGTTGATGCGGCCGGTTATCCGCCATTTCGCATAGTTCGGATAATCGTCGATATTTCTGAAAGACGATCCTGGCTGGGGTTCAGTGGTATTTTCATTACCCTGCAGCAGGAGATCCACTCCCAGGGTAAATTGAAATCCCTTGAACGGCTTGTATCTGGCAAGCGGTGTAACATAAGCCCAATCCTCCCGGCCAAGCACGCTCACGTCGGGTCGCTGCAGGAACTTGTTTCCGTACAGTTCAAATCCGACGTCAAACATGCGCATGGGAAACATCATGCATACCAGATAGTTCAAAGCCTGTGAAGATTCGGTCGGGCTGTCCTTGTCGTTATGGTTGAGATAACCGAGGTTCAGATGCAGCGATTTATCTTCATCGGGGTAAAGAGGCTTCCAATAGTACGACCAGGCTCCGATAAATTCAGCTTCGACCGCTTTACTTTCATATGGCTCGAAATGAACGTCATGATATTTCGCAACCCGATAGCGAAGGGCAGGCAGCACACTCATGAACATCTTCTGTCCGATCGCCCATCCGCCGATCTTAAAGCGGATATAGGTGTCACCGGGGATCAGCGTCGTGATTTCCATGTCATCCCGGGGCGTATTGTTCAGATCCTGATACAGAATCTGCGTAAAACCCAGCTCAACCCGGCGCGTAAATCCGAAACTGGCTGTGAAGGCGCTGGTACCATCGGAAATGGTACTCCATTCGCTTGACACATCCACCGTGGTCATATACGCCCTGGCATACAAACTAATATCAAGGGCTCCCGGTGGCAGCAACAGCGCTGAGTTGGTGTGCAGATATCCCCTGCCGCCGTAAAATTGACCGCCCTGTGCTGGAAGCGATAAGCTGAGTACGCAAGCGATAAGCAGACACACAACTATACATTTCAGGTTAACACTCACGTAACAAGCCCTCCTTATTGACGGGTTTAGTTAATCCGCTGGGGAAACAGCCTGCAGTACAGCGGATAGAACTCCGGTAATGACTGAATATAAGCACAAACCGATCGCTTTGTCAAGTTCCATTATTACAGCTCAGCAATAAAACTGTTACTTTCCAAGCTTCAATGCAACCCATTTCAGCATAAAAATAGTTGTGCATTAAATATATTTGGTTTATATTATGAATGAAGACAAATTTGATAAATCAGCCTGTAAAACATAACATTTTGTTTACCAGAAAGTTATAAATCAGTAGTGTCGAACCTGAACTTAAGCTTTAGTTATAGCAGCTGAGTTGGTTTAACTTTTCAAAATGGTTGACCGATCCCAGTGAAGTCCAACAACCATCAACTCCGGAGGATCATGATGTTCAAGAGGTCACTTATCTGGGTTATTTTGATTTCGAATATCCTCTTGATTGCACCCTTCTTTGGTCTCAGTGATTCGCTGTCATCTGAGCCTCGCGATGACAGATATATATTGGATGTCTCGCGCCAAGACGGGTCGGCCATATCCCTTAATCTGGAGGTTAAGGATAACTCCCTGAAACGGATTACCTACAACGGCGATAAATATGCAAAGGCTGATCCCGGACTTGAACCGGTAACCTGCAGACCAGGCTGGCCCGAGCTGCCGATGATAACCCGTCTGGTGCTGGTTCCGCCGACGGCGGGCATCATACTTCATGTCGACAGGATCGAAGACCGGATTGAGGAATGCGATCGACCATTCATCTGCCCGAAACAGGATGGTTCGACGGATCTGAGCGCGCCGGGATCACCTTCGGCGGAATTTCTTGCCTACGAGGGCTTTTGGCCTCCGGAACCCGTTGTCGTGAGCAAGCCGGCGATCCTGCGCGGCTATCGACTGGTTCAGATAACCATCTTCCCCATACAATACAACCCGCAGACCCATGCGGTGAAGTACAACGACCGGTTCGATTTTCACCTTGAATACAGCGGGACAGGTGAGAATATCGTCCACGATCCCGATCGCCCCAGGCCCTCATCCAGCATCCAGAAGATATTGGAATCACTGGTCGTCAATCCGCCGCCGCGGCGCGACCAGCCCGAACATCCGCAGCGCGGATCATATCTTATAATCTATCCGACCGTCAATGGCGTCGAGGAGGCAATCGAGCCGCTGATCGAGTGGCGCGCCCGGCAGGGCTGGGAGGTTCATGCCGTCGACGTCAGGAACAATCCGGGAACAAACACGGTCAGGAACATAATACGCGATGCCTATAACGACTGGGACAATCCACCGGAGATGGTTGTTCTGGTCGGCGACGGAGAGGGAACGATCAACATCAACGCCTACAACGCCACAACAGACCTGGATTATGTCCTGCTTGAAGGCAACGACATACTGGCGGACGCCGACATCGGGCGTATCTCGGTTGAGAGCGTCAACCGTCTGGAACAGGTGGTGGAAAAACTGGTCAGCTACGAAGCGGATCCGTATATGGAAGATACGGACTGGTTCATCCAGGGAATGGTCTGTGCCGGCAACAGTATATCGGGTCTCTCGACCATCCTGGTGAACCGCTGGCTGCGCAACGAACTTATGGAGCGCGGTTTCGATAACGTGCACGAATGGTATTACAACGCCAGGTTTCAGAATCAATCTGTACCCCAGTTCTTCACCAGTGAATTTCTAAGAGGGGTTGCGATTGCGAATTACCGAGGCTGGATCGGCATCGAAGGCACATCCCCGGGCATGATTCTGGGTTTCCGCGCCCATGAACAGTATCCGGTCGCCACTATTCTCACCTGCGGATCCGGTAATTACATCGGCACAACCGGCGTCTCCGAAGCCATGCTCAGATCACCCGGCGGCGGCATCGGCAGTGTCGGTTTCTGTACATCCCGGACACATGTACAATACAATAATGCGGTTTCAACCGGCATCTGGGTAGGCTTCCTCAAGGAAAATCTGTGGAACTTCGGAACCGCCATCAACCGCGGCAGGTATGAAATATACCGCCAGTATCACGGTTTCGACAATGCAGCCGTTGGCAATTTCAGCCGCTGGATCAACCTGATGGGCGATCCCGCAACGCACATCTGGACAGGAATCCCGCTGATCATCGCCGCAGAACATCCTGAATCCCTGCCGTTGGGCGGCAGTTACTTCACCATAACCGTCACCGGCGACGACGACCATCAGAACAACCACGATCCACTCGCGGACGCCCTCGTCTGCCTGTACAAGGCTGACGACGAATTCCAGGTGACGGCATACACGAACGATGAAGGTGAGGCTCACTTCTTCATCCCGTCGGACGCCCTGTCGGAAGGTGAACTGATGGTTACCGTAACCAGGCACAACGTGAAGCCCTACCTTGCCGAAATACCGGTTGAAGAGAAGGATTACTACCTCGGTGTGATAGACTGGGATATCGAGGACGACGAGGACGGCATCCCCAACCCGGGTGAGACAATCGATATCAACCTGATGATCGCCAACCTGGGCGCTGAGGTTCCCGAAGGTGAAATTACCGTTACCACTGAATCCCTTTCCGAATGGGCTGAAGTGATCAGCGATCCATTCAGCACCGATGATATTCCGCGGGTTGATGAGACCGTCGACGTTCCCGTCCGGATCCAGCTTGATCCCGCGGCTCCGGAAGGTGAGGAAATCATGCTGGCTGTGGAGACCCGCAATGGTGACATCTCCTGGCGGTCGATGGCGTCGCTTGATGTGAATTCACCGCGGATAGCCGTTGAAGAGTTTGATTTTGAGGGCGGCGATCTCGAACCGGGCGCCATCCGCAGTCTTGATATTGAGATTGCCAATACCGGACGCAAAATACTGGAACACTTCACCGCCAGGCTGTGGAGTGAAGCCGGTGTCGCCCGGGTGATAGAGGACGAGGTCGGGTACGAAGCCATCGAACCGGGTGAAACCGGAAACGCCCAGAACGGCGTCTTCCGCGTCCGCGCCCACCCCCTGACGATTCCGGGGATGAAGATCGTGTTTGTTCTTACCGTCGAAACCGAAAACGGCTTCCGCGACACCACCAGCATCACCTATCAGGTCGGAAATCCCGGGCAGGGAGATCCGTTCGGCCCGGATGACTACGGGTATGTCTGTTTCGACTCCGGCGATGAGGATTGGGAGATTAGACCTGAATACGAGTGGATCGAGATTGATCCCGACGAGGACGACAACGACTTCAACGGTGAAAACCTCGGACTGCGCGACAGCGGCGAGGATCAGGACGAAAGCGAGGTTGTTGATCTGCCATTTGACTTTCAGTACTATGGCGACCTGTTCGATCGAATCACCATCTGCACAAACGGCTGGGCCGCCTTCGGCAGCTATCCGAGGCTCAGCGATTTCCGCAACCGGCGCATCGCTTCGGGAGGCGGACCCAACGCTCAGCTGTGCGTCTTCTGGGACAACCTGCGCACCGGCAGGATACTGACTTATCATGATGAAGATGGCGGAAGGTTTATCGTCGAATGGAACAACATGTCCCGTTTGTGGGGCGGTCAGCGCGAGACCTTCGAGCTGATCCTGTATTCACAAGAGGCGCAACCCACCTATACCGGCGACGGCGTCATCATCTTCCAATACAAGGACATTCAAAACGCGAGCGGGAATGATGCCGCCGGCAACGATACGCCTTACGCCACGGTAGGCATCGGAAACCTTGACGACACCGACGGGCTCGAATATACTTACTGGAACCGCTACCATGATGGGGCAACGCAACTTCGGGATGAGATGGCCATCAAGTTCACCACCGCCACCCATTTCATCACCGGCGTGCTGAATGGCACTGTAACCGATGCGGCTACGGGGGAACCGGTTGCCGATGCTGAAATTATCGCCTCGCGCGGACCGCGCTTGGGGGGATTCTGGTCTGAGAGCGACACGCTGGGACAATATCTAAACGACGAAGTACTGATCGGCGAACATTACTCAATCACCGCCTCAGCGCAGGGCTATAACGACTCCACGCTTACCGGCTTCGAGATACTGGAAGGCGAAACCCTCACCGTCGACTTCGCCCTGCTTCATCCCGAGTTCAATCTCAGCGGTGAGGAGCTGGAATTCACCATGCTTCCCGATTCCGTCACCGAGGCTGGTCTTACACTCCGGAACAGCGGCAACGGGACACTGCGATTCACGAGCAGATACGTGTATGTCTTCGATAATGAAGAAGCGGGCTTCGGGCCTGCCGGTCAAATGGAAGGCCCCACGGTCGGCCCGACGCGGCAGACCGGACGCGATGATCCGGATGACACTTGGGATGAACTCCTGACCTGGAACGCCGGAGACACACTCGATGATTCGCGTATCAACGGTATTGTCTATGACCACCACAACAACCACTGGATCATCAGCGGCGATGCCGGGGGCGCCGACGAAAACTGGCTGTATATCTTCGACCGCCGGGGCAGTTACGTCGACCGCATAGCTCAACCGATCGCCGGCAGGTACGGTATCAGGGATATGGATTATTACAACGGTCAGCTTTACTGCGCCACATCGGGTTCGTACATCATGCTGGTCGATCCGGAAAGCGGTGAGGAGATCAACCGCTGGACATCGCCGCAGAGACTCAGGTCGATACGCAACGTGGCCGTGGTGAACGACACCCTGTTGTTCGCCTCCGATATTTCCAACGACCTCTTCCTGGTGAGGATCGCCGATGATTCAACGCTTGCCGAAGTCCGGCGCTACCCGCTGCGTGATCCGCGCGATGAAAACCTGAGGATCAGGATGTACGGCTTGAGTTACTTCCGCGACGATCCGGACGGCTTCAACCTCTATATCATGTCCAACAACGATCCGTTCAGTGACCCTGAAGCTCCCAACATCAGTATCTTCAAGTTGAACACCATCAATGGTGAAATCCGGTTGTTGACTACACTTAGCAATATGGATCCCAACACATCCGGGAGGGGTGGGATCACCATCACACCCAAGTGGAACAACCTGGTCTGGGTCCTTGCCGCGGTTTTCGATAACCCTGATGGTGACTTTGTCGACATCTTCGAACTGGCGCCGAACTCGAGCTGGTTGGATTACACACCCAGGTCGGACACGCTTCTCGCCACAGAATCCGTCCCGATCCAGTTCGAAATCGCCAGCGCCGACCTGGACACCGGTCGCTATGGCGTGGTCATAGAATTCAATCATAATGCAGGCGACGGCATCACCCAGCGGTCCGTAACTCTGCATGTCGTTGATGAACTGCCTCCGCCACCCTACGCCGATGAAGACGAGATGCTGCCGTTCGAATATTCGCTGGATCAGAACCGCCCCAACCCGTTCAATCCGTCAACGGTGATCAGCTACAGCCTGCGCGAACCCGGTCTCACGCAGTTGACAATATTCGACCTGCTGGGAAGAGAAGTTAATTCCCTTGTCAACACACGCCAGGCTCCGGGCAGATACGACGTAACGTTCGATTCCGGCGGATTACCGGCAGGCATATACTTCTACCGGTTGAACTCCGGGAGTTTTTCCGCGGTTCGCAAGATGGTGGTGGTAAAATAGAGAGTATTCATTCATTGCACGACCATTGTCAGAAAATAAACGGCATGATCCTGAAATCGATATTCAACGCCGATTTAAGTCTGCACTCCGGTTAAAATGTGATCTCAGTCATAGCAGCCGCCGGCTATCCTGCCGAACTTGACACAGCGCGCCGGCGGGCCTTGCATCCGGACAGACCGTCAACGGCGGGAATATCAGGGAAGAATTCTGCCTGTTTACATAAAAAAGAGCTATTTACGGTAACTCCAACTGATTAACCTTTTACCAGGGAGAAGATCAACATGAAAACGGCACGGAATACTATTCTGGCATTTTTGATGATGTTTTGCTGCATCCCGCTGATTTATGGAGACGTGCTGCACGTTCCGGACGACTACGACACTATTGGAGCAGCCCTTGGTGAATCGTCTTCCGGTGACACGGTTCTCATTGCCGATGGCGAATACACCGGTGACGACAACACCAATCTCACCATCGACAGGCGACTGTTCATCATGTCCGAGAACGGACCGGAAAATTGCATCATCGACTGTGAAGACGGCAATGACAGAAAGGCTTTCACTATCACCAACACGGTTGAGCTGATCGGCCTGACGATTACCGGCGGCACGAGGGGTGCAATCCATATTGAAAACGCCCATGATTTCCACATAAAGTTCTGCATCATAACCGCCAACGTGATGGATCAGGAGAACATCTCCGGCGGCGGCATATCAATGACCGGATCCGACGGACTGATCGAATATACAATCATCTCGGAGAACGAGGCCGCTGCATCCGGGCCGGGTCTGTTCATCTCAAATTCCGATGTTCGGCTCTACAATTGCATAATATATAACAACGTCGCGGCGAGGTTCGGCGGGGGCGCCCTGATTACGCAGAGTTCCGACTGCGAAATAACCAACTGCATCTTTGACGGCAACGCGTCCGTAATCGATGGTGGCGCATTGGCGTTCTCGATAAACAGCCGGGCGGATATATCCTTCTGCGACTTCCTCAACAACCGCGCCACCGAAATGGGCGGAGGCATCTACAAGGGCTCGAACTCCAACCCCAACGTGATAAACTGCATCTTCTGGAACAACGACGGGGGACAGGGATCCCAGCTTTACGCCCAGGACAACGGCGGTGAGATCACAATCAGCTACTGCATTGTCGATGGCGGCGATAACGACGAAGACAACTGGGACGGTGAGGAGATAATCGATGATGATCCGCTGCTCGACCGCGGCCGTGATCCAGACTGGGGACTTGACGGCTATTTCCTCGAGGAGGACAGTCCCGCAGTCGACGCCGGCAGCGACCAGGCCGAGGAGCTGGGTATGGACGTCTACACCACCCGGGACGATCTTTCACCGGACCAGGATGTGGTTGATATCGGATACCATTACCTGATCGATGATTTCACGCTGATCGGACGTCTTGTTGGCCAGGTGACCGACGTTTCGAGCGGTGCCGGAGTTGAGTATGCGCTTGTCACAACAACACTTGGTCAATATGCGGAAACCGATCGACGCGGCAACTGGGTTATTGAGGACGCTGTGGCGGAGAGACCTTTCGACATCACCGCCGAAGCGCCCGGGTGGAACGATTCAACCCTCACCGATCTGATCCTCGATGAAAACGATGAGATGACCATAAATTTCGGTCTGTTGCATCCGGAGTTCGTTCCATCCCGTAATGAGATCAACGAACGAATTACAGAAGGTGATTCAACTTCGCTGGAGCTGATTATCAGCAACGACGGCAACGGCACGCTTGAATGGTCGTCGGAAAAACGGCCGCCCGGTGGTGAAGGCGCGGATATGTGGGATTTCCTCCGCTCTTACTATACGAGTGATTCGACATACAACGGCAGGCTTGAGGGCGGGGTGTTCGCCGGCAACTACTTCTACATCGCCGGTCAGAAAGCCAGGGGTGACAATGAAGGCCGAAACCAGATATACAAGCTCGACAGGCAGGGATCACTGGTCGACTCGTTCCCGCAGGTCGGCACATCAAACAACGGCATGAAAGACCTCGCCTGGGACGGCGAACTGCTCTGGGGATCCGGCGAAAGAAGTGTAATCGCCTTTACTGCCGAAGGTGACTCCGTTCGGAGCTGGCCGGGTGCGGAAAGCTCCAATCAGGCATTGGCATGGGATCCTGACCGTGAACTGATGTGGATGTCGGGCATAACCAGTAATATCTCCGCCTTTGACCATGACGGTGAATTCGTCAGGGAGATCCAACGACCGGAGATTGAGGGCAACAGATTGCGTATTTACGGTCTCGCCTACTGGCCCGAAGACCCGGATAATTGCCCGCTGTATATCATCCATCATTATAACAACGAGATACACCTGGCAAGGATGAATCCGGACAACGACGAGATGATTGAGGATGTTCACTTGATTACCGATGAAGCGGGACGACCGAGCGGTGGATTTGTGTCAGATCAATACGACCCGTACAGCTGGGTGTTGCTCACTACAGTGAATAACGCCACCGATGACCGCATCGATGTCTGGCACCTGTCGAGCAACGTGAAATGGGTGAGAATGGAGCCTGTCGAGGGCGAGATCACCGCCGGTAATTCAGAGGATATCTCGCTTGATATTCTCACCCTTGACTTCGCACCCGGCGTGATGCGATGCGACCTGGCGTTCATGCACAACGCCTTCGACGAGGAAACCCTCATCCCGGTTGAGATGACAATATTACCGGAGAGTTCGGTTGATAATGCGGACGATGCGATTCCCCTGGAATTCGGCATCACGGGCATTTATCCGAATCCGTTCAACTCAACGACGACAATCAACTACTCGCTGCCTGCCGACATGGAGGTCAGAATGACGCTCTACGACCTCCTCGGTCGCAAGATATCAACGCTCCTTGAAGCGCCACAGTCAGCCGGCGCTCATCGGCTGACGCTCGACGGCGAACAGTACGGCGCTGGAATCTATCTTTGCAGGCTTAAGGCAGGCGACCAGACGTCGGTGCATAAGATCGCGCTTATCAAATAAGAGAATTTCATTTCCTCCCCCCTGTCCGTGGGGGAGGAAATTCATTGAGAAACCGAACCACAATTGGCTACCGGATGACCCGGTCCGGATCCCATCTTGAACCACCCGCTCGAAGAAACCGGTTCACCGCACCAAGGTCATACATCCATTCAATGGAGGACGAGATGGAAAGCGTCCTTAAATTGATTAGTACGCTTCAGACGGCAGTTCTTTTGATACTTGTCCTGTGCCTGACCCCCGGACTCCATGCCGACATCCTGCACGTTCCAGACGATTATGAAACAATCCTGTCCGCCGTCGAGACGGCGGATGATGGCGACACTGTCCTGGTGAACGACGGCGAATATACAGGCGAGGGGAATGTCGATATAAATATCGGCAGACCGATGACCATCATGTCCGTAAACGGCCCCGACGCCTGCATTATTGACGGTGAAGCGGCGGACAACAGGATTTTTATCATCAACAGGGACGCGACGATCAGCGGTTTTACCCTGACACATTGCGGGATGGGGCCGATATTCATCGAAAACGTGGATGACTTTCTTATATATAACTGCATATTCACCGAAAATGAAATAAACGGTGATACTCCCGGCGGCGGATTGGAAATCAGGACATCCAGCGGTATTGTCCGGCGGAGTATCTTCACTGAAAACCAGATCACCCAGTCAGGCGGTGGCGTTTTCACCAACAACTCGCTGGTTCAAGTGGATAACTGCATGTTCCTGGGAAATTCAGCCGCGCGATTTGGAGGCGGTTTCCTGGTTACACAGAATTCAAACTGCGAAATCACAAACTGCATATTCGAGGATAACTCCAGCGGCATCGACGGCGGAGCGATCGCCGTAACCCAGACCAGTGAAGCTGAAGTGTCACTCTGCACGTTTCTCAACAACCACGCAGACGGCATGGGCGGCGGATTTTACAAGGGCTCCAACTCAAACCCGACGGTGATCAATTCCATCTTCTGGGGCAACAGCGCCGACACAGGCGACCAGCTCTACGCCCAGGACAACGGCGGTGAAATCACCATCAGCTACTGTATCGTTGAAGGCGGCCCCAACGAGGATGATCGTTGGGACGGCGAAGAGATTCTGAGCGAGGACCCGGAACTCACCGCAGGTCGCCAGCCGGATTGGGGAATGGACGGGTATTTCCTCCAGAACGACAGCCCGGGGATAGACGCCGGCAGCGATGCGGCCGAACGGTTTCAAATGGATGCATATACGACACAGATCGACCTTTCACCCGACGAGGATGTTGTTGACCTCGGCTATCACTATGACCTCAATCTGTTCACCCTGCTCGGCTATCTTCACGGTCGCGTGACATGCGCCGAAACCGGCGAAGCGATCGGAGACGCCCAAATCAGAACGACGCTTGACCAACAGACCATGACCGATGAACAGGGCTACTGGTCGATTGAGGAAGCTGTTGCCGAACGTCCGTTTGACATCACCGCCTCGATCCAGGGATGGAACGACTCGACGTTGGTCGATCTGCTGATCGAGGAGGAAGATTCACTCGAGGTCGACTTCGGGCTGCTTCATCCGGAGTTTGACGTCAATCCCGAGGAAATGCATGTGCGGTTGATTCAGGGTGACACCACCACGCTGCAGTTGGAGATCAGCAACAACGGCAACGGCGCGCTGGAATGGTCGCTCGAGAAGCGGCCACCGGGCGGAGAGGGCGCTGACCCCTGGGAACTCAGGCGCTCCTACTATGTCAGCCAGATTACCGGCGACAGCCGGGTGGAGGGTGCGGTGTTCGCGGACGAGTATTTTTATGTTGCCGGCGCGAATATATCCGGTGTGGAAGACGACGATAACCTGATCTATACAATCGACAGGGACGGCGCATTGGTCGACTCCTTCGTTCAGGTCGGCGTAGCCCGCAACGGCATGAAAGACCTGGCTTTCGACGGTGAACTGATCTGGGGATCGGGTGAAAGATATATATACGGGTTCACCGCCGAGGGAGAAACGGTCCACCGCTGGCTCGGTCCCTTCAACACCAATCAGGCTCTGGCCTGGGATGCTGATAACGAGATTTTATGGATTTCTTCCATCACCGGTGCGGACATACGCGCCTATGACCGCGACGGAACTCACCTGTGGTCGATCGGCAGGCACGATCTGCGCGTCTATGGTCTGGCATATTGGTCGGATGACCCCGACGGATATCCTCTCTACGTACTTTACAGCGGCAACGGCCAGGATCGATTCATTGCCAAGATCGATCCCGAGTCTGACGAAATCATGTATTTACACGAGTTGGAGCATGAAAACGGCGGTCGTCCCGGCGGGGCATTCATATCCAATCAATATGACGGTTACAGCTGGGTCTTTATCGGTATCGCCAACGCAGGTTCAGATGATCGCATAGATATCTGGCATCTCTCGACCAACCTGGCATGGCTGGATACAAACCCCATGGAGGGGGAGATCGAACCGGACGGTTCGATCTCTGTTTCGATCTTTTTTAATGCAACCAACCTGCAGGTGGACACGCTGCGATGCAATCTGATATTTACTCACAACGCATCAGGCGGTGAGACCATTGTTCCGGTCACCCTTATCGTACCGGCGGATCGTTCGCTAATGCCGCCGCCAGCCAACACACCCGCTGAACTCAGCATTTCAAATATATATCCGAACCCGTTTAACTCAATGACAACCGTCCATTACACGCTGCCATCACCAGCGGCTGTCACCATCAGGCTTTACGATATCTGCGGTCGGGAAGTTATGAGTTTCCTTCATGGAATTAGATCCGGTGGAAGTCATCAACAAATTATAGACGGTTCACAGATCGCAACCGGGATCTATATATGCAGGTTGGAAACGAAGAATGGATCTGTTGCGGAGAAGGTTGTGCTGGTAAAATAGGAAGGGAACCTGAACCTATAAATCGTCCTTCTGGTGGTGGCTGTCGGCTGATCTGATTATCAATCCATCCTTTCCCATCCGGTATTCGGTGGCGCGCCGCAGTACGTTGTTATATTCGCTGTACCACCCTATCTTCAGGTTCGTTCTGGGGAAAATATTCCTGCGGACTAATATGCAGGTATTATTCATGATATTCTCTATATCATTTACCAGCATCGATTTCTTCTCCTTCATCTTGTTGATCTTCTCGTCGATTATCTGGCTGCTCCTGTCAAATGACTTAAGCTGTCTTTTCTGACTGTCGGTCATTTCGGCGTCGGGCACTCGCTCCATGATGCCCATCATTCGCTCGGTCACCTCCTCAAGCCTCTCCTGCAAGCGCGCGATCTCCGTGTCAATGAGCTCGATCTCACCACCCAGATCAGCGTTCTCGGCGACGGAAACATTAGTCCGAACATGCTGTTCACTGCCGATCGTGTTGACTTCCACGAATTCTCCGGCCCGCGCATCGCCTCCCACCAGTTTGCCATGACCCTTTATCATCACTATGCATTTACCGGCGCTCAGCTTCGAGTGAAATGCCTCTTCGCCTATGTGGATTTCAGTGCCGGCATTAATTGTCTGATTATCGATAAACTTGGTCACCACCTTGCCTTCTGCATTGATTATCCCCTTACCTGTTCCAATAAAACCCCTTCGCACCAGCACGTCTCCACCGGCAGTTATCTCGGCGTCCTCAACCAGGCCGTTAACCACCACGTTCCCCGTCGCCCTGACCTTGAAACCGGATATGACATTACCGTTAATGTACACATCCCCTGTAACGTCGAGATCACCGGTACTGAAATCAACATTCTGCTCGACCCGGAACACGGTATCGACCACCACCCGGTTGCCGGGCCTTAACTTGACGCTGCCCTCCACCTGTGAGACGAGGATGTTCTGAGCTTCATCTTTGAAGTCCGTATTCTTGCCGGCCATTAACAGCGCCGAACTCCCCGGCTCCGAAGGAACTTCCTCTCCATACACATTCCTGCCGGGGGTTCCTATGGTTGGAGGGATTCTCTCCGCCAGCACCTGGCCTTTCACGGCGTTCTGAGCCAACTGAAGATCGCGATAATCGACACTGCCGTCAGGCAGGACTTTTGGTTTCAACTCAACATCTGTTTTGAAATAGAACTTTACACGACCATCTTCGCCATTAACCGGCTCACGACCAGAAGCAACCTTGATCGGTCTGTCAATGATCCCGCGTTCGATCATCTTGTTTATTGCTCCTTCGTTGATACCATTAACTATACCATTCTCAAGAAGATAATCCTTAATCATTTCAGTCGTAATCTTGTTTATACCAGCATCAGCTCTGATTGTCAGATATACATTCATCTTCTTATGGTCTATTCGCAGCTTCAGCGGATTCATGTCCCTGCTCCTTGATAAGGCATTTTACTCCTATACTATAATAACATGAAAATGATGAACTTTAATATAATCATGAAGAACCGTATCGTCAAGATTGTTTCAGGTAATTAAATGGATGTTGATATGTTAAACAGCGGCGAGTATTCCTTAACATGTCGATCCACACCTTACAACGGACCAATTACGGCGGGCAGCTTACAGTTGCATTTCCGCATATCATTCAGAACGACGTCGTGTCATACTGAACGAAGTGAAGAATCTCCACCCCTTCCATCATGAAGATCCTTCACTGCCTTCATGATGACAATATAAAAAACGTCCCCGTTACTTCATGCGGGTTAATCGTTGTTAACGCCGATGTACCCCTGCTGCTCCAGATGAAGGATGATTTCCTGGGCGGCAGAATCAGGCTTCAGTTCCGTCGTGTCGATAACTACTTCGGCATCAGCCGGTGGTTCATAGGGGTCGGAGACACCGGTGAATCCCTTGATGATGCCGGCGCGCGCCTTTGCATACAAGCCCTTCCGGTCGCGCCTCTCGCACTCCTCGACGGGAGTTGAAACGTGTACAAGTACAAATCCGCCATATCTGCCGATCATCTCCCTGACCGCCTTCCTTGTCTGGTCATAGGGTGCAATCGGAGCGCAAATGGCTATTCCGCCGTTCTTGGTGATCTCTGAAGCGACAAACCCGATGCGTCTGATGTTGACGTCCCGATGCTCCTTCGAGAAGCCGAGCTCACTGGAGAGGTTTTTTCGCACGATATCGCCGTCCAGCAGCGTTACCGGTCGTCCAGCCATCTCGAGAAACTTGACAAGCAAGATCTTGGCAATTGTAGATTTACCTGAGCCTGAAAGGCCGGTGAAGAAGACCGTAAAACCCTGTTTACGGCGCGGTGGAACAGCCCGCTTCAGTTCCCGTGTAACTTCCGGGAATGTGAACCATTCGGGAATATCCCTCCCCTCTGCCAGTCTGTCAAGCATATCCGCCCTGGAGATGCTGCGAACGCGCATTCCCGTTTCGACTTCATCAACGGGCACGTGCGCATCGAGCTCCTCAACGAGGATAAATCTCCTGAATGGAATGATTTTAACACCCAACTCCCTGAAGATGAGATCATCGGCTTCCGTCTTAAGGGAGGTTGACTCTTGCCCGTCCCACTCTTCATCCTCATCCATCAGAAGGTGTGTACAGCCGTAATTCCTGGCAATGATGGCTCTCAAATATCTCTCACGCCCGTCCGTAAAGCGCGGATAATACGGCAACAAAGCCATTCGGACGGTATTACGCGGAAAATATGAAAGGATATGCTGAATCGACCGAATGCGGGTATAGTGACTTCGGTCTGCACGTTGACTCAACCAGGCCAACGGTTGTATCAGCAGATTCGTTCTCTCAGCCCTGACCGCCTGAAGGATCAGCTCATGTTGAGCGCGATGTATGAAATCAGCGGTCTGGAAGGCGAGCACTCTCCTCCAACCGAGCTTCTCAAACTGTGCTCTTACATCCCAAGGGGTAAGGCGTACCGACCGGAAATCAAAATGTTCGGGCATATTAATACCCTCAATCCGTCCGCCAATGAACCATGGATCCCCCACCGCTGACCGCTCTTCTGAATCCAGATATTCACCACCCGCTGTGGTTGAACTGTTTTTTATTCCCCGATCAGTCTGCCAGACGTCCTCGACCTGAAGCGCGGCAATGATCAGACCTTCAGGATCGCGTAATACCACCGAATTCCCCGCTTCGACGTCGCGGGCAAGTTGTGCGGACACTTCAAGCGTAATCGGAACGGGCCAGATCGTACCGTCATCAAGACGCATCTCGTCCAGAACCCGTTGACAATCCCTACGCTTCATGTAACCCCTTAACGGTGAATAGGAACCGTTCAGCAGAAGCTCGAGATCACATAGCTGCCCTGAAGTCAGGGTCAGTGATCGCAAGTTCCTCGACTCCGATTGGAGTTCACTCCTCCTTTGCTCCGGCGCGATCAGATCGACCAGCTCGCCGCCATGAGGTTCGATTAGTTGTGTGAACATGGATTATATAATTAAAACGGATTAAAATTTGAGTGTTTATTCTATTTCAGCCTGTCCAAATCAGGTCTTTCGCGCGGCGATGGGCATACGCCAGCCGGTGCCGAAGGCTTTAGTGGTCACCCTGAGTCCGAGTGGAGCCTGTCGACGCTTGTACTCGCTGCGGTCGATCGACTTGACAACCCAATCAACCGTTTCACGTCCAAACCCCTGAGAGACGATCTCATCCTCGGACATGCGTTGATCAAGATACATCTCGAGGATATTATCGAGGATATCATACGGGGGCAGCACATCCTGATCCTTCTGATCAGTACTTAACTCCGCCGATGGTGGCTTGGTAAACACAGACCCGGGAATAATCTCACGATCCCGGTTGTACCAGCGAGCCAGCTCGTAAACCATCATCTTGGGCAGATCACTGATCACCGCCAGTCCGCCGCTCATATCGCCGTACAATGTGCAGTAACCCACCGCCAGCTCGCTCTTGTTTCCGGTAGCCAGCACAATGCCGCCGAACTTGTTGGAGTATGCCATGAGCAGGTTGCCGCGAATCCTCGCCTGAAGATTTTCCTCGGTTACATCCCGTGTCTTGTTGGTAAAAGCCTGTTTAAGCGAGGCTTCATATTGTGAGAGGATGTCATCGATCGGAATGACGTCGCATTTTATGCCGAGATTATCCGCCAGCTTCAGCGAATCATCCACCGACCCTTTGGATGAATAGCCGGACGGCATGGTTATCGCCCGTACATTATCCGATCCGATCGCATCGACCGCGATGCAGGCGGTCAATGCCGAGTCAATTCCTCCGGAAAGACCGATAACCGCGTTTCGGAAACCGCATTTCCGCAGATAATCACTGACCCCGAGCGAGAGCGCCCGTCGCATGGCTTCCATGTCGGGCAGCGACTGATATGGTTCGTCAGCGCCGGTCTTCCGACTGTCGACAATTGAGAGATCCTCTTCAAACGGTTTCAACAGCGCCGTATGATGTCCTTCAACGTCGAACGCCATGCTGCGACCGTCAAAGATCAAATCGTCGTTGCCGCCTACCTGACCGATATAAATTGTCGGTATCCTCCACTTTCTGGCGTGATGCGAATACCTCTCGTAACGAACGGTATCCTTCTTCACGTGGTATGGAGACGCCGAGATGTTAATCATCAGGCTTGACCCGCTCCGCGCCAGGACCTCAATCGGATTCCGGTTGTAAAAGAGGTTAACCTCGAACTCCGGATCGTTCCAGGCATCCTCGCATATCGAAATGCCAAGTTTTTCTCCTCTGAAGCTGAAGACCCGGGAGGTCAAGCCGGCATCGAAATAGCGGCTCTCGTCGAAGACATCGTACGTGGGCAGAAGCTGCTTGTGCTGCTCAAACAGGACTTTACCGCCCTCAATCAACAGGGCGCTGTTGAACAACCCCTTGCCGCTGATCATCCCACTGCGCGTGACCGTGCCCAGCAGAATGCCCAAATCGGGTCTCGATCCGGCGACCGCCAGCACATCTTCAAGCGCCTTTTCCATCCGGTCGATGAACCAGGGCAGGCCAAGAAGATCCCGCGGCGGGTAGCCGCACAGGAACAGCTCGGGAAAGACCACCAGGTCGGCTGAACCGGGCTTAATGCCGTCGACGGTCCGCCTCAACGCGGCAAGGTTTGATTCAATATCACCCACCGTCGGATTAAGCTGAGCTAACGCTACCTTCACTTTCTGTCCTGATAATTTTGCCTGTTGTTAAACAGCCGGCGCACGGCCAGGCCCGGTGAACTTCCGCGCACAGGGGCCAGCATGCCGAGCCCTAACTTATTGAGGGTTCGATAAATCGACCCCTACGCTGTTACAGCGTGTCGAGGATTATCAGCGGATAAAAATCGATCCTAAAATTCCCTGACCTCAAATTTATCATCCGCTTCGCAGATCATCTGCACCTTTCGTGAATCGGCGCGGGATTCAAGGATGACGGTTTTTCCCCATAGCCGCCTGACATGCCTGAGCGTATGACGGGCGTAGTCCCTGTCGAGCTCGCGGCCGTCGAATTCGTGCACCAGCAGAAGCCTGCCGTATCCGTCGTAGTCGGCGTCCCACACCTTTATTACGGGCATCGAATTCAAGCCGGTGTTGGCGATAATGGTCTCTTTCAACTGCTTCCAATCCTCCTCGGACGCAACCTTTGTAACCACCCTGTCGCCGCCCAAATCCTCGTGCTGGTACAGGTCAAGCTGATCCATAAGCTCCCGCGTCAGGTACTGACGTATAAACGATTCATCACGGTCCGTCTCCCGCACCTGAAGAATCTTCGACAGACCTTCCCCACCTTCGCGGTTGAATGTTTCGCGCTCCTGATCAGATGGTTCGTCCCAACGCCGCACGATGTCTTCAAATATCTTAAATCCGAGATGGTAGGGGTTGAGACTCCTCGGGATCGGACGCAGAACCTGGTTGTGACGAACCATGAACTCCATCTGCATATCCTGCGGCAGATGGAGATTGTCCAGTATCTTCTTATGCCAGTATGACGCCCAGCCTTCATTTATTATCTTGGTCTCGATCTGGGGAATAAAATACTGAGCCTCCTCGTGTACTATGGTCAGCAGGTCCTTCTCCCACTCGGACAGCTTGTGATTGTGATCACGAATGAACAGCAGTAAATCCTCTTCCGGTTCGGGCGGGATTTTAGCGATGTTCCTCCCCCTTTCCCCGTCCGCTTCCACTTCCTCCATCAGGGCAAGCTGCTGATCGTCACGCTCCATCGTTCCCTCGTTCATCTCCCCGTCGTTATGCGCCGACGGCATGCCTTTCTTTACAGAAGAATATCGCCTGCAGTTCATCGAGAGCGCGTGCGCCGCATCAAGAACGGTCTCAACCTTCAGTGAACCGATGCGGGGATCTTCGCCGTATCTCCTCAGCCTGTCGGCATGTGCCTTGAACTTCTCCAGCGTATATTCGGCATGGGTGTTCCTGAAGTTAAAGTTGTTCCTGAAGAAATCGTTGTGTGCATAGACATGAGCAATGGTGAGCACCTGCAGCAGCAGGCTGTTGTCCTTCATCAGGTAAGCAAGACAGGGGTTGGAATTGATGACCATCTCGTACGGCAGACCGGCAATGCCCAAATCGTACAGTGTCCGCTGTTTCTCGAACTGCTTGCCGAACGACCAGTGCGGGTACCTGGCGGGCATCCCTGAATAGGCGATGTAGCCTATCATCTGGTTCTGGTCGCAGAGTTCGAAGATCTGCGGATATGGGTTCAACCCGAATGAGTCCACCAGTTTCTTGATCTTCGCTTCCCATTTCTCGAGGTCGCTGAGGGTGTATTCGGGCATTTTACCTCAACTTTCCTTTTCCACCGAGATCAGGGACCTGAAAGCGGGCCAGATCTCCTCCTTGCGCGTAATCTTGACCATGGCGAAGTTGTCAGCCTTTATCTGTTCGAATATCTTGAACATCGACGACTCGAAATTACTGATCCTCCCCGGTTTAATTTCACCATAACCAAATAGATTACAGACTTTAAGCAGGTCTTTGGCGGCTTTGATCGCGTCCTCGTTGTCCGAGCTCCAGTTGTCGCCGTCCGAACAGTGAAAGGCATAGATGTTCCATACCGACGGGTGATAACGGCTGTTTATAATCTCCAGAGCCTTGTTATAGCCGGATGAGATCAGGGTACCGCCTGATTCCCCCTTGTGGAAGAATTCCTCCTCGTTGACCTCTTTCGCCTCGGTATGATGAGCGATGAAGACCAGTTCCGTATTGCGGTATTTGATCTTGACAAATTGATACAGCAGGAAATAGAAACTGCGAGCCAGGAACTTTTTGGTGGCGTCCATCGATCCCGATGTATCCATGATGCAAACCACCGCCGCGTTGGACTCCTCCTTTACGTCCTCGTCCAGCCGCTTGTATCGCAGGTCGTCCTGATGAAAGGGAAACCGCTCATTATCCTCCTGTTGATCCTGATCGTCACCGAGTCTTTCGCCTGCCAGCTTGCGTTTTATCCGTTCGACCGCGGACTTCCTCTTGTCAAGCCTGGCGCGTATTCCCACCTTCTTTGTACCCTTGGGCTTGATCAGCCGTTTTGACTCTATGACTCTGAATTTCCTTCGCTCGAGGTGAGGCAGTTCAAGATCCTCAAACAGGATATCGGTTAGTTCATCGATGGTGATTTCGGTTTCGTAGTATTCCTCGCCGGGTCTGTTGCCGGCTTTATCTCCCAGCGGGCTTCCATCCTGATCGCCCTTACCGACTATATCGCCCGGCTTTGTGTCGCCCTCCCCCTGCCCTACTCCAGGCGAATTGCCGCCGTATACGAAGCGATATTCCTTGATGCCCCGGATCGGAATCTTGATGACCTTGTCGCCGGCTTTGCCGATAATAGCCTCCTCGGAGACAATATCGGCGATGTTATCCTTGATTGTTTCGCGTATCTTCTGCCGGTGGCGGGCGCGGTCGGAGGCGCTGCGGTCGCTGCGGTAATCCGAATTTTGCACGAAATATGCCACGAAATCAATCCCGCCAGAGATTATTTGCCGCGTACTTCAGTATCGTATCGACGCACAGCTCGCAATATCCGTTTTCGAGCAGTCGTTGAACCATCATGTCATACTTGCCCTGCTGTTCCTTGTCGCGGGTGCGCGACTTGGTGACGATCCTCGACAGGTCGCGCACTGAAGCCAGCAGCTTCTTCTCGATAGCCTCCTTGAGCGGTTCATAACTGGTGTAATCGATCTTGGTGCCCTTGCGCGTAACCGACCAGAGGAACGCTATCACATCCTGTCGGAAGCCGTCGGCAGCCGTGCCGGAGATGCCTATCTGCTCCTCGATCGAGCTCAGGAACTGGATATCCGGCTTGAGCTCCTCCCTGGTGTTGGGGTCCTTGACCTTGGTCTTGTTCACGTATGCTTCGGCATGATCGAGATAATTCTGGAACAACGACTCGGCCTGTTCCTGGTAAGAATATACGAACGCCTTGGTGATCTCCTTCTCGAGGATCTGCAGGTACTCCTTGTGCAGCGTATCCTGAAGATAGGTGAGATATTCCTTGCGTATCTCGTCCGGCAAATCCTCGGTTTTCACCCGTCGTATCAGCGCTTCAGCCACATTGATCGGATTGATGCACTGACCTTCGCTCTCCGCCAGGGCGAAATCGAGCGCCTTCATAATGAAGCGGGTTGAGATACCGCTCATTCCTTCGCTCCGCGCTTCCTCCCTGAGCTCTTCGATGTCAAACCGCTTGGTCTGACCCATTTCCAGAACTTCATCACCGTTATAAATCTTCAGTTTCGTCATCGGATCGACCTTGTTGCTCTTGGCGAGCCTGGTCAGAATTGCGAACATCGAGGCGAATTCGAGTGTGAAGGGAGCGATATGTGCTTTAAAATCAGATGCTTTAATGATCTTGTTATAGATCTTCACCTCTTCGGACAGCTCCAGGTTGTAGGGAACCTGCACGACAACGATACGGTCGAGGATGGCTTCGTTGGTGTGATCCGATCGGAATTTCCGCCATTCGGCTTCGTTTGAATGAGCAATAATAACCTCATCGACGTAAACCATACCGTGCCTGCCCGGCGCGGGGATATGTTTTTCCTGGGTGGCGGTAATCATGACGTGAAGATATTCTACCTCGTTCTTGAAAACCTCGATGAACTCCGTCATCCCCCGGTTGCCCACATTCAAGGCGCCGCTGAGGTCGAGCACCCTCGGATCACCTTCGGAGTATTTATCAAGCTTGGAAATATCCTCGCCGCCGATAAGAACAGAGGTGTCCTGATTATTCGGATCCACGGGCGGCACAACCCCGATACCGACGCGGGAGCGCTTCGAGAGTCTGGTTGTCGCTACTCTGAATTTCTCGTAGTTGTTGCCAAGCTCGTTCTTCAGTCTCCAGCGGCAGACGGGGCATAAATCACCTTCAATCTTCACTTTCAGCAGCTCTTCGAACCTGGGTCGGAGGTGATTTGGGAGCAGGTGCAGAGGCTCTTCATGAATCGGGCAGCCTTCGATATAGTAGATAACGTTTTGTTCGAGCGCCTTTTTTATCTTCTCGACCAGTGAGCTCTTCCCCGAACCGACCGGCCCCATCAGGTACAGAACCTGGCGGGATTCTTCGCCCTTCATGGCGGCGGCTCTGAAGTAGCCGACGATTCGATTGATGGTCGGTTCCAGTCCGAAGAACTCATCGGCGAAGAAATTGTATATCTTCACCGAATCATCCTTGTATATGCGTCTCAGTTTCGGATTGTCGACTGTTGACACCTCTGTTATACCCGGTGACATCAGCGTATCGTAGATGCGCTGATGAGCCAGCTTGGTTATGGATGGATCCGCCTTAACCTTATCCAGGTACTCAAGGAAGGTTCCCGACCACTTCTCTTCCGCACGCGCTTCACGGTCTTCGGTGATGATCTTTGAAAAATCAACCTTTGCAGTCATTTCCTGATCCTCCTTCCAGTTGATTGTCAGAAGTACTTTACAAATGCTTCACGGTATAATGATCTCTAACTGAAAATGCACCTGATCCCGGCTTAACCATGATTCACAAGAACCGTACGCTCAACGAATACCCTCTATCAGGTTATACGAATGCCCAGTATCGTTGTTCCGTTCTTACAGATATATTTAAATTTAAGTCACTGTAAACACAAATTATATAAATTAACCCTCAACCAACTTAATAAGTGTCTGTTGACAATGTACACGATTTCCAAGATATTTTCTTGCCATGTCATTCCTGAATCTCACATTGTAATTCCTGAATTTCACCCTGTCATTCCAGATCACACCCTTGTCATTCCTGCGAAGCAGTCTGTCCGAGAATGCCAAATTGTCTCGAGATTCATCATTCCAACGGAAGCATGCCCTCGCGGACGCGGGGGTTGGAATCCAGTGAAGTTGCTGATATTACGTGTGTTCCTGGATTCCATCTTTCGATGGAATGATGAGGTTTGGTGCGTTTTTCTCATTCCCTGATAGCCTGGAAGGCAGGAATCCACCGTCTCAGGCAGAGATTCTCCTCCGGATACCTGCTCCCGCGGGCACTACACTTGGCAGATTCTTCAACAGGCGTTAAATAGCAGCCTCAAGCCATTTTGATTATCTGAATGCATACTCCGCCTCAGACATAAGGTATAACCATTCAATCTGATTTTCAAGGTTATGAAGCAATAAACGGGATTTTCACGGTTATTCGCGTGCGAACTGAGGTCTGTCCTCTGTCGGGAGGGTCAGGTGGGAAAAAAGGATAGGGCGAGGGGACGGAATCCCCACGCCCAGACTTTCGTTTGGTTGAGCCGCGCAGTAAAACAAACAGATATATACCCGTTGTAATTGCGCCTAAAACGCAGTCTGCAGCGGGAAGAGGCTCAACCGTCCAACAGGCTGTAGCGTGCGGAATTGATAAACCGGGTTAAATCTTGAAAATATACCAGAAGTCAATCAATGGCTTGAACGCGTACAGGGAACCGCCCTCCCCACCGATGGGCATCACCACCTTCGGGCGGATGAACATCCCCTCTATCGGCTTGTAGACGCCGCCCAGAACGAAGTAGTGGCGGATCTTCTGGGAATTCGCCACGATACCGGCATCGGTCTCCTTCTTGGTCTGAGAATAATAGATGTAAGTCATGAACGGCATGACCTTCGGCGACAACTTGCGATCCAGCTTCAGGATAAGCTTGAATTCATCGCCGATGTTCACCTCGTCGTCGTTCTTGCCGTTGAACCAGTATCCGGCCTTGATGTGACCGCGGAAATTATTCATCCAGGCCGTCGTGAATATTTCCCCGATTGCAAAGTCTGTTGTGCCATCGCCAAGCGCCGGGCTGGCTTCCTCGTCGCCGGTCGGGAAGCGTAGCGCGCCGGTCAGCGTCAGTCCGTGCCTGTCTTTCGCCCAGGGCAGAACGGAATAGCGACTCTTCAAGTAGATGTCCCCCAAGCCGGAAGAACTCCTTTTAATGGTGTCATTCTCTGCGGACTTGAATGTGATCGGGACATGCACGTGCGCCTCAAGTCTGTCGGTTATCGCGTAACCGAACATAGTATTAAAGCCCCAATAAGTCCGACTGCTGTCCGATGGTAAGTCCTTCCATTCTTCAACATTCCAATCATAGAACTTTGTGAAATCAGTATAATACCATGACGCCATAACGAGATATGACCCCTTCGGCATTGTCTTGGCGCTGCGCCAGTGAACTTGTGCCCGGCTCAGACCGCTAACGACGAGCAGCAGCACAACGGACAGAAACAGGACTTTCGGATGTTTCATTCTCTCCTCCTCAGAGTCAAAGATAAGATGATTTGTAAAGTTTATCCTTCCGTATTCAGTAAATCTGAATCCTTGATGACCGATCGTTATTCCGGGATCTCAAGCAGATCCCTGATTCTGACATGAAGTTCAGTGAATTCCGCCGACAGACGCCTGCGCGGCCGCGGCAGATCAACGGAAAGGTTATTTACGATCCGACCCGGTTCGATCGCCATGATAATAATCCTGTCAGCCAGGTAGATAGCCTCATCGATGTTATGGGTGACGAAAAGAATGGTCTTGCGTTTCTTCCGCCATAGATCGAGTAGAACATCCTGCAGCTTCTGACGTGTTCGTTCGTCGAGCGCACCGAACGGTTCGTCCATCAGCAGGATCTCCGGATCGTAAGCCAGAGCCCTGGCAATCGACACCCGCTGCTGCATTCCACCGGAGAGCTCGTGAGGCTTGGATCCGGCTGCGTCTGCAAGCCCGACCAGCCTCAACAGATCCAGCGCCTCCCGCTTCTGCTCCTTCTTTGGAACACCTTTCGAATCAAGCGCAAAGGCGATGTTTCCCAGGACACTCAACCAGGGGAAAAGCGAAAACTGTTGAAAGACGAGGGTACAGGATTTGTTCAAACCATCAATCGGCTGGTCGTCAAGACGAATCGTGCCCGATGTCGGTGATTCGAGCCCTGCGATAAGCCGCAACAGGGTGGTTTTACCGCAGCCGGTCGGCCCGATGATACAGATGAACTCCCCGGATCCGGCTGACAGTTGAACGTCTTTCAGCGCGGTGACTTCACGCGTATTATCGCCGTTGAACACCTTGCCCACGCCGTCGATGAGTAGTCGGTTCATTACTTCAGCGCTCCAGAGACTGCCAGCCGGACACACGAGCAGTGATGAACAGCAGACCGCGGTTGAGTAATAATCCCATCAGTCCGATCATCACCATGCAGGCGACCAGGATATTCATCTCGGCAAGTTCGTAGGAGTACATAATCAGATATCCGATGCCCGAATCGGAGCCGGGCAGCATCTCCGCGGCGATGATCACCATCCAGCTTATCCCCAGCCCGACCCGCAGACCGGTCATGATCGCCGGCAGCGCCGCCGGTATAATCACCCTCCGGAAGATCCTGCGGCGCGATGCGCCAAGGATTTGAGCGGTCTCGATCCAGAGCGTCCGCACACCGGTTACCCCGTATATGGTATTCAACAGGATCGGGAACAACCCTCCCCAGAAGATGATGAAGACCATGCCCACCTGGACCGAATCGAGGATCGTGTCGCTGTACCTGACCCCGAAAAGCTGCGGAACGCTCAAGACGCCGAAGAACGCCATCGCAAACGGTATCCAGGCGATGGGACACAGCGGCCGAAACAGCTCGACAAGCGGATTGACCAGGCGGAAGAAGACGCGCGAGGTTCCCATCACCAATCCCATTGGTACGCACAGGACAACGGCGATGGAAAATCCGAACAGCACACGGAACAGGGAAACACCGGTGTTCCACGCCAGCGTCCCGGTGCCTATCAGCTCACTGAACGGATGAAGGAGAACGTTGAGTACCGCCTCCACCCTCGGAACGAGAGCGGGATTGTCCAGATGTACAGCCCAAACCTCCCAGACAACCAGGAACAGAAGAGGCAGCAGAAAGCCCTGAAGATGTGTGATGAACCTGTTCAACCTACTTGCCCCCCCGCCTCTCCGCAACCTTCGCCCGTGCTTCCTTGATCAGTGACAGATCGAGCAGTGAAGCGTTGATCTCACTGTTAGTCCTGCCGTGCAACTGCCCCTTGATGTGCCCCAGGTCATCCATGGAGTGCACCCAGGTGTAGATGCCGTTCAACCAGACCTGATCGGGCTCCGTCAAGTATTTGGATGTCGGTATTGACTTCTCCTCGACCGCAATGGAGGTGCCGATCCACTTGGAAGCCGACCTCACCGCGATATCCTGGTCCGCATTGATGTAATCGGTGGCGATAACGATCAGCTCAAGGAACTTGATCAGTTCCGCACGCCTCGCTTCGATCACCTTCTCCATCGCGGCGATCACGCAGCAGGGGTGATCCTTCCAGAGTCCCGGCGGCAGATCGTTCAGGTCGGCGATGCAGCGGCCGATGCCTTTTTCCTCGGCGATGGCGCAATAGGGGTTGTTGCAGACGAAAGCATCGATGATCCCGTTCTCAAGCCCCGGGTTCAGATGCCCGGCTCCCTTCATGTTGACAAGCAGTACCTTTGCCTCCCTGTCCCGGACATCGTAGGTGTAGGATATGCCCTCCTCGCGCAGGGCTCCCTCAAAGATCAGCAGGGCGATCGCCTTCGGCTTCTTGAAACCGACCTTCAGCGGCTCCCGGCGCGCCTTGCATAATGCGACGAAATCAGCCCAGTTCGTCGAGGGAACGTCGGCTCCTGCCACAAGCATGTCACCTTTGCTGTGCAGAGGCGAGATGATCCTCATCGGCGTTCCCTTGTCGATGAAGAACATCACCGCGGCAGCGCCGCCGAAGCCCACATCGAAAATACCCTGCGCCATGTCCGTGGGCATCTTTGAGCCACCACCCGCCTTGTAAAGCTCGAGCTCGCAGACGAGGCTGTCTCCGTCATAGAGCTCGTAAAGCTTCTTCGCGCGGATCTCCTTGAGATATATCCCATATTCCCTCTTGAACAGATCACCGTTCAGAGCGGCAACGTACAGGGCGGTGTGATGATCGTGACCGACATGCCCGATCTTGAGAACGGGCGCGTTGTCCCCGCTGACGGCAATATCCCCGAAGACCGCAACACCGATAACAACGGCAAGGACGATAATCAACAAACGGCGGTAAGGCATACTTGACCCCTTTCTGTGAATTATGGTTCACTTCCTGAAATCGTAAGAGCTTGAAGTTCAAGCAATAAAGCGTCACAGGATCGACGCAGTTATGAACATCCAATGCTGATCAGGCAGGATTGAGAGTTCTGATTGCCGTAACCTGCTACAGCATCAACATAATGATCGTCGACTTTGATACGGACGATTCTCTCGGTTGTCTGCTATAGCGTGTTTGCGGTTCTTATGACTGTGAAATAAAAATGGGGAGTTGGACGATATGACAGGTGGTGGGAAGTCGGGTAAGCCGAGTGTTACAGGAATGTCTCATTGTTCCGCCGCACCGCCGGGATATCCCTCCCCCGGTTTTCAGTCCTCTCAAGTCCGAGAGGAACAACTGCTGATCAGCGGCGTAACATGAGTCTATCCTCGTATAGATGGTTTCGGTTAAAGATTGGCGCCCTCATCTACCTGAATGGAGCTTAACAACTCAACGGTAATATAGGTTCGTACGGATGTCTTGTCAAGCTCTTTTTTTCACTAAATGATCCAACCGATGATAATGGTCGATAAGAATTGAAGGATTCTTCTAAGCGGAAATTACTAAATGGCGCCATTAAACCTGTTTTGCAGCTTGGAGGGCGGACATTCCTGTCCGCCCGGGTGGTTGCTTGGTTGTAGTACCTACTTGAGTAAAAAAGCGTATGAAAGATGCTGTCATTCCCGCGAAGGCGGGAATCCAGGCAACTTACGTAATATCAAATGCTTATCTGGATTCCCGCCTTCGCG
>JALGVR010000158.1 GCA_025774605.1 bacterium | reverse complement strand
CGGTTACGGCGAGGAACTTCCGACGAAAGAAGGCTCCGGCGTCGGCGCCCCACGACTGCTTGAGAGAAAAGACCAGGTAATCCCACGCCCAAGCCATGATGACGGCGTAATAGAAGACGATCACCAGGCTGACGCCGACCGCCCACCAGCCGACCCATTCCATGCGCGGGTGCAGCCTGCGCAGCGCGCCCGGCGCGGCGGACTGGAACTTCTGACCGATGCCGAACTCCAGCATCAACAACGGAATACCGGCTGTGATCAGGGCAGCAAAGTAGGGAATCATGAACGCACCACCGCCCGACGTATAGGCGATGTAGGGAAACCGCCACACGTTCCCCAGCCCGACCGAACAGCCTATGGCCGCGAGCACGAACCGATACCGGCTGTGCCAGCGATCACGGGATTGAGGCACTTCAGCTCCAGTATTCATTCATTTACAACTCCAGCATAAGCCGGAATCCAAAATGCCGATTCTTATGGCAAATCAACTGATGTCATATCCTCCTCCCCCCGTGTCGAGCGGCGGGAACAGAGGATTCTCACACCTCCACGATCTTTTTGCGACTGCCGCCGATCGTTCCCTTCCGGCAGGCGGTTGTCGTCATGAAACCCGCCGAATGCTTCGACTGCACCTGGAGCGCCTGAGCCAGCGTTACGCCACAGGACGCCCGGATACAATCCCAGATCGCCTTGCGTCCCGATTCGATGATCGGGTTGCCGGTCGGGGGGATGTCGGGCGGCGTATCCGGCAGCGAGATTTCACCGGCTTCAACCTTCCGCATCCTGATGCCGTGATCCCCGCCGCTGACGATCAGCCACGCCTTCTGCAACGCGTCTTCCACCGGTCCGGCGAAGTCCACCAGCCAGCCCGCGGCGGCATTTGCCGGCGTAAACCGTCCGCCAAGCAGCATTTCAGTCAGTTTCGGATAATCGGCGGGGTCAGCCTTTCTGAACGCCCAATGACAGCCCTCCATCCCCGGCACCACCGGCAGCGTAACCTCGGGCATGCCAAGCCGGGCGCCATCAACCGAAACCAGGTAATGGCAATGCATCATAAGTTCCAACATCCCGCCGAGGCAGCGCTTGCCGTTCACAAAGCCGACGGATACGTCGAACTCGTCATGGAAACGCCGTGCCGTCTCAGACCACGACTTCGACAGATCGAAACCGGCGTCTTCGTTCTCCAGCGCGGAGAAAAACTCCGTCGTGTCGGCGCCGATCATCTGGGTCGACAGGTGGAAATCGCTCGTCAGGATAACCTTCGCGATTCCTTCACCCTTCAGCCAGTCGACGGCGCGGTTCAGCTCGTCGATCACGTCCCAGTTGAGCGCTTCGCGGCTGATGGTGACGACGCCGACCTGACCATCGTGTTCGGCGTTGACGTAGAGTTGCCGCCATTCGGGGCTGTCCATGGCAGCGAAGGCATCCGGGTGCCAGCAGTCCGCAGCGGCTTCCGGGTGCAATCTGTGATAGGCTTCCACCCGGCTGATGACCTTGTCGGAACCGTAGCCGCGGATCAGCGCCGGCATACCCCTGGTGAACTGTGCACACAGCTCGCCGATGGCGTTCATGTGCGAAAGGTGCGCCCTGTTCTCATGAAGCAGCAGGCTGGTCATCTGGAACAACGGACCCAGGATCCAGCTCTGGAAATCCTCGTCATCGTCCAGATCCCAGTCCACCACCGGCCGGTTGCTCGGATACCAGCTTTCGCCGCTCTCCTTGCGCCTGACCAGCTCCGGCGACGGGCTGAACAGTTCCCCGTATTCCCCGGCAAGATGATGGAGGCACGACCAGGTGAGGAAACTGGCGCCCGGACCGATGGCATCGTGCGCCCGCAGCGGGTTGGGACCGACCAACCTCCGCACATACTTGTCGATCTTCCAGAACGGCATGTTGGTAACCCGGTGAAAACGCAACGCCGCCAGGGTTATGCCGCAGAACAGCACGTCAAGGATGAATGACCAGTAATCGCCGACCGGCACGGGAATCATGCCCAGCGCCCAGAACAACCTGGTTATGTCCGAAGGGTTCTCTTCGACAACCTCCCAGACCTTGTTGATCTGATGGGGGAAGGACGGGTGCAGAATGCCGACGCCCAGCTCCGAACTGGGGAAACCCGATGTAACCGAGCGGATCTCCACCTCCGGAAAGCTCTGCCGCATCAGCTCATAGTGCGCTCTCTTGATGTTCAGTATCTCCGGGATCGCCTCCAGCACAAAGCGCGGCTTGAAGCCGTTCAATTCCACTGGGAGGCTGGCGCCGTCGTAATTCAGGCGGATGATGCCCGCCATAATCTCGTTGGCTCTACCGGCGCCGAACGACGCCTTCAGGCCGGCATACTGCTGGCCGAGACCGTCCGGAGCGTCGGGCAGGTCCAGGGTTACAACCGGCACACCGAACGGCACGAGCCTCGAACCGAGCTGCATGGCTTTCCCGGAGCCGACAATGCCGTTGCCGCCGGATATGACCAGAGCCCCGCGGTCGGCGGCGGGACCGAACACCTTGTCGATCAGCTCGGCTTCGTCCACCGGCAACCTGCCCTTCCGGAAGATATCCAGAACCGAACCCAGACCCAAAGTCTGTAGGGTTGTCTCTCGCATCGATTTCATTTCCGGCTTCCTCCTTTGCTGTCGCTGACCTTGAAGATAGCGGCGATACCGACGTCCCCGGCGGCGCAGCCAAAGACCAGGGCGTAGCCGCCGCCCAGTGAAACAGTTCGCTCCAGAGCCTCGACCAGAACGCGTGTCAGGGTCGGACCCTGGGGATGACCATAGATCATCGGACAGCCGGTGTTGTTCATCTTATGCCAGTCGTGCTCCAGCAGTTTGGCAAAGACCACATCGTTGACCGCAAAGGGATTGTGGTTGTACACCGCCGTCATATCCGCCATGGTCAAGCCGGTCCTGTCGAGCAGGCTCTTGACGGCGAACGCCGGGGAGTCGGGCATGAATCCCGACCTGGTGCGGTATTCCGCCGTGGCAACCAGTTGAATGGTGATTTCCGGTCGTTCGCTGAGTTCGCGGGCGTTTGCCTCGGTTGTAACCAGCATGGTGAACATACCGTCGGAGGCGTGTGTCTGTCCGCCGGCGGTGACGCACGTGTCCAGCTCGCGCTCACCTTTGAACTGGTCGAGGGAGCTGTAGCGGCGAACGCCCAGGTCATCGTCAACAACCCCCAACTGCTGACCCCGCACGTCCAGAACCTTCATCGGAAACAGGAAACGGTCAAGGAAGCCGGAACGCTTCGCCTCATAGTACTGCTGATAGCGGAAGAAGGCGAGCTCCAGCACCTCGCTCAGGTCGAGCCTGTACTTTCTTGCCGTCCTGCCGGCGCAGGCGATCATCGAGGTCTCCCCCTTCGCCTGGTTGAAGCCGGACTGACCGGTTGACGGATCATAGGCGAAATTGTCCCAGATATCGCTGAGAACCTCGGTACGCCGGTAGGTTCCCTGGTTGGGGAAGACACCCGCCGGTGAATTGCTGGTTTTGTCAAACGCCAGCACACCGACTACATTGTGCGAACCGCTTTCAACCTGAGCCGCCGCCTTTACCACCACCTGCAACCCGGTGGCGCACGCCTGCTCCAGATGAAATCCGGGCAGTCGATGACCTAAGCTGTGCGACAGATACGGCGAACCCCAGAACTTGTAAAGCCAGGGCACCGTTGAGCCGCTGACAAGGTAGTCCAGCCGGCTGACCGGCACCTTCCGCCTGCCGAGGACAAATGACATAGCCTCAGCGGCAAAGCGGGCTATATCGACCTCGGCGAGTGCGCTCGTGTGCCAGGCGGGAAACCAGCTGCCCCCCCAGGCGCCATAAGGGATAAAAGCCCTGGGGTAGATTGATGATATATCCTTCACGTAGATCTCCCTTTTGCTAATTTATGAAATATTAATGACTTTTTAATTAGTGACTGTTGAAAAGTACTCTATTCCCGGAATTGTATCTCGCCCCGTCATTCCCGCGCAGGCAGGAATCCA
>JALGVR010000157.1 GCA_025774605.1 bacterium | reverse complement strand
AATGACAACCAGTGGATGATATATAACTGCGAAACTCGAGTAATGCCGTTGTGGATCATCCCTGCCTTAGCCCGTCCGAAGATCAGGAATGATCCTTTCACAATGAGGATTTTAATGCAGACACCACCTCTTCAATCTGGCTCTCACTCAACTCCGGATATATCGGCAGCGAAATGACCTCACTGGCGATCTCCTCGGCGACGGGGAAGTATCCCTTCTCATATCCCAGGTTGGCATATCCCTTCTGCATGTGAACCGGAACCGGGTAGTGAATACCTGCGCCGATACCGGCTTCGACCAGCCTCTGGTACACCCGGTCGCGCCGTTTGACACGCACCGCGTACACATGGTACACATGACGGGCGTACGATGCTTCCGTAGGCGTTACAACCCCTTCGATCCCCTTTAACAGTTGATTGTAGAGGGCGGCGTTCCCGCGGCGTGCCTTCGTCCATTCCTCTATGTATTTCATCTTCACCTTGAGCACGGCGCCCTGTATCCCGTGCATGCGGGCGTTGAACCCGAGCAGGTCATAGCGGTTCTTTTGCTCCATTCCCCAGTCGCGCAGCATTCGGACTTTTTTGTCATAGTCCGGATTGCTGGTTACCACCGCGCCGCCTTCGCCGTATGCTCCGAGGTTTTTACCCGGGTAGAAACTGAAGCAGGCGATGGCGCCCATGCTGCCGGCGCGTCGACCCTTGTATTCGGCGCCGTGAGCCTGAGCGGCGTCCTCGATCACCAGCAGCTTGTATCGTTCAGCGATGTCGAGAATCGGGTCCATGTCAACGCACTGTCCGTACAGATGTACCGGCATGATGGCTTTGGTTTGAGGACTGATTACATTCTCGATTCGAGCGGGATTGAGGTTGTAGGTGACCGGGTCAATATCAACCAGTATCGGTTTGGCGCCGGCGTACATTATCGACGCCACCGTGGCGACGAAGGTGAACGGCGTTGTGATGACCTCATCACCCGGACCGATGCCCAGCGTTAAAAGGGCAAGATGAAGCGCGCTGGTGCCGGAACTCACTCCGACGGCATATTTCGTGCCCGTATAACCGGCGAACAACCTTTCGAAATCGGCGGTGCGCGGCCCCAACACGAACCATGCGTTGTCAAGCGCCTCCCCGATTGCTTCGTTTATTTCATCCTTTATGGCTCTGTACTGAGCCTTCAGGTCGACAAACGGAATCATGTAACCACTCCAGATTTAATATCGTCGGTTATCGGCATGATTGACCCTTCACGGAACAGATCATGATGTTGTGCTTTCAGCAGCATTGACAAGGGTTGACGATAGTTGATAATCCATTGAAATTGATGACTGTAATTTATAAGAAAAATTCAGGTTAAGTGCAACAGTACCGGAGAGGTTTGCTTGAACAATCACCAATAAATACAGAGGTTGCTTCTGGTCCATTAGACCATGAGGCTGTCTAAGATGAAACCAGGGTTGCAGCTTGGAGGGCGGACATTCCTGTCAGCCCTCCAAGCTCCTGCCATGCAACCGCTTGGACGGACAGGAATGTCCGCCCTCCAAGCCTAAGCGAGTTGTATCAGACCTGATTAGAGAAGTCGGAATAAATCGATATGATCATTCAGGATTTTCACTCCCAGGCCGATCAGGACCAATCCGGCGATAACTTCAGCGTATTTATCGACTAATATTGCAGTTCTGTCAGCTATGATCATCGCGCTTGCAGTGGCAATCGTGGCTATGACTCCAACGATCAACCCCGACGTGTATATGGGCGCTTCGAGCCCGGTCAATCCAACTCCCGCGGCGAGGGCGTCGATGCTCACTGCAATCGATAATCCCACCAGTTTCATACCTTTTGTGAGGTCGATTGCTCTTACTTTTTGCTTCCTGTTTTGGTGTGCATTGTATATCATTCTGATACCGATCAGGGACAGGATAGAGAAGGCGATCCAATGACTCCAATCGCGTGCGATGTTTATCAGCAGGCTGCCAAATAGTGCTCCGAGGATGAGAAAGATTCCCTGAAACAGCCCGAAATGAAACGACAGGCGAAAAACCTGCCTCCCGGTTCGATGCTGCAGACCAACTGAAGCCCCGACGGTAAAAGCATCCACCGCCAGCGCCAACGCCAGTAGAAGTATCTCAAGATATGACATTTGAAGTAATTATTTGCCTTAATTAGAGATACGATTAATCAGATGCTGTTTTGAATGGCAGTATTCAAATGAATAAAAGTAAATTATGAAATATAACCAAAGCCGAATCCACTTCAAAGCGAATAAACTGCCGGGTGGAATAAATTTGTGATGTATTTATCGTGCTGGATTGTTTTGCAGAGCGATTGATTATCGAGGCGCCGGTCTCCGCGTGCTTCGAGCAAATATCTCGAACAATATTTGTGAAGCGGTTGTTTTTCACTGAGAAAATGTTGCAATATGGAATTTGAATATATAAATTTCCTGCTCACAAAAAAATCAACCCTTAATACTTAACAAATTGGAGAGTTATATGGCTGATAAGAAGGCAGACCTGGCTGGTCCGGGTATCGGCAACTATGACGAGCTTGTAAAGATCCTGCCTCAGGACTATAGCTCGCTGCTGACGAAGAAGGAAACACAGCAGGCGATTACCGCTGTGAAGAACTACATCGAAGAAGGCTTATGCCGGGAACTCAACTTGATGAGGGTGGAATGTCCCCTGATAGTAGACGTCAAGAGCGGTGTAAACGATATGTTGGATCGGGACGGTTCCCGCACACCGATCGAATTTCACATCTCGAACGACTTTGACAAGCATCCGGTCGATGCTCAGGTGGTGCAGGCTGCGACCAAGTGGAAGCGTCCTGCGCTGAAGCAGTTTGAGATGGAGGTGGGTGAGGGTTTATATACCGACATGCGCGCCGTCCGCAAGGACTATTTTCTCGACCATGATCACAGCTCGTACGTGGATCAATGGGACTGGGAGAAGGTTATTACCGAAGATCAGCGCAATCTCGATTACCTGAAGGAAACCGTAAGGAAGATCTGGAAGGTTATCCGGGGTGCGGGGATCCATGCACAGGAGCTTTTCCCGCAGTTAAAGACGGACAAGTATCCTGATTTCCCGGAGGAGTTGACATTCCTGCATGCCGAGGAGATTCTGGACATGTATCCCGATCTGCCGCGCAAGCAGCGTGAGACGATGGTGCTGCAGAAATATCCGGCGGTTTTCATTATCGGGATCGGCTGGGTGCTTGAGGATGGCTACCCGCACGAGATGCGGGCGGCGGACTACGACGACTGGGTCACGGAGACGGTGACAAAAGACGGGAAAACCATGCATGGTCTTAACGGCGATATCCTTGTCTGGAACCCGGTGACCAAGCGCCGTCACGAACTGACGTCGATGGGCATCCGCGTTACCAAGGAAACGTTGAGAATGCAACTCGAGATCACCGGACAGCTTGATTTCCTCGATCTACCGTATCACAAGGCGATAATGAACGACGAGATTCCGCTCAGCATCGGCGGTGGTATCGGGCAGTCACGCACATATATGTACCTGTTAAGAAAGGCGCATCTCGGTGAGTGCAGCGTAACCGTATGGCCGCAGATATTAAAGGATATTTGTGCGGAAAAGAAGATCTTTGTCCTTGAATGAGGTGAGATCGCCGAACGTTAGCACTGGGGCAGCACCATTTACAGGATGCCGCCATGTTCAACTGTTTAACAACCCGACCTGCTTGTCAGGTCGGGTTTTAATTAATAGGCATGGTGGTTGATCAGTTTACTTCACCACAACCGCCTTTCGTATCAACGACCTGCGACCCCCCCTTTGTCCCCCCCTACTTCGCAGGGGGGGATGGGCAGGCAGTTCCCCCTACTTCGCAGGGGGGGGGATGGGAGGAGGCCCCTCTACTGACGCGGGGGGGGAAGAAACGTCCGGGCTACACCACTCGCTTCCTCGCTTCCTCGCTCACTCGCTTCCTCGCTCACTTCACCACCACCGCCTTTCGTGTCAACGACCTGCGACCCCCCCTTTGTCCCCCCCTACTTCG
>JALGVR010000063.1 GCA_025774605.1 bacterium | reverse complement strand
TGCACGTCGAAGGCGCGCCGGATATCACGGTTACCTGGCCCGAAGAGTACGGCTATAATCCGGACAACCCCGAAGAGAGCCTCGTTGACTGGAACCTCGCCTTTGATGACGTTTTCGTCGGCGTCCCATACGATGTCACTGTCACGGTCGTCAACACCGGCTCGGCAGATCTCGAGGTAAACGACATATTCTGCGAGAACAACCGCTTCACCGCCGATCCCGTCGAACTGGTTCTCGCACATGATGAGAGCGCCGACGTAACCCTTACCTTCCAGACTGATGCGGATGATCCCGGTGATTTCGTGGCAGCGTTGGTGTTCGCAACAAACGATCCGGACGCAGAAGAATATGAAGTTGCGCTTCATGCGGAAGCCATGAATCCACCGGAGGTACGGGTCGAACCCGGTCTTATAGAGGACGATCTCTTCGTCGGCGCTGTGGAAGAATACACGATCACCGTCTTCAACGACGGCGAAGCGCCGCTCAGGTTCACTGTAACGCATGAGATCATCAATGAGCCGGAGCGTGATGCAGATAACCGACACCGTGGGGCTCGCCGGCTGCGCAGGGCGTCAATACAGCCGACTGAAGTCGGCCCTCCCGTCAGGAGTAGATCTCTTTTTAGATAGCCCCCTTGCTGAACGAGCGGGGGTGGTCTATCGTGTCCTCCTCCCAGCTCAGCGAGGGGGGGTAAACTTGTCCTCGAAGACGATCGGGGACAGGATTGTCGATGGTTTAATGTCGCTATTCGGCAATCGACAATCAGGCATCAGTATTCCCCGTCGCGACGACCCCGGCGACATCTTGAGGGAATACGAAGTACCGTACGACCGTACTTTCGGTTTGGCATGGGATGAGGGTCACAACTGGATATGGGGCATCAACCCCGGTCCAACAAGGCTCTTTGCAATCGACCCTGTAAACGGCGAGGTTACAGCCGAAATCAACGTGGGAAGAGTAATGGCGGGCATGTTCTGCCTGGACGGCGTCATCTACATTGGCGGCTGGCGAAACAATCCGAACAGCATCTACCGCTATGACACCGACGGGAACGAGCTTGAAGCGCTGGAATCGCCCGTCGATCTCAGCGACGTCTATATCGCATCGGACGGTGTTTTCCTCTTCACCAACCACGTCGGTGACGGCGTTATTCACGTCTTCAGCCTGGACAATCTGGAGGAAGTTGCGACCATAGATTACGGCGCTGCAATCGACAACGCTCAGATCTGGGCGATAGAGTGGGTGTCGGTTCATCCCCAGGGGCAGCTCTGGTTGTGCGGTCAGGATCATATTTATCAATGCCGCGTCGATAGAAACTGGAATGTCGAAACGGTGCAGGATTTCGAGACTGTTGCCGGAAGTCACTGCGGGATAGCGCATGACGGCGATAACCTGTGGCGCGGCGTCGATGGCGGTGAGAGCCGCTGGTACGTGATCGACGACGGCGTTGAGGAATGCTCCTGGTTGAAGTACACTCCTGTTGTCGGTGTAACTGAAGGCAACGGGCAGTCTGAGGTCACCGTAACGATTGACGCGCGTGGAGCGCTTTTGGGTGACTACGGGGCTGACCTGACGTTCAACACCAACGATCCGGAGAATCCTGACGTGGAAGTATCTGTCAGGATGCAGGTTTCCCGCGACTTCAATCCACCGACAGCGTTCGATCTTCTTCAACCGGCGGACGGCGATACCTTACGGGAAGCGGAAGTGGTCTTTGCATGGCAGCAGTCGATTGATCCCGACCCGATGGATACCTTGAGTTACATCTTATGGGCGCAGGTCGGTGACGATTCGGTTTCAGTTGCGCTTGACGACACCACTTTTGCGACCTCACTGGACTCGCTTGAACTCGAGATTCCTTTTGGTACGGAGGTCGAGTGGTGGGTGCTGGCAGTTTCCGGAGAGGATACTGTCGAATGTAACGAACGGTTCAGTTTTGCATTCGTGAGTCATTCAGTGGAAGAGGAGCAAGATCTACCACTTGAATTTGGATTACTTGGTATTGCGCCTAATCCGTTCAACGCGCTGACCCGCGTCTCCTACGAGTTGCCTGAGGCGTCCATAGTAACGATCCGAGTCTTCGACGTAACGGGTCGCCGGGTAGCGACACTGGTCGATGGCGAACGTCAGGCGGGCAGTTATGCGGCTGTCTGGGATGGTCGCGCAGTCACGTCCGGCATTTACATTGTCTGGATGGAAGCCGGTTCGTTCAGGGCTGCCCGCAAGGTCATGCTGGTTAAGTAATTCTTAATTCTTAATTAATACCGCCTACCTTCTGAACTTTCCCGGCTCGTGTTCAGTTCTGATGCGAGCCGGGGAGTTCGGATATTGGTATTCAACAGCATGGTGATTTCAACCCTGATGCGAACCGGGGGTGGCTGCTATGACTCTGTAAACTTAAGCTCGCCAACCTCCAGGATGCTTAAGCTGGTTAATGAACAGATTAGCCACTCCTGGTTTGTGTCATGGTTGAGTTGAACAAATGACGGAATGTGGTTGGAGGCGCCACGTTCCGTTTTTTTTCACAGTCTAAAACAGAAACATAATTTAACGGAGGCGATATGTCGCTCAAACGATATTTAACAGCTTTGTGCACAATCCTGCTGACTTTTTCAACCGCCATTGCGGTTCAGGATCAAAATACACAAGGTACAACCACAACGCTGCAGCAGGAGTATAAATGCATAGCGGAAGACCTTGCTAAGGTAAGAACCTCGGATATTCCCTCGTCGGAGAACCCTTTATCCGACCAGCTGAAACGACGCATCTGGGGGACGACCGGTACGGACGGATGGTTGCCGCTCGATTCATGTATTACTCTGGCGAACATCCCTGCCGGTGACCGCTATGTTATCCGATTGAATATTCCCAATAATTCCATCGATGAAATCCTACCGGCGAACGATCTTAACGACCTCTGTATGAGGGCTGTGGCAAGGGCTCCAAGATGGGTGCGTGGTGATCTGATTAACAACCTCAATGCTATCGGAGGTGAATGGGCGGAATCTTCACAGGAGTTCGCTGCTGAAATCATCCTGAATGCAGAAGATCCTTATATCGATGAGATTGCTTTTACCATAGCTCATCTTTCACCGAGCTTGTTTGAAGATATGAACGTTTCCGAGGATCTCATTATTGAAAATGCTGAAGGCATCTACGAGGCTGATGAGTACCTGGATTACGTCACCATAATCGATAACGGCGATGCGGATGACGACAATTACTGGACGACACTTGAATACAATATCAAGACGGAAGATGAAGATACGGTTCAGGTTGAGATCGATCCGGAGATTTACTACTGGTATGTGGTTCACCCGCGTCTGTCAGACGAAGTGCCGCAATACATCGATCCCGCCACAGGTCGCTCGGCACAACCGCCGCGGGGTGTCTTCTGGCGGGACTTTCTTCTGAACCATCCGGATGACGATTATCCTTCGTTGCGTGAAGTCCTTGAGGACTGCGGAGTGATGTGGAGCAATCTGTTCAATGACGGTTCACCTGACAACGGTGCGGTGGGAATAATCACCCAATGGATGCAGACCAGTATGGAATTCACATCCCGGCAGGAGCGTCCGGTACAGCCGGTTCGGATTTACCGGTTGCATATCGGCAGGTGTGGTGAATGGTCGGATTTGACCGCGGCCGCTTCTCGAGCGGCTCTAATCCCGGCGATCTGCAATATGACGTTCTGCAACGACCATACATGGAATGAGTTTTGGGACGGGCATTGGATTTCGTGGGAACCGGTCAACACGTTTGTCGGCGATTCGCTGGCTTATGAGAACAGGTGGGACTGGGTATTTCCGGCGGTTTGGGACTGGCGCAGCGACGGATATGTCTGGACGGTGACCGAACGCTACAGTGAGGGGGTTGCCGACCTGAACGTTTCCATAACCTCGCGCGGTCACCCGGTGGACGGTGCGGAGGTAATGCTCGCCAGCGAGAACGATCACGGTGGATTATCACCCGCTACATGGGGATATACCAATTCCGAGGGGCAGGTTTCGTTCAAGGTCGGCGATGATCGCACTATCTATCTGCGCGTGGAGAGCGAGGTTGGGAACTTTCCCGCTCAAGCGAATACCGTAACAAGAATAATCAGCAATTCACGTGCGGACGCGGTTTACGACTGGGATCATGACTTCGACAGGACTATCGACCACGTATCGCCGGATGACGCTGATGAACCGGACGATCCGCTGAACCATTACCATCTGAGCATCGGCTATGAACTGCTCAGTGAAACGGTAAACGGGCAGATATTCAATAATTCCGAGTTCTTCGCTGAGATTGGTGAAGGCAGATTGAACTTCTTCATTTGCGACGAAGAAAATTATGAACTTTACGAGGACGAGGAAGATTTCGTGGTTTTCAATTCTGAAGAGTTGACCGGTTCAGGTGAGATCGACTTCACCTTTCCGACCGATGGTGAATGGTATGTGGTGTTCAGCAACGAGAACCGGCTGGCAAATATCATGCTGTCAGAAGTAGAGACTCGTTTCTACGTCGATTCGGAGTTCGGTGTTAAGGATGACATCGGGCAGGGTCCGGCGGATTACATGCTTTACCAGAACTATCCCAATCCTTTTAATTCACACACTAACATTGCTTTCGACAGCAAGAAAGCAGGTGTGGTGAAAGTAACGCTGTACGATATTTCCGGTCGTAAGATATTCGGATTGCCATTGGGAACAATACCTGCAGGTCATTATTCAGTGCCTGTCAACGCGGGTAACCTGAAGTCCGGTGTCTATCTCTACGAATTGGATTGCAACGATTTCAGGGCGAGGAAGACGATGATTCTTCTCAGGTGATCAATCACAATCGGGTGATAAATATCAGCGCGCCCGAATTTAACCTGATTGATGTTTCCGAAACTAAACTTAAAATGGGATTAAGAGATTGAAGAACGGATATACAAAATCTATTTCCGTCCCGACAGAAGGAAGTATTGTCTTCAGATCAATAGTGATAGTTCTGCCGATATTGTTGTTTACTCTACTCACATCGGTCGGAGCGGTGGTGCGAGTGCCGCTGCCTTTCACGCCTGTTCCAATAACCCTTCAGACGTTTTTCGTCCTGCTGGCAGGATTGATGCTGGGGTCTTACAGGGGCGCGCTAAGTCAACTCCTCTATCTCCTATGGGGGATCAGCGGCGCGCCCCTGTTTGCCGGCAGTGCCGCCGGGATAGCGGCGCTGCCGGGTCCGACCGGTGGATATCTGGTCGGCTTCATTCTGGCAGCCGGGCTGGTGGGACGGCTTGTTCAACGTGACGCAAAGCCGTCGGCAGTTCTTATGCGCGTGTTTCTATGCAGTCTGGTTATTCTGATGTGCGGTTGGCTATGGCTGCTCCTTTCTCATGTTGACGGGGCGATCAGAGCCTTCCGACTCGGGGTTTTACCCTTCCTGCCCGGCGACGTCATCAAGGCGTTCGCCGCTTCCGGAATATATCTCCTTTACAGAAGGACAGTTTGCTGACACAGAGTAACTTGAGAATCCATTGCCATAGTCGGGTCGGCGGCTCGTCAGAAGAAAGAAAAGGAAAATCAATTTAGAACCATACGTAACCTCAGAAAACATCGACAGAAAGGCGCAGCAGTGGCTCGAAAGGATAGCGCCTTTCAATCAGCATCGGATGCAGCTAAACCCGGACAAAGCTGCTCTGCTCGTCATCGACATGCAGAACTTCTTTCTGGACCCTTCTTCACCGACATTCACTTGCGGCGGAAAGGCGATTCTCCCGACTTTGAAACGCCTCATTGATGCTTTCAAGCGAGCGGGTCGTCCGGTAATTTCTACTCGACATGTTCATAATCCCAATCTTTCTGACGCCGGAATAATGGAGTGGTGGTGTGAAGGAATGTGTGTTGAAGGGAGTCCGGAGAGTGAGGTGCATAATAATCAGTGCAGATTATAATTGACAATTGGCTTGGAATGTTGTATCTTGTTTTTATGGAGAAACAAGATGCAAGATCACTGCCGCCCGAAGCTCAAGAAGCTCTCAGGCTTCGAGCAGTTCAAGCGGTGCTGCACGGGGAAACCCAGACCGCAGTTGCCAAAACCTTCGGGCTGGCGCGAGGCTCCGTCGCAAGATGGATGCACATCTACCGCAAAGACGGTATGAAAGCGCTCAAAGGCGCCAGGCGCGGTCGCCGGAAGCAGATTCAACTGAAGCCCTGGCAGGCTGCCCAAACCGTCCGCACCATAACCGATCACTGTCCGGATCAAGTAAAACTGCCGTGGGTTCTGTGGACGCGCGATGCCGTGACACAATTGATCAAAGAGCGATTCGGCATTACGATCTCACGTTGGACCGCAGGTCGTTACCTGAAGCGCTGGGGGATGACACCCCAGAAACCCGCCAAGCGCGCCTTGGAGCAGAATCCCGAAGCCGTTCAGCGTTGGCTTGATACCGAATATCCCGCCATCCACGCCGCCGCCAAGTCCGAGCAGGCTGAGATTCACTGGGGCGACGAAATGGGTATCCGCAGCGACCATCAATCGGGGCGGACATGGGGCAAAAAAGGGAAGACGCCGGTTGTGCCGACAACCGGTCAGCGTTTCAGTTGCAACATGATCTCTACCATTACCAATAGAGGCGCCCTGCGCTTCATGATTTACCGGAAGCGCTTTACTTCTGATGTCTTCATCACTTTCTTGCGCCGCCTGATCGGCTCGCTGGATCACAAAATCTATCTGATCTTGGACAATCATTCGGTTCATCGTGCCCGGAAGGTCAGGCGATGGCTTGAGAAGCACAAAGAACAGATCGCTGTTTTCTACCTTCCCGCATACAGCCCGGAACTAAATCCGGATGAACTTCTGAACAACGACGTCAAGAACAACGCATCCAAGAGCCGTCGTCCTCGCAACAGACAGGAGCTTGAAGAGAATGTGCGCTACTATCTTCGCATTTCCCGGAAACGACCCGGTATAGTAAAGAAGTTCTTCCATGGCGGGAAGGTCGCTTACGCCGCATGAAAATGTCAATTATAATATGCACCCATTAATAATGAGTGCGAGAATTCCTTGAATTTTTTTTACTGTTCACAGTGTGAAAAGCCGGTATGGTATGCAGATGCAACTTCACCTGAATTAAAACAGTGTCAGTGTGCTGGAATCAGATGGAGATATGGTAAGTAATAGAATTTCACCAAACCAAATCCCGACCAGGCATACTGGCAACATTATGGCAGCACCTTCTTCGTCTAAAAATTCAACATTCAAAATCCATCTTAGAAATACACCGTCACCCTCGCCGTCACCGCATAATTCCCCGGTGGAAACTGCCCATCCTTTTTGCCGAACGTAGCCGCTCCGAACAGCGTCAGGTCGGCGTTCTGGGCGATGGAGGCGTCGAGGCGCGGGTTCAGGACCATCGAGCCGTCAGCCCCGCCGAACCAGTAGACGCTGCCTTCGACGAGATCTGACAGATCCTTCCTTATTCCGGCGAGAAACCGATACCGCGCCACCGGTTCGCCGAAATAGATGCTCTCCAGCCAGTCGGTGACGGGATATGGCGTTTTGTCTTCGGCACGCCCGTTGTAGAGCCCCTCGAACATCATGTACAGCCCGTTCTCCAGCGTATAATCAAAACCGGCGGCGATTCTGGTGAAGTCATCCCCGGTCTCCATCAGGTTGTAGTTGCCTTCCAGCCAGACGCCGAGCCCGAGCAGCCCACCGCTGAAATCCAAGCCGACCGCGCGCCGGCGCTGATGAAGAGACCGCAGTGAATCGGGGTCGAGAGAGGTGGAATCCTCGATCTGGTGCAGGGTCAGCGCCGCGTCGTAACCGATGGCTGAGACATGGGTGGCGATTCGCAGCGCATAGCCGGCCTGGTCGAGTTTCACGCCGGGCACCGTCACCAACGCCACCTGCCCCCCGATACCCCAGCGATAGTCGAGCCTCAGAGCGGTAACGCCTTCCTTTTCGTATGTCGGGTCGAACAGGTCTTTCTTATGAAACAGGTCGGTCGGGTTGAAGCTGTACGCCGGTCCCCAGCTTAACTGCTGCCTGCCGGCTCTGAGGCGGAGTTGCCCGATGCGCCACGTCAAATAGGCATTATCGAGAAAGATGCGGCTTCTATCCAGCCTGATCTCGGCGGGGATCTCCCTCTCGTGCAGTGAGTCGGCGATGGACTCGGGCAGATAGGGCGTTACGTCGAGTATTATATCGCTGTGATAGGCGATGAAGTTGACGTTACCCCTGAACTCAAGATTGTCGTCGCCGCCACCGGTGGAGAAGTCGAGTCTGAGCTTGGATGCGTCCAGCAGGTGATCTTCGGCGCGATCGGAATATTCCGGCATGAGGGTGTTCTCATAGTAGCCGGAGAGGTCGATGGCCTGTGCTGGAGCTGAAATCGATGCTATGATTATTATTGAAAAAAAGTGTGAAAATACTTTCATGATCTGGTTACCCTTTAATCTCTAAGCACCTGATTTTTCCCAAGTGGAGCTGAATTCTACGATTTAATCGACAAGTACTATATTCTGATTTAACAGATAGTAATATTTTGCCGTCATCCCCGCGCACGCGGGGATGACCAGGAAAGGAAATCGGGATGACGAAGAAAAGACATCTGCAGAAAAATTCAAACAACTCGAACCTGTATTTGTCCCACGACAGACATCCACAACCGGGCGACATCCCCTTTTCCAAACGTCGATATCCTCGATCTTTCTAAACATACCGCGATTCCACCTTCTCTCTTTCACGCTTTCTCACTTGATCTCCCTCGTCAGCGCGTCCCGGGTAAACATCCATGCTTCGGGCTTTTTTGCGAATGTAACCGACTCGTACTCCATAACAGTTCGTGAGCTCTGGCGATGATTTTTCATCTCCATCCTGAACGCCAGCCTGCGACCCTCTATCGTCCTGAAGTCCGACAGGTAGAGGGTTTTCAGGTGTCCCTCATCGTCGTAATATTCGATCTTCCGGGATAGGGCGTCATCCTTGCCGGCCCACAGGATAATGTATTTATACGACGGACCGCTCTCGGTGGGGAAGAGCTTCAGCTTGACGCATTCCACGCCGTCAAGCTCTTCGAATCCAAGCAGTTCGGCGCGGTAGTCTTCGGTCATCGAGCCCTGCGCCAGGTCTTCGTACGAGAAATCCGACCCCATCGCGCTCCGCTTTCTGGTATGACCGGCGAAGTGACGAATGACATCGCGACGCTGCATGTAATACCAGATGTTGTCGCCGCCGTCACGCTGGAGGATCTTATCCCCCCGGACGCGCGGCGGGTCGGTATAGACCATCAGGCTGAGGTCGCCGTTTTCGTCCGACCAGGCGCGCATCGTCATCGTCCGCTCGCTGCCGCCCGAAGTGGTGACCGTCTGCCTCATGACGCCGCAGGAATATGGAACGCGCTCAGCCTCGTCGATCCTCTTCAGCCATGAGGCGCCGTCTTCCTGCGCGAACAGGCAACCCGTAAACATAACCACACAGAGGATTACAGATACTCTGCTGTTGTTCTCAGCGATAAAAAAATGATTCTTCATTGTTACCTCGAAATTTCAACCGGCGCTGGCATTACTATGTTAAGTAGGGAATGGTATTCTGTCAGATTATTTGGCACAGGCACGGAGACCTGCGCCACTGAATCAGTTAAAATATTCATCCTTAACCACATCTGCATTTTGTATGCCTGGTGATGATCTGTTGACAATGTAGGGACATAATCTCACCAGTGGGGCAGGTCTCCGCGCCTGCCCGTTAACAGCAACCATATCAAAACACTCCTGATTATGCCATCTGGGAATTGGACCGCCCAACTCGGGAATAAACATAAAACTCGGTAAATCAGCACTATTTATTCCTGGTAAACAGCCTGAGCGCCGCCGGCAGCACCAGTATCGTAGCCAGGAAACAGGTTCCGACCCCCATGAACAAGACCCTGCCGAAGCTCGCCATTCCCCGCATCGTGTAGAAGGAAATACTGCCGAATCCGATCATGGTGGTCAGCGTCGTCAGCAGTATCGCCCGTCCGATGAAACTGTAACTTTTGTAAATCCTGTCGCTTGCCTTCCCCTTTTCATTCCTGAACCGATGCAGCGCATGTATCCCGTCGTCGATGCCGATGCCGAGTATGATCGGAACGGCGATGAGATTCATGAAGTTATACTTTTCACCGATTATATACATCACCCCGATCATCGTCAGGGCGCCCACCGCCAGTGGAACCAACGATAAAAGACCGATCGGACCGCGGAAATGTATCAAAACCAGGATTATGATCACCAACAGCGCCAACAGCGCCGCCTTGGAGCCGTCTGCAAGTATCCCGTTCAACATGATGAACATCAGTTGCTCGGTGCCGATGATTTTGCTGGAAACCGCCTCGGTCTGCTCGGTAAACTGAACGAGTTGCTCCTTTGAAAACAAATATTTGCGAGGCACAACATGAACGAGGAAACCGCTGCCCTTGCGCGGCAGATGGTTGCGTCTGATGACCTCCGGCAGGTCTCCCATACTGATGGATGCCGGGTTTGCCATGGCGAATACATTTGCCTGCATCCTCCGTTCCCACGATTCCGCCACCCGGCGGATGGTTGCGTCGTCGATGCCGTTCTGCAGCAGCCTGGTCAAGGTCGGCAGCACCGCACTGCTGTCGACCCTGCCGGTCTCGGTCTGAGTTCCGGTGATGCCGTCAATCGCCTTCACGATCCGGTCAAGCCCCGCCGTATAGGCGAGGTTGCTCATCAGGTCGAGGTTGTCCCAGAACCGGTTGATCTCAGCGGCTAACTCCCGGAGATCGCCTGCCCGCCATTCTTTCGGACGGTAATCATTCAGCGCCGTCCTGAATTTCAACAGTTCCGGTGTATATCTCTTGATTCTATCGGCAGGCGGAATATAATCGCTGATGGAGGATACGTCGCCGACCAGCGGCTTCTTCTTGAACTGATCCCTGAGCGTTCGACTCTCTTCAACCGAACCGGCCACCACCCAGGCGGCATGATCCGACATTCCGAAGCGGTCGGGGATCTCACGCTGTAATTGTATGGATCTTAATCCCTTCGGCTCGAGGTTAAGGAAGTCATACTCGAAATCAATATGCTGTTTCGCCCAGATGGAAAAGGCGACGATGATTAATGTAACAGCCGTAAAAACCGCCGGATGACGCCAGCTTGCCCCGGCGATTTTTCCCAGAACAGGCATGGCTTCCAATATCTTTGCACGGCGTTCGTCAGAATTGCCGTCCTTTGCGCTGTCGAGTTCCCTGTCCGCGGCGGAGAGGTCCGGCGGCATCGCACTGCCGCTTCTTCCTGAACGTCTCATTTGTCTGCGCTTGCGAATGACCATAAGCGCCGGCAGTGTGAGGAAGATGGCGATCAGGGTCAGGAGTACACCGAACCCGGAGGCGGCGCCGAATTCGTAAACGCCCCGCGTTTTGCCGATCAGCAGCGTCAGAAAAGCAGCCGCGGTGGTGAGCGCACCGGTCAGAACGGCGACGCCGGTTTCACTGAACATTTTAACCAGGGCGTCGAAAAGTGACCTGCCCATCTCCATCTCTTCGTTGAATCGACTGATCAGATGTATGGCGAAGTCAACGCCCAGCCCCAGCAGCACCAGCATCATCATGGTCGTGAACATGTTCAGCCCGCCGAAGAGGAGAAACAGGAGCGCGCGCGTCCAGATGATCCCCATTATCAGCGTAACAAGCGCAATAAACGGCATAATCCAACCGCGGAAAGACCACGCCAGGATCAGATAGATAAGAATTATGGCTATTAATGACAGGATCACCGTGTAAATGTTGATGCTGTTCATCTCGTCCTGCGAGATCTTGCTGAAGCCGGTCAGGTCTGCCGACACATCGGGAAATTGCGGTCGAACCGTGTCCAGGATGCTCTCTATCTCGGTATCCATGATTAATATGCTGTCGACTTCCGTCATCTTGGTGAGCGGTTGACAGAGTATCAGCAGCATCCGCCGGTCGAGTGACAGTATCCATGGTTCGCCGAGTGTCATGGCGTCGACGGCGGTTTCGATGGAAGGCGTATTATTCCCTCCCTGCGCAGCAGGGGGAGGGTAGGGGGTGGCAAGATTATCAGCCAGCACCTCCAGCGCCCGGTGCATTCCAAGCAGGCTGCGTGCAATATCAACCTCGTCGCGCCGCAGGTTGGATTCACTGTCGGTATATTCCCGTTCGTAGTCGTTGTTCAAACCTCGAAACGAGCCGATGAGGCTCGGATCGGCGTACATCTTCAGCATTCGTTTGAACTGATCGGGCTTAAGCAGCATGAATCCGTGTTGACGGAAGAATTCAAGTGGAAGTCGCGCCTGGACGTTATACAGCGATTTTGCATTTTTCAAGCGCGGCTCAAGAATCTCCGCCATTTCGGTGATGCGGTCGTAGTCGCCTTCGAGAACTACAACCAGTGAGGCTACATCGCCGAAGCGGTCCTGAATCTCGCGGTAGCCTTTGACGGTGGGATTGTCCGGCGGCAACAGGTCGGTCCAGTTCATCCGCATCTCCAGGCCGCTGGATAGAATTATTGAAATTACGGTGATTACACCGGCTGTTATAAGCAGAAGCCAGACATGATTTATAGTCAGTCGAGCCAATCTGGTCGCCCACATGTGTTTATTTTCCGACATTTTCAACTCCGATTCCTCTGAGGATGAACTGTTTAACTTCCCTTGCCAGTTTGGGATTTTCACCCGCACCCGGTTGATTTGTCATCATCGGGATCATGATGTACATGCTGTCGAGGATGGTATATATCATCCACAGAACGGCGTCAGGATCGAAGCGACGGAAATGACCGGATTTCATGCCGTCTTTCAATATCCGCCTCAGTGACGACAGGATCGGCGAATGCCGTGTGTTGTAAAGTATCCGTGTTAGCTTCTCCATCATTGATGTATCCTTGTATATGGAGATGAAAATCGGTTTAACCTTGATCAAATCCGCGTTAAAATCGATAAACGACAACAGCTTCCCGGTTGGATTGATTTTTTCCGGCAGTTCGGACTCCCACTTTTCAACAGTTGTCTCGCAGATTTGGATTATCATCCGCACGAACAGGTCTTCCTTGTCCTTGAACAGGCTGTAAAAGGTGGGCTTGGACATTCCGGCCGCTTTACAGACGTCCTCTATGGTGACCTTTTGAAACCCGTATCGTTCAAACAGCAGTTCGGCGGCGTCAAAGAACCTCTGACGGTTTAGAAGCTGCGTCTTCGTCAATTCCTTCTTTTCACTCACGATGACTTCCTTGATGATCTTGTCCTCCCTCCCCTGCACCGGTAGGATGGAACGCCCGACTCCTCCCCCCCTGCGTCAGTAGGGGGGGATAAAGGGGGGGTTACCTTAAAATCCCCTTAATCCCCTTAAGAGAAGTGATAATCAATCCCCCCCTGCACCGGTAGGATGGAACGCCCGACTCCTCCCCCCCTGCGTCAGTAGGGGGGGACAAAGGGGGGGTTACCTTAAAATCCCCTTAATCCCCTTAAGGGAAGTGATAATCAATTCCCCCTGCACCGGTAGGATGGAACGCCCGACTCCTCCCCCCCCCTGCGTAAGTAGGGGGGGATAAAGGGGGGGTTACCTTAAAATCCCCTTAATCCCCTTAAGGGAAGTGATAATCAATCCCCCCTGCACCGGTAGGATGGAACGCCCGACTCCTCCCCCCCCCTGCGTAAGTAGGGGGGGGATAAAGGGGGGGTTACCTTATTACATATTTACAAATATCGTCAATACGTAAGATAATCTGTCTCAAATATACTGTCAAGTGTTTTGTTGACATTATTACGAATTTCGTAAATAAGTAAATAAAATGATAAATAAACCGGTGTGAGACCGGAAAAACTTGCGAAACCTTGGATTCTCTGTGTCGTTTACTGTCAGAGAGGGGAAATGTGTTATTATATTGATAAAAATCAACAAAGAAGGAGGTGATCATGAGAGGTATATATCTCGCACTGGCGATCCTGGCCGGAGCGTTCTCATCTGTTCAGGCGGGTGTATCGGTGACCGTCTACAACGAGAACCTCGGTCTTATCCGCGAGGTGCGCGAAGTAGACTTCCCCAAGGGGATCGGTGAGGTTCGATTCACCGACGTTGCCGCGCAGATCATGCCGACATCGGTGCACTTCAAGTCGGAATATGCGGCGCTGCTGGAACAGAACTACGAATACGACCTGGTCGACGCCGCCAGGCTGCTCAGCAGGTACATCGACCACAACGTCAAGCTGACGGACGAGGACGGCGACGGTTACTTCGGCGCGCTTCTGTCCGCTTCGGGTGACATCGTGATGCGCGAGAGGGACGGCAAGATCCGTTCGCTCAGCCGTGACCGTATCGTCAACATCGAGTTCCCCGACCTTCCCGAAGGGTTGATCACCCGGCCGACACTGGTCTGGCTTGTCGACGGGAAGAAGGCCGGCAAGGGGGAGGCGGAAATATCATACTTGACGGAGGGCATGTCGTGGCAGACGGAATACGTGGCGGTTACCGACCAGGAGGACAGGAGTCTCGACCTGACCGGCTGGGTCAACATCACCAATCACTCCGGCGCAACCTACAAAGACGCCCGCATCAAGCTGATGGCGGGGGACGTGCAGGTGGTCAGGGATCGATATAGGAAAGGTAGAGGTTTGCAGATGGCGATGGAAAGTGTCGATGCTGCAGCGCCCCAGTTTGAAGAGCGGCCGTTTTACGAGTATCACCTGTACACGCTGCAGCGACCGTCAACCTTGCGTCAGAACCAGGTCAAGCAGATATCGCTGTTCCCGACGGCGGGGGTGAAGTCCGTGAAGAAGGAATACCGCATGGAATGGATGGGCAGCAAGGGGAAGGCGAAGGTGACGCTGGTGTTCAAGAACGAGAAGAAGAACGGTCTCGGCATACCGCTGCCCAAGGGCAAGGTGCGCGTTTACAAGGAGGGACCGGACGGCGGGCAGGAGTTTGTCGGCGAGGACCGGATCGACCACACACCTTCCAACGAGGAGGTGCGCGTCTCGACCGGCAGGGCGTTCGACATTGTCGGCGAGCGGACGGTGGTCGACAAGAAGCGCAACGAGCAGGCGGTTGAGTTCAAGATCAGGAACCGCAAGGATGAGACGGTTGAGATCGTTGTGCCTGAACGCTTGTGGTATAGGGAGTGGACGATACTCGAAGCCACGAAAGGCTGGAAAAAGATAAAGGCAAACCTGATTGAATGGAAGGTTACGGTCAAGCCGGACGAGGAGAAGGTCATCAACTACCGCGTGCATTATAATCGGTAA
>JALGVR010000062.1 GCA_025774605.1 bacterium | reverse complement strand
TGCCCCACAATGATCTTGGCGAGTTCCGCCGCAATCCTGTCCCGAGCCTGCTTTAACCGGGCGACAGCTTCAACGTCGTCTATAGATGACAGCAGATTTTCTGACATTGTAATCCTTATTAGGAAAATTGTTGCGTTTAAAGATATATCCGCGCGTCAATCATTGCAACCACTTCGCGCATTCCCCCTGCAGTTTTATTGAACCCGTGTTTCACTATCTCCGCATCCGCTGTCCGGGTTTCAAAGCCAAGCAATGCAAACCCCACGAGAAGATAGAATCCCTTCCGAAAAAAGCCTGCAAATATGTAACTTGAAACACGGGTAACAAGTTACCCGTGCCACACTCCGGTTCCCCGCGTGCGCGGGGATGACGATAACATGCCGTGCTGGGACGACCCGGACGAAATCTGGTTCCCCGCGTGCGCGGGGATGACATCTTGATTGTCAAGGATGACATTTTACTGTTCGGGACTGACGCGCCGATGGTTTCCGGATAATTCAAAGAGCTTCAACCGCGCTGATTCATCCCGTGATCATCCGTGATCCTGCCTGCTGTCCTCACCGGGAACGACCGGTTCCTTACTGTCCCCATTCCTTTCTTCCTCACTGCCCGTATCCCGGAACATCATCTCGACATCTCTTTTATCACCAGCCTTGATCTCGAACCATGTCAGCGAGATCGGCGCAGAGCCGTCATCACGGCGATGACCGGTGGTCAGGCAGTACAATCCCTCCGGCAGCTCCCGGGGCCACGTCATCTCCGCATAGGGCTTCTTGTAGCCGAAGTCAACCACCGATCCGTAGTCTCCCCGCCAGCGTTGCACCGCCCAGTCCCTCATGTACAAGGTCTTCTGTCCGATGGAATCGGGGGCGTTGAACGTTACGGTCAAATCCCCCTTTTCAGCCGGCTTCTTCCTGCCCTTCTTCGGTTTAAGCACCTGCACCGCCCGCCATCCATCATCACGCCAGACCTCGAGCCTGTCCGAAACCGGATCGAAACGCGCCGGAATGCCGCGCACGCGGCACAGTCCGACATACAACCGTTCGATATCACCCCATCTGCCGCGCCCGAGGTCGAGCACCGCATCGGGCGCCAGCGACGGTCCCAGCCGATCCGACTTCTCCTCATGTGCAATGTTCTTCCGCAGCCACTTTATGATTTTCTTGTCGTTCTTTGATGAAATCAACTTTGGATTGGCCTGCAGGAATTCGATCAACCCTGAACGCCAGCCGGTCGAGGGCTCGTAGTTGATGCGCGGCTTGATGACATACTCTAAAAGGCGGCTCCGGTCGGGCGGCTCTTCCTCCTCGTCCGGCGATCCCCTGAGATCGACACCATCCACGATGAATGTCTCCGATGACGCCAATTCCGCCAGGTTCCAATCGAGGGTCGTATACCTGAAATGATCCTCCAGGGCGTCGATGGTGAAGTCATGAAGATCTTTTTCGGACAAGGTCTCAAGTAAGATGAAACGCATCCGGGTTACCGCCGGGGAGGGTGGGAAACGGATTCCGAAATCCGATCCGGCGGCGGCAGATGGATAATCCCCGGTCAGGAACCGATACAGATGACCCCAGTTGCCGAGAGCCTTGGTGAACAGTTCAAGCACTCCGGCGGAATCAAGCCCGAATTCATCCGCCATCGCCCCGGCAAGGGTGGAATCGGGTTTTGATCTGAAGCCGGCGTCAAGCTCCATCCCCGCTTCATTTGCCCAGACTGACCAGACCAGGCTGTCCCTGATGCTGTTTTCGTATGCCAGCCTCGCCTTGAACAGGCTGTCAATTTCAATCCCCCCGACGACCTCCGGCTTCGGCGGTGGAACATAGTCGATGGCGGTAAGTTCGGTTAAACGCTTTTTCCTGTCCAGCCCGACGGTTACATCGTCCCGGTCGGCGGGAACATGCTGCAGCGCTCTGAGCTTCCTGTCAGCAGCGCCGACTATCCATGAACCTCTGCCGCAGTTCAATGTACACTGCCCGTTTTCATCGCCGTCCAGCGCCAGAACGGGCATCAGCGCTCCGTAGTTGAACAGGCTGAAGACGAACCGCCTGTCGGCAACCGGACGCCCCTTTCGATTGACCAATGACAGTTTAATTTCGTGTGTCGGACCGTAAACGGCGGTGGAATTGATGCGCGTTGAGCGTGGGTATCGTTTCAGTACAGGTTCATCACCCCGATAGTCACCATAAGCGGTGCTGACAACCAGCATGGCGCGTCCCGCGGCTTGTGTAAACCAGGCGTCGTCGAGGTCCGGTTTCGGCTCGCAGCCTCCCATGTAGTGCCAACCGCCGTCCGCCCACACCTCCACCCAGGCGTGGTTGTTGTCGGCGTGGGGCCAATAGGGCGTATAGCACTGCCGTGCCGGTATGCCGACCGAACGCAGCGCGCAGATGGTCAGGATCATCTCCTCCTCGCAGCGACCGTAACCGGCGCGGATAGTGGTCAGGGCATCCTGATCACGACCAGACGAAACCTTGAAGGATGCCCTCTCGTGACACCAATGATTGACCTCGAGGGCGGCATCCCTCATCGACAACCCCTCGACCCTCGGCGCAATCGCCTTGAAAAACTCCCCCCGCCACAACACGGCAGGCTCCTGTGAGACCCGGTGCGGCAGCACGAAATGCCGGTAGATGTCATCCGGTACCTCCCGCCCCCAACCGAAACGATCCCTCGCCCGGCGTGCCCAGAAAACGTCCTCGCTCAGCAGTTCAGAGATCCTCGCGTCAGCCGCGTCGCCCAACGGCAGGTAGGCGATCAGAAAGCGCAGATCGTCTCGCTGCTCAGCAGTGAGCCTGTTGTTGTCAAGATCATAAAAGATGTTTTCGGCACGGCTGCCGAACCTTTCCCGCTGAACCTCCAGCAGGGAATCGATGGTGGCTTCCGGCAGCGCTGAGGTCGCCAGCAACGCGGCAACCAACAGATTCAGGACGATCATTTTTATCCTTACCTTACAGTTGAACAACACAGGTGTAAGGGCGTGACGGGTCAGCCCCTACGCGGATTTCTCAAGTATCAGTATAAACAGCTACTTCACGAAATAGAACCAGGTCCTGACCAGGCTCTCGATGCCGGTGAAGAATGTCGGCAGGTGAATGTTTTCATTGGGCGAATGTGTCCTGGCGTCCGGCAGCGAAAAGCCGAGCAGCAGCGTATCAAGTCCGAGAATGGTCTTGAAGTCCGCCACGATCGGGATCGAACCGCCCTCGCGGATGAAGTAGACTTCATGCTTGAAGCTCTCCGACAGCGCCAGCTCCGCCGCCTTGATGTACGGGCTGTCGAGCGCGGTAACAACCGGATGTCCGCCATGGAAACGGGTCAGATTGACCTTCACCGACTTGGGAGCCCTTTCGACGAAGAACTTCTCCGTCAGCTCGATTATTTCATCCGGATCCTGATTCGGGACCAGGCGGGATGAGATTTTGGCGAATGCTCTGGAGGGTAAAACGGTCTTGGCTCCGGTGCCGGTGAAACCGCTCCAGATGCCGTTGATCTCGAAGGTCGGCCTTGCCGAGGCGCGTTCGGGCGTGGTATATCCCGCTTCGCCCCACAGTTCGTCCACGCCGAGATCAGCCATGTATTTCCCGTCGTCGTGCGGCGCCTTTGCCAGCAGTTTACGCTCGTCGTCGGACAGGTCAACCACCCTGTCGTAGAAGCCGGGAATCCGTATGCGGCCCTTCTCGTCCTTCACTTCGGCAAGCAGGCGCGCCAGGATCTCAGCGGGATTGGCGACGGCTCCGCCGTAGGTTCCGGAATGCAGGTCGCGGTTGGGACCGATCAGCTCTATTTCAAGATAGGTCAATCCCCTCAGCCCGTATGTTATCGCCGGCATTCCCTCGTCCAACATGCTCGAATCGGAAACGACCGCGATATCAGCCTTAAGCTGATCACGATTGCTCCTCAGAAAACCGGGCAGGCTGGGACTGCCTATCTCCTCCTCCCCTTCGCAGACGAACCTGACGTTGATCGGCAATCGACCGGTCGTCTTGAGGATCGCCTCCAGGGCTTTGATGTGCATGAAGAGCTGACCCTTGTCGTCGGCGGTGCCCCTGGCGATTAACCGGTCGTTCTTGATGTGCGCGGTGAACGGATCCTTCTCCCACAGATCGAGCGGATCGACAGGTTGAACATCGAAATGACCGTAGATCAATACCGTCGGACTGTCTTCGACGTGCAGCCAGTCGCCGGTCACAACCGGGTGTCCGGCGGTTTTATTCACCTTCACGTTCTCCATTCCAGCCCTTTTCAGCAGCGCTGCCGTATGATCGGCACAATCCACCATCGCATCCATTCGATCCGGATCGCTGGATATGGAAGGAATTGACAGATAATCCTTCAGTTCTTCGATATATTTCTCGCGACTTGACCTGATGAAGCTGAGCGCCTGTTGCATCTGTACCTCCAATTTATTGCGATTCCCATCCCTGTGGAAGGGCGAGGTTGTTTCCATGGTGCATCGATAAGGTGAAACTTGACTATTGTGGAGTGTAACCAATACCCGGGGTGCAACCTGGAGGGCGGACATTCCCGCCCGCCTTAAACCGCCACCATACATCCGCCCGGGCGGACAGGAATGTCCGCCCTCCAGGACCAGCCATGAATATCCCCACTTGACAAATAATGTAATTCTATTATAATCCGATAGCAAATATTGTCAACCCATATCGACGACGAATTCCTCTTATTCAATCGGACAGAATTCCCCGGAGCGGTTCATCTGTTGACAACTCCCCTCAGCCGGATTAAATTCTCTTTGTTACCTGGAGGCACGCATGGATCCGCTCAATACGATGGACCACGGATTAATCGAACAACTTGCCGGGCGTTACGGCCTGCCGCTGCACGTGATCTTCACCGACCGCATCGCGCGCAACGCGGGATCGTTTCGCGAAGTCATCGGTCGGATATATGAGAACACGCTCGTATGTTTCGCCGTCAAAGCAAATCCCTGCCGGGGCGCGGTGAGGTTCGCTTCGTCGCTGGACATCGGCCTGGATGCGGTATCGGAATTCGAACTGCAGGCGGGATTGGAAGAGGGTATCGACCCGGACGGGATTGTCTGCAACGGCAACGCCAAGTCGGATCGATACATCGAAACGGCTGTCGGCGCCGGTGCGCTGATCGCGGCAGACAGCGATTGGGAGCTGAAACTTGTCAGCGAAGCGTCGGGCAGGCTTAAACGGCGAGCCCCAGTCCTGCTGCGCTTTGCGGGCATGGCGCTGGAGGGACTGACCGCCTCCGACCAGTCCACCGCCGTCGCCTGGACCAAGTTCGGTTTTCCCGTCGACCGGGCGGAAGAGGTGATCAAACAGGCGCTCGCGGCGGCGGACATCGATCCGGTCGGCATCTCGGCTCACATCGGAACCCAGATATGTGACGAGAGAGGTTACGACCGCCTCATGGAATACCTGCTCGACCTCGGCGAACATTCGTTGAACCTGGGTATGAATCTGAAATATATCGACATCGGCGGCGGATTCCCGGTGTCGTACCTTGAACATGACGAATGGCTCGCGTTTCAAGCCCGGCTCCTCGAACAGCTTGACGGCAGGCTGCCACCCGAGCGATGGGTTACCTGGGACAACATCCCGATGGGCTTTCGCGAATACGCTGAATCGAACCGGGCGGGCGGCGTGACACCACAATGGAAGGGCAAAGCCTACTGGTCTGGATACCCGGGCGCAAGGATGCTCGAACACCTGCTCGAACGACAGACCTCGACCGGTCGCAGCGTCAGGGACCGGTTGCACGAGCTCGGCAGCCCGACGCTGATAATCGAACCCGGTCGGGCGTTGATCGGCACCGCCGGCGTTACCGCGGCGAAGGTGTCGGGGGTCAAGGAGGTTTCCGGCAATCACGTTGTCGTATTGGAATTGGGCATAGTCAACCACGGGGTCATGCTGGTTACGGCGGATATTTTTCCGGTTGAAGTATACCCGCGCCTGACCTCGGACCGGCCGGTTGATGCCTTCCTCGCCGGCAGGCTCTGCTTCACTGGCGATATGATCAGCAAGGTCAAGGTCAGGCTCAACCGGCTGCCGCGGCGCGGCGATCTGTTGATCATTCATCACACCGGAGCGTACGCGGCGGATCACTTCGCTTCAAACAGTTGCGGCTTCCCGCTGCCGGCAAAGGTGGCGGTTCACAAGGACGGCGCAGTTGAAGTCTGGCGGCGGGCGGAACGGTTTGAAGACGTTTTCGGGGGTACAATTTGCTCTTGACTTTCGCCTGGAGGGCGGAGTAAATAAAATTCACCTAACGGAGTACTTCACAATTGCCAAACATATCCGATCATCCCATCGGCATCTTTGATTCCGGTCTGGGCGGTCTTACCGTTGCCGCCGCGCTGCACAAACGGCTGCCCGGTGAGGATATAATATACCTGGGTGATACGGCGCGCGTGCCGTATGGAACAAAGTCGATCCAGACCATCCGCCGCTACGCGCTTGAGTGCGCGTTGTTTCTGCTTAAACGGGAAGTCAAGCTGATCGTTGTCGCCTGCAACACGGCCTCGGCGACGGCGCTGCCCACGCTCAGGGAAATTCTGCGGGCGCCGCTGATCGGGGTTGTCGAACCGGGCGTCAACGCTGCGCTTCAACTGTCGAAATCAGGGCGTATCGGCGTCATCGGCACGCCGTCCACCATCCGCTCCGGCGCCTACCAATCGACGCTGAAGGAGCTGGCGCCGGCGGCCGATGTATACGGCAAAGCCTGTCCGCTGCTGGTGCCGCTGGCGGAGGAGGGCAGGCTGGACGGTCCGGTGGTCGACCTGGTTCTGAAGGGATACCTGACATCATTAAAGCGACTCAGGGTGGGAACGCTGATCCTCGGCTGCACCCACTATCCGCTCTTCAAGCGCGCCATCAAGCGCGTGATGGGGGATGAAGTATCCCTGGTTGATTCGGCTGAAACCACCGCCGCGGCTGTCGAGGATGCGCTGCTGCGCGAGGGACTGCTCAGAACTCACGGCCGGGGCGGGATCAAATGCTACGCGACCGACATCCCCCGTCATTTCAACAGGCTCAGCGGTCTGTTCTTCGGTGAACGGTTGGGCAGGGCTGCCAGGGTGACTTTGGGCGATGCGGCTTGACAGGCCGGACGAATTGTACCAGATAAATACGGGGAAATAGATGTTTGAAAGGATCAATGTCGCTTCCCGGATAAAACGATTTCGTGATATGTGTATCGATAATGTGAATTAACTGAAATAATTATTCCAAACCCTGCAATCCTGTTGACTCGCATCGTATAACTTCTTAAATTGGTACTGAGAGTAAGATCGGGTATTGCTGCACGTCATCTGGCCCAGCCTAAAACCCATCCACAATAGGTCACCTTTGTTCGATCACCTTTTACGATCTGTTATTACCAAATAAAATCAGGCAATCGATTAAACAGCACCATAGAGGGTCGTTAGATAATCGGTTATTCAGAAATCCTACAATCAAACCAGACAGAAAATTGAGAACCAAATCCAATTCCGCTGACGGGGAACTCAGCTCCGAAGCCCATGCTGAAGCGCCCGCTCAGCCCACCGCGCGCCGCGTGCGCAAGGTCGTGGAGCCGCCGACAGAACCAGCCACACCAACCCGCCGGGTACGCAAGGTCGCCGACCCAACCGCGGCGGCGACAATTCCGGTTCGCCGCGTACGTAAGGTTATTGAGCCCATCGAAGAGCCGCCCGCACCGATAAAACGAATCCGCAAAAGCGCCGAGCCCACTCCCGACTTGCTGTATAAAGAACTGGATCAACCGGAATACCAGCCCCAGGAAACACACATCACAGAGAACAAGTCTCTCGAGATGAAAGAACCGATCACCGTTTCCCGTGAAGCATTGGATCTGACCCAGCTTAAGGCGTTGAAAATCTCGGAATTGAATGATATCGCACGGAGTTTTGGTATCACCGATTACGGCGGGACGCCTCGCCAGGACCTGATATTTCACATCCTGGAAAAGCAGTCCGAGACGTCGGGGCTCGCCTTTGCCGGCGGTGTGCTTGAAGTACTGCCGGACGGCTACGGATTCCTCCGCTCCCCGAAGTCCAACTTTCTGCCGGGACCGGACGATATCTACGTGTCCCCTTCCCAGATAAAGCGGTTTGGATTACGGAAGGGACATATCGTCTCCGGACAGATCCGGCCGCCGAAAGAGCCTGAGCGTTTCTTTGCCCTGCTGCGCGTGGAGGCGGTCAACTATGAGGGACCGGAGGATGCGCGGGAGAAGATACTCTTCGATAATCTCACCCCGCTCTTCCCGATGGAGAAGTTCGAGCTTGAAACGCCCCAGTCGGATTTTTCAACCCGGATAATCGATATATTCACGCCGCTCGGCAAGGGACAGCGAGGACTCATCGTCGCGCCGCCGCGCACAGGAAAGACCATTCTTCTGCAGAAGATCGCCAACTCGATCGCGGAGAATCACCCGGATGTGTTCCTGATCGTCCTGCTGATAGACGAGCGTCCCGAGGAGGTAACCGAGATGGAACGGACGGTCAAGGGAGAGGTTATCAGCTCGACATTCGACGAGAAGCCCGAGCGTCATATCCAGGTTTCCAGCATGGTCATCGAGAAAGCCAAGCGACTGGTTGAATACGGCAAGGATGTCGTCATCCTGCTGGATTCAATCACCAGGCTGGCGCGCGCCCACAATTCGGTCGCACCGCATTCCGGCAGAATCCTGTCGGGTGGCGTGGACGCCCAGGCGTTATACGAACCCAAGCGCTTCTTCGGCGCCGCCAGGAACATCGAGGAGGGTGGATCGTTGAGCATCATCGCCACCGCCCTGATCGAGACCGGCAGTCGTATGGATGAGGTTATCTTCGAGGAGTTCAAGGGAACGGGCAACATGGAACTGGTGCTTGACAGAAGGTTGGCGGACATGCGTATCTTCCCCGCCATCGACATCAATAAATCGGGAACGCGCAAGGAAGAACTGTTGCTGAGCGAGGAAGTCCTGAACCGCATGCATATCCTGCGCGGCATCCTGTCCGACTACAACTCCACCGAGACCATGAAGTTCATCCTTGAACGGATCAAGGTCACCAAGACCAACGATGAATTCTTCCGGTCGATGAACCAGTAAAATATCGTTTTTAGCGGGATACTCTATAACCGGACACTTGGGCGGACATTCCCGTCCGCCCAAGTGTCCGTGCGGCACTGGTTCTAAAGCGGACATTCCTGTCCGGCCGGACGCCGGCGCCGTTGTGTCACAGGGCGGACAGGAATGTCCGCCCTCCAGGTCGGGAGTCAAGAATAAACTGCACCCCTTAATGACACATCACGGCATTCACCTCGCCGGTATGGCAGTTTGTCAGCGGCGTTGCGTATTACCGCACGATTTATTACATTGTTTGCATGGAAGTTTCGTAATTCTTAACATAGTCGTAACCACTATTACCAACGATGATCTGCAAACGGAGGTTTTCCATGTTTGGCAACACGTCGATCTTCCTTTTCCTGTTTTCCCTTTTCCTGCCCGCATCACTGTTTTCGGCCGTCGATTCATCAATTCAGCCCGGGTCATCAAGCCCGGTGAGCTTTTCGGTGGAGCGCGACAGCCGGAACGCAACCAGCTTGAGCATGGAGATTTCCGGGCTCGACCTGGAAGCGATCAAGTTTGAAGGCAGAACATACGACCGCGCTGTGCTGGCTGGAGAACCCTCCACTACAATTGTCGGATGGCCCGACCTGCCGATGATCAGCCGCGCCCTGCTGATCCCGCCGACCGGAGGCGTCGGCATCGAACTGAAGAGGGTCGATTACCGGCTCGAGGAAGGACTGCACCCGGCGATCGTGCCGGCCCTGGACGGCACTGTCGACGCCGAGCTTCCCGGTGAACCGGCTCAGGAATTTCTCGACTGGGACGGCTTCTGGCCGCCGGAGCCGGTGGTGGTGAGCGAACCCGCCATTTTGCGCGGCTACAGGATCGTCCAGATTACGACTTACCCTGTTCAGTATAACCCGGCGACCGGCGTAACGAAGTTCAACGACAGGATCGACTTTGATCTCGTTTACGGCGGCGAAGGGCATAACGAACTGCTCGACCCGGATCGTCCGCGCCCGTCGCGTTACGTCAAACGAGCCCTGCAGGTTCTGGTGGAAAACCCGCCCGAACCGGGGCGCGATGACCTGCTGAGCGGATCATACCTTTACATCGTTCCCGAAGTCAACGGCGTTGACGATGCCCTGGAGCCTTTAATCGAGTGGCGCAGGCGGCAGGGACATAATGTAGTCGTGGAACATGTCAACAATGGTGCGAATGCAGGCACCATCTCCGATCTTATCGAGGAAGCTTACGAAGACTGGGATACGCCGGTGGAATTCGTCGCCCTGGTCGGTGACGCCCAGGGAAGCATAAGGATCCCGGCTGCATCCGGTAACGGCGATTACAACTATACCCGCCTCGACGGCAACGATCCACTGCCCGATATCGCCATCGGCAGAATCTCGGCGAGCAGTGTTAATGTCCTGAGACGCGTCGTCAACAAGATCGTATCCTATGAAGTCGACCCACCGCTCGAAGACCGATCGTGGTTCCTGCAGGGAGCGGTCGTCGCCGGTCATGTCGGCAACGGTCTGGGAACCGTCCTGGTGGCGAAATACGTGCGGAAGGAACTGCTGTCCCTCGGCTTCAATGAAGTCCGCCACTGGTACCACAACGAGGACGGTGAAATCGGTGGCAACCAGCCGTTCGTAACGGAATGCTTCGAGTGGGGCATCTCGATCTTCCACTACCGAGCCTACCAGCATATGAACCAACTCAACCAGGGCGTAATCACCAACCTGCCCAACACCGAAGGTCCCTGGCCGCCGGTTCTGGCAATCTCCTGTGACACGGGCGACTTCGTCAGCACCAACGGTTACACCGAAGCGTTCCTGCAGGCTCGGGGCGGAGGGGTCGGCGCCATCGGCACGGCGACTCCCGGAACAAACGTCAGGTTCAACAACATAATGGCCGGCGGCGTCTGGAAGGGGATTTACAAGGATAAACTCTACGCCTTCGGCTGGGGGCTGAACATGGGCAAATACGAGCTCTGGCGCGCCTACGACCGCCATGATAATTACTATATGAACTTCATGGACTGGAACAACCTGATGGGTGACCCGGGGACGCATATATGGACCGGTGACCCCAGGGAGATGAACGTGAGCTACGATGATGAGATCGCCCTCGGCGCCAGCCATATCTCCGTAGCGGTTGATGATGAAGAAGATGAGACCGGAATCCCGGAAGCGCTCGTCTGTCTCTACCAGCCCGACAACCTTCACATGGTCGCCTATACCGATGAGAACGGGGTCGCCGAGTTCTTCCTGCCGGTCAACGCACTTGAAGAGGACGTGTTGATGATCACGGTCACCAAGCATAACTATCTGTCGCACATCGGGGAGGTAATTGTCCATGAGCACGAGTACTTCCTTGGCGTGGAGGACTGGTCGATCGAAGATGATGAAGACGGGATACCCAATCCGGGTGAAAGCGTCGAAGTTACGCTGGAGCTCGCCAACCTCGGCTCAGAGACGCCGGCCGGCCCGGTGACGGTTACGGCTGAAGCCCTGTCACCCTGGGCTGAAGTTATCAGCGACCCGGTGGAGATAGAGGACATTCCGGATGTTGACGAATCTGTTCAGGTCGTCATTGACGTCGATATAAATTACAGCGCGCCCGATGGCGAGATCGTTCTCCTGTCCGTTGACGCCGAAGGTAGAGAAGCCGTCTGGAACTCGATGGCAACTCTGGAAATCGAAGCGCCCGGGATAGAGGTGGTCTCCTTTGATTTCGATGAGGAGATACTCGATCCGGGGGAATTCTCGGAGATGGACATAGAGATCTCCAACGTCGGTCACAAGGAGCTGCCCGGGTTCACCACCGATATCTGGTGTGAATCCGACCTTCTGGGAATCCTCCGATCAGACGCCCGATACGATGGACTGGAACCGGGGCAGTCCGATATGCAGGCAGACGGCCGCTATGCGGTCAGCGCTCATATCTTCACCATCCCGGGCATGGAGGTGGAGCTCCGGCTGGCCATCGAGGCTGAAAACGGATTCAGGGACACGACATCGATCATGATACCGATCGGCGAGGTCGCGCAGAACACGCCCTTCGGTCCGGACAAATACGGCTATGTCTGTTTCGACTCCGACGATACGGACTGGGAAATGGCGCCGGTATACGACTGGGTCGAGATCGATCCGAACGCCGAGGAAGCGGATTTCCACGGTGAAAATACGGGGCTCAGGGACGGCGGTGACAACCAGGACAGAAGCGTCCTTGTCGAGCTGCCGTTCAATTTCCAGTATTACGGCGAGGATTTCGACGAGTTGACCATCTGCACCAACGGCTGGGCGGCTCTGGGCAACCAGCGCGACCTGACCGATTTCCGCAACCGGCACATCGCCCAGGCGCTCGGACCGAACGCCCAGCTCTGTGTCTTCTGGGACAACCTGATGCTGAACAACGACAGCAAGATCCTGACCTATTACGACGAAAGGGAGGGCAGGTTCATCGTCGAATGGAGCAAGGTGCACAGGCTCTGGGGAAGAAACCAGGTCGGCGAGGAAGAGACCTTTCAGTTGATCCTCTACGATACGGAGCGGTTCCCAACCTACAGCGGAGACGGCGTGATCATCTTTCAATATAAGGACGTAACCAACGGTTCCACTCCGGCTCGCAACGACACGCCGTACTGTACGATCGGAATCAGCAACCTGGATGACAGCGACGGACTGGAATATACATACTGGAACAGCTTTCACCCCGGCGCCAAGCCGTTCGACCACGGCAGGAACAGCGAAATAGCCATCAAGTTCACCACGGCGACGCAGTTTGTGACGGGGATACTGTCCGGTCGCGTGACCGATGCGGAAAACGGAAGCCCGATCGAAAACGCCGAGATCACGACATCACGAGGCTTCTGGGTTCTGACCGACGAAAACGGCGAATACGAGATCAACGATATACTCATCGGCGAGGGATACGTCGTAACCGCGTGGGCTCAAGGGTACAACGACTCGACCAGAACCGGCCCTGATGGAGAAGGTTATGTGATCCTTGAGGATGAGGTTACGAGCGCCGATTTCGCCCTGCTGCATCCCGAATTCAACGTGAATATAGACCACTTCGACTACCAGATGCTCCCCGATACCGCAACCCGGACGGGTTTCAGGCTCTCCAACGACGGCAACGGCACCCTTGTCTTTACCAGCAGGTATGTCTATGTGCTCGACGAGGACGGGGAGCAACGAACCGGCCCGGCAGAACCGGGGCGCGCGTTCGGCAGGGACGAGCCTGATGAGGCTTGGGATCCCCTTCTCACCTGGATCGCGACCGATTCACTCGAAAACCATGACTACCGGCTCAACGGGGTTGTCTACGTAAACGATGAATGGATCGTCGCCGGCAGCAACAACAGCAACGATACGGAGAATTACTTCTACAAGTTCGACAGGTGGGGGAATTTCGTCCAACAGGTTGAACAACCGTTCGACGGCTACGGCGCCAAGGACATGGAATATTATGACGGTCTTCTGTGGGCATCAGCGGGGCAGAACGCCATTTTCACCGTCGATACCGAAAGTTACGAAATCATTTCAACCTGGGAAGCGCCGGGAAGACTGCGCTCGATCCGCAATATCACCATTGATCCCACCAGCGGCGATATCTTCGCCTCAGCGATCACCAACCAGATCTTCAGGCTGGCATTCGCGGACGACACCACCCTCACAGTCCTGGACACTTATACGCCAACTGATCCGCGCGACAACGAGAACATCCGTCGATACGGGCTGGCGTGGTTCCGCGACGATCCTGACGGGTACAACCTCTACATCATCGCCAACAAGGATTTCGAGGACGAGAACAACGAGAGACCCGATATCGCAGTATACAAGATGAACACCAACACGGGCGAGGTGCTATTTCTTACCGAACTGGACTATCTCGATCCCAACTACAGGGGACGCGGCGGGATATGCATAACCCCGAAGTGGAACAATCTGGTCTGGGTGTTAGCCGCCGTGTTTGACAACCCGGACGGCGACATGGTCGGTGTATTCGAGCTTGGGCCGAATTCAAGCTGGATCAATTACCAGCCCCGGGAGGCTACGCTGACGGCGACGGAGTCGATCGACGTCGACATCGTTATCGACACTCACGATCTGGATTACGGCAGCTACGGCGTGGTCATCGAATTCAACCATAATGCAGACGACGGCGTGACCTACATTCCAGTGAATCTGGATGTCGGACTGTATGATTCCCCCGGACAAGCCGGAGTTCCGCTTGACTGGTCGCTGGATCAGAACCATCCCAACCCGTTCAACCCCACCACCACCATCAGCTACAGCCTCAAACACGCTGCAACGGTGAAACTGGCAGTCTATGACGTCACCGGGCGCGAGGTTGTCGTTCCGGTGGAAGGCTTTCAGGACGCCGGCAGCCATCGGGCGATCTTCGACGGCAGCGGTATGGCGGCTGGCGTATATTTCTACAGGATTGAGGCGGCAGGATATACGGCGGTTCGGAAGATGGTGCTGGTTAAGTAGCGGTGTTTGGGACAACAGACCCTTTTTACCGGCGCTGAAATGTCGGATTGGACGGAAAATCCCCCCTGCCGTTGAACAGGGGGGATTTTTAATGTGTGATAATTCAGTGGTTATTCTTGGAGTTTGGTAAGTATCTCGACGATCTTGTCCTCGGCGGATTTCCTGCCGAGGATACACGTTCCGGCGCCCTCCATGCCGCCGCCGCCGTAATCCTCCAGCAACCGACCGATGTTTGTCTTCGAGGTGCGGTTGAAGATGCTCTTCGATACGGAGACCTTGGTGCGGAAACCACCCAACGATTCAAGCCTGACGTGAATGTTGCCCTGTTCATAGTGGACGAACACCATAAACCGGTTGCCGCGCGGCGCGCGATCCAGTCCCCTGAAATCGGTAATTATGACATTGCCGTAGAGCTTGGTGTGCTCCTTCAGCGCCTTCACGTATCTTTCTTCATCACTCTTATACAGTTCGACACGGCGGGCGACCTGGGGCAGAGCCAGGATCTGATCGGCACTCTTGCCGCCCTTGATGGCGTTAAGGATCAGGATGCCGTAAGAATGATCGTGTGAGAAGCGCGGGTCGAGAGTGTAGCTGACCAGCATCCAGCCAGCCGGTGACAGGATGTCCTCCCGGTTCATGTCGGCGGCTCCGATCTTGTCGGCAACCTGCACCAGCGGTTTATATCTATCCAAGGCCGGCGACTTGTAATAATCGTACACCTGCCGCGCGGTGCTTGGCGCCACCCCGAACTTGCCCTTGACACCCTTCAGCTTGTTGGGGTCGATTTGGGATACGTCATGGTTGTGAAACCATATCCCGGCATCCGGATGGAAGGGAAGGTGCGCGATGATGTCGCCCCTCTGCAGAATGTCCAGCAATCCGCCCTCTTCGACAGTCCTGGGATCGGAAAAGCTGATATCGGCGACTCGTTCCATCTCGTGTATCATCGCCGCGCAGAGTATTCCATCGAAGTC
>JALGVR010000061.1 GCA_025774605.1 bacterium | reverse complement strand
TGAGCGGGTTGAGGTCGATGAGAACCGGGAGCTTGAGTTCACGGTTGAGGGCTCCGACCCGGACGGCGACGATCTTGAGATAACATACTCATCGGAAGACCTTCCCGAGGCGGTAGAATTCACGGACAACGGCGACGGTACGGGCTCGTTCAGCTGGACGCCGACGTTCGACGACGCCGGTGAATACACTGCTTCGCTCACACTCTCCGATGGCGATGAAGAAGTGGTCATAGAAGTCCCGATTGCGGTTCATGACGTCAACCGCGCGCCGGATGAGTTCAGCCTCGTTTCACCCCGGGACGGTTACGAGGTAGATCCGCAGGGTTACACGGTGCGGTTCGAATGGGATCAGTCAGTCGACCCGGACGGTGATGACGTGATTTACACGCTGTTCCTGAACGCATTATACGGGGAGATCGATACGACCGTGAGCATGGATGGACTGGAGGACGAATTCACCATCGAACATATAGACAGCTTGCTGATCGAATTTGGAATCGTATCTGAGGAAACCATCGAAGTCGAAGCCGTCTGGTGGATTGAAGCGACCGACGGCGATCTGGTCACCGAATCGAGCGAGCGCTGGACGATTGTCGTACCGATACCCACGTCGATTTCAAACCCGGACAACATTATTCCGACCGAGTTCAGCCTTGAACCAGTGTATCCGAACCCGTTCAATCCATCCGCGCATATCGATTTTTCGCTGCCCGTGCCGGCATATGTGAGGCTCTGCGTCTGGGATGGTTCCGGACGACTGCTGGAAGTTATCCTGTCGAAACAGTTGGCTGTGGGGCGCCATTCGGTTCCCTGGTCTGCAGGCAACCTGCCGACTGGGATATACATCTTTACGCTGAAAGCCGGCGGTGAGAGGTTGGTTACCAAGGGTATGTTGATCAGGTGAGGGAATTCAATACTAACTTGCCGTGAAAATTCACAAAAGGAGCAACATGTCATTCTGAACGAAGTGAAGAATCTCGCCTGTCACAAGGGAGACCCTTCACGCTGTACAGGGTGTCTTTCAGTTAATGTAACGTCCGGTTGATTGCCGCTTGGTATAACAAGGCAGCATAGCCGCTTGTGGGCGATAAGATGAACAGTACGAGTCGTGCCAAACCTTAAAACTATAAGCATGACTGAACGTGTTTCTTATTTGCCCGCAAGCGACTGTGCTGCCTTCTTTATTACGAACTCCCGCACGGGCTAACGTCACCCCTTGCCATCAAGCGTCACCACCGGCAACACCATCTCCTCCAGCGATATCCCGCCGTGTTGGAAACTTCCCCTGTAAAGCTCAAGATACCTGTGGTAGTTGGTGGGATAGACAAAGAAGTAATCCTCCTTGGTCAGCAGGTATTCCGTGTTCACGCCGCGGCGGGGCAGCCCCCATGTCGGCGGGTCCTTGATTCTCACCCCGTGTTTATCGTCGCACTTGAGGTTGCGCCCGTGTTTGTAGCGCAGGCTGGTCGATGTCTGTCTGTCGCCGATCACCTTGGCGCCCCGACGGCCGATGATCGAGCCGTGATCCGACGTTATCAGAACCGTGCCGCCCGCTTCACCGTATGCCTGGATGATTCGCAGCAACGACGAATGCTTGAACCATGCCGCCGTTACAGATCTGAACGCCGATTCGTCCGGCAGCATCTCCTTCAATACCTCAACCGACTGCCGGGTGTGCAGCAGGATGTCCACGAAATTGTAGACCATCGCGGTCAACGGCGTATGCAGGTAATCCTTGACCCGGCGCTCAAACTCGGCGGCCTGCTCCTGTTCAAGTACCTTCACGTAGCGCATTCCGGGCTGAAGTTTTACCCCGCGACGCTCGAGCAGAGCGTCGAGTAACTGGCGCTCAAAGCGATTGGAAGAAGCCTCGTCCTCGTCACCCCTCGTCCAGAGATCGGGATGAAGCCGTTCGATCTCTGAAGGCAGCAGACCGCTGAAAATGGCGTTGCGTGAATAGGGGGTGGCTGAAGGCAGGATGGAGAAATAGACGTCGCGCTGTAGACCGAACTGCTCAGCCAGCAACGGCTCAAGCATCATCCATTGATCAAGCCTGAGACAGTCGACAACCAGAAAGAGAACCGGTCCCTTACCGTCAAGAAGCGGGAGCAGTTTATCCTCAACCAGTTCCATTGAAAGCAAGGGGCGCTTTTCAGGCGTTGAAGCGATCCATCGGGGATATTCACGCTCGATCCAGCGGGCGAAGCGCCGGTCGGCTTCCAGGCGGACTTCAAGAAGCATATTTTTCAGTTCAGCGTTTCCCCATTCATCCAGTTCCAGTTCCCAACTGCAGATGCGGTTATGCAGGTCGAGCCAGCCGTCGGCATCAAGATCTTCATCGACCCTGTTTGATATCTCGCCAAATCCCTCGACCCAGCGTCTCGATAGCTGCGCTTCGGAAATCCTGCGCTTGTCGACGATGCCCTTCACCACTGAGAGCACCTGCGATGGGTTCACCGGTTTGGTCAGATAACCGTCGATGTGGGCGCCGATCGCCTGATCCATGAGCTCTTCGGCTTCGTTCTTGGTGACCATCACCACCGGCAGGTCGGGATGGAGCTCCTTGATCCTGCGCAACAGCACAAGCCCGTTCATCACCGGCATCATCTCGTCGACCAGAGCCAGCTCAAAGCGCTGCCTGTCAATCAGTTCGAGCGCATCAGAACCGTTTGTCGCCCGCGTGACTTCATACCCCCGCTGATCGAGGAACATGATATGCGAACGGAGCAGCTCGATCTCGTCGTCCACCCAGAGGATCTGCTTTTTATTTGTGGTCATTAATAATGCTGTCCTGCTTAAAACAATACGGACAAGGCACGTAGCCTTCCTGTTTCGCGATGTCGATTCTGATCTGAACGGGATCCCTGCCGATCCAGATGCAGTCCGGTTTGTGGTAGTAATCATCCTCAGGGGTGATTACAACCAGCATGGGAACAGCATCGGTCTTTTCCATCCGGATATCCGTGACGCCCGCCCTGTCAAACATCCCGATTACAATGTGATTCATCCACAAGGCGATCAGGATAACCAACACTCCGGCGATCACTATCGCTATATACTTCCACATACTTGCATCGAGAGTATTTACCGGATTGCGGTTTTATCGGCTATATCCATACAGCGATTTTTCAGGCTGTGTCATTATAAGGATTTTCAGGCTGTGTCATTCTGAACGAAGTGAAGAATCCCGCGCTGAACCAATGAGACGCTTCACTTTGTTCAGCATGACAGGGCGTCGAAACAGGTATTAATATCGCAAGACATCAATTCACGCTCCAAACCGCCGCATTGTTAAACCTTCATTTCATCTGGGATATTATTCCTCTCCCATACACTGCGGGCAGGGTTGGAATCCCTTTTTTATGGCGTTTTCAAGCGTCATGCGCTTGGCGTCGCTGCCGGCCCAGTCGCAATCGGGTTTGTGGTAGAGGCTGTCGCCGAAGGTCACCTTCACCATCACCGGTTCTATGATCGTTCCGGTTTCGACCTCTACGGTTCGTTTATAGCTGGCTGATGTGTCTTCCGATACGTCCCGTGTCAGGATGCTGTTCAAGGTGATAACCACGGCGACAATCGCCACACCCAGGATGATTATAACGATGTACTTACCCATTCTATTCTCCCTCGATGATGCAATAGGGACAAGGTTGTGCCCCGCTCCGGACCGCAGCCCTGAGGATCATTTTCTCGCTGGGACCCCTGACACGCGGGCATCCCTTGACATGATAGAGGTTGTCGTCGAAGGTGACGATGACCATGTCCATATCCATCAATTCGCTGATTTCTACCGGTTGAAAATCTTCGTGATTCGCAACTGCCGTCTCGATTGAACGAGTCGCCTTGTTTACGAGGTTGAAAACAACGAAACCAACCACGGCGACAAGTATCAGAAGTGCGATTATATTTAGAGTCCTGTTACCCATCGGTCTTTCCTTCATTACCGGAAAGGTTGATCTCAGTCTCGGCCGGCCATTTCGAGCAGCCCACCGGCGAAGTAGATATCCCTGCCGACCCGGGAGAGCGGCTTGCCCCGGATAACTGTTGAACCGTCCAGCCGGGAAATGGTTCCACTCTCAAGATTGAGCTCGATCCGGTCGCCGTCGTCCAGACCTGCCGAGAGGATTCCCGGACATTCCACCAGGGGCAACCCGGCGTTGATTACATTGCGCTTGTAGATTGCACCGAAGGACTCGCCAATCAAAGCCGCCACACCGAGCGCCAGGAAGCCGTCCACGGCCTGCTGGCGCGACGAACCGCAGCCGAAGTTGTGACCGACGATGAGGATGTCCCCCGGCCTGGTCTCGTTGGGGAAGTTTTGCCAGCCGTCGAGGTTTCCAAAGATATGCTGTGCCATCTCGCTGCGGTCGGTTATATGCAGGTGGCGGTTGTGAAAGATCATGTCGGTGTCGACGTTTTCAAGCGGCATGATGCGAACCCTGCCGGTCAGTATCAGTGGTTTGTCAGCTTGATCCATTGCCATTTTTAATCCCTGTTTCTATTGTGCTTCCAGAATTTCGACCTTGATGCGTCCGATCGCGCCGGCAAGTTCGATCGAATCGCCCAGGTTTCCGGCGGCGAGTGCGATCCTTGCCGCGTCAGCCCTCTTCAGACCGAAAGTCGGCTCGAATTCAATCCATCTGTCCCTCACCCAGGCGGCGGGCCAGGCATGGTAGTAGAGCCTGCCGGCCTGATAGACCAGCCCCAGCTCCAGGCGAGCCGGAATGCCTGCGGAACGTGCCAGCGCGGTGAACAGCATCGAGTGCTCGTTGCAGTCTCCCTGCCGGGTTTCAAGAACCGCCAGGGCTGACGGCAGACCCGCTGACGGCCTTTTCTTGACAGCCTTGAAAACCCATTGAGACAACCGCTCCAGGCTGTCAATGCGGCTTGTTCCGCCTGACATTGCCAGTGCGGCAGCCTTACGTATGCGGGGATCGCGGCTCTCGATGAGCGGAGCGTCCGATGTGTATTCTTCAGCCTCCAGCCTGGAGAGTGTTCCCGGTTCAGGCTTGTCGGTAACCTCTATTTCGCCCGAACCGGCGTCTATCACCCTCTGACGATCGCTGACATCGCCCAGGTTTGCGGCGTCGAATTCGGAGATTCTGAATCGAACCCTTCTGGCGCGGCGTGGCGCGGCGATGACGCCCTCAGGCTTGACCGAATAAATGGCGAGGAAATCAACACCGCCGTCGCCACTCTCGATATCGAGCGCCTGTTCCATCGTTTCCCGGCGCATCACGATCCCCATCGGTCCGACCTCCTCGAGCGAGTTGCCGTCCTTATCGACGTAAACGGTGCTCTCGAAACCGGCCATGCGCGTGGTGAGCCTGCGCACGTTGATCTCCTTGCCCTTAAACATGCGGGTTTCGCTTCCTCCGCCTATGACGATGAGATCCTGCATCTTCATGCTGACCGGATCGAAACCGGCAAGCTTGAGCGAATCGCCCTCGTTCAGTTTGCCTGACTGCAGCATCGGTTTGATAACCTGGCTCAGGTAGATCGGTTCGGGAGCCGGGAAATAGCGTTCGGTCGCCCTGTCGCTGGTGCTGACCTCAACGGACAGCACCTTGTTTTCAACCCTGCCGTGAAAGCTTGTCGAGTAGGGTGCCGCGTCCACCTTCCCGTCGAATTCAACCAGTGCCAGGGCGCTGTCGGCGATCACGTCCATGCTGATGCGCATAACCTGCCTGGCGCCCATCATCGCGCCGGAGATGTGGGAGAACTCCCGAATCTCATAGCCGTCGCCCGGACGCGGCTTCAGTTCGGAATGCACGTAACCGATCCTGGAGCCCTGTACATATATACCCATCCAGCTCGATTCGGCTTCCAGGCTGACCTCGGTCAGCAGCTCTTCCGGGGTGACCAGCTCGCTTTTCCTGGTGTCAAGCACGCCGGTGAACAGGATCACGACCATTCCACCCCAGATCAGGTATATCAGATACCAGAAGATGTGTTTCATGTATATATCAGTCTATTCATGGATGTTTTTTATGACTGCAAATACATTTCAGGCGGCTCCTTCTTGAGTATTCCCGCCAAGCATATTGGGGGTGGATTCCAGCAACCTTGAGATGGAATTGAACACCCTGTCAACGGAAATCCTGTTCAGGCAGGATTCCGGCAGCGGACAAACCTCCAGTCCACATCCCCGGCAATCCACCTCTGCGGTGATCACCTCGACCTTCGACCCGTAGGGACGCCACCGTACCGGGTCGTTGCTGCTGCTGAAGATGCTTATCACCGGTATTTCCCCAAGTGCAGCCACATGCCCCAAAAATGAGTTGTTGGCCACCAGGACTTGTAACCTGCTGATGATTTCGACAACCACAGGCAGGGAGAGTTTTCCCACGGCGTCGATTAATTTTCCCCTGTAATCACGGTTAAACGCGCTCAGAAGCTTCCTCTCGCTTGAGTCGCCAAACACTACGACCGTCACGTCAAATTGTCTTATAATAAGATCAGTCAGTTGAGCGAATTTCTCAGGGGGCCATCTCCTGGCAGGAACACCGGCTCCAATGTGCATTCCGATCAGCGGACCATCAGCTTTGAAGCCCGATTTATCGAGAAAACTGTCCGCGAGCCCGGCGTTACCCTCATCATGGTTGAAAATGAGTGGAGTACTTTCGGCTCCAGCTTGAAAATACTGTGCAACCTGAAAGAGCACCTCGGACATGTGTCTCTCCGGCAGGATTCTGAAGTTCTTCTCCAGCAGAGTTCCCAGGCCGCTCCAACCGAAGCCCACCTTCTCGGGGATACCGGCCAGGGAAGCCGCCAGCACGGTCACCGCGTCCCCGCGCAGGTCTATGAAGAGGTCGAACTTTTCAGAATGCATCCATTTTATCAATCCGTATATCTGCTTCAGGCCCAAGTTCAGACCCCTGCCATGCCGCACCCATCCGGCATCCAGCGTGAGGATCCGATCAAATTCGGTGTTTATACAAGTTAATAACTCAGCCGATGAGTCGTTCACCAGCAGAGATATTCTGGAGTCCTTGAATCTTTTGCGCAGGGCGTTCAAGGTTGGTCCGGCGATGACAATATCACCCAGATGGTCCAGCTTGGCTATCAGGATTTTACGAGGTTCAAGGTGTACACTTCGTTTTTGAATGAGCTTTATGGGGGTCGTGATAATCAGGGCAACCGCATCGATAAGATATACCATCCATCGCATCCACCAGCGACGATAGACGAGTCGTGCAGTTCCTCTCTCGAACTGGTTCGGCGCCGGTCTCTTCAAGCTGCCCTCTTCCTGAACATGGCGAATGTCTGGAAGCCCTCAATCCCCACTGACTGCCCCATTCCCATGATCCACTCCAATGTGGATGCGATCCACTTGAAGGCCTGTTTTTGTCTGTACAATCCCAGTTTATGCAATGGACTTTTAATGCCGGCGTCGAGTAGGACAGCCTCATATCCCGCCCTGCTCATCATATTCCTTAGCGATCGCCTGTTAAAGTAAAGCAGGTGTTCCGGCGGAATGAAGAACTCCCCGCGGTACTTTCGAGAAAGCCGGTTTTTCAGCTTGTTAAGATTTGGGGTGGATAGGCACAATAGTCCGTCCGGCTTCAACCATGAACGCAATTTGCGAAGGCATCCAAGTACGTCGGGCAGATGTTCAACGATCTCCCAGGCAGTAATCACATCAAAGTAGTTCTCTGGGAAGTCCTGCCGTTCAATGGTTCCGGTCCTGATATCGGCGCCGGAATTCTTGCGAGCCTGTCGGGCAGCCGCCGGGTCAATCTCCACACCGAACAACTCCCATACGCCCCGCTTTTCAGCCAGGTTCAGAAATTCGCCGAGCGATGCACCGGTATCGAGCAGACGTCCGCCTGGTTTGCGACGCTGAATGATATTCAACCAGCGCTCAAAGACCAGCGTTCGTCGTGGATCATCCCTGATGTACATCTCGCTGTAACGCCCACCCGTCCGGTAATATTGATGGTATAATTGTTCCAGCTTCTCCTTTTCGTTATACGGCACAAAAAGCAGGCCACATTTCGGGCAACGATGGATTTCGTATCCATTTTTTATCATACAGACAGAGTGCGCCCGATCAACCTCAACGGAGTTCCGCCCCTCGGCATCCCTTCTGTGGACAACGGGATCGATTTCACCACAGGCAGGACAGTGGACAGGGCCGGGCTTCAAGTCCATCGATATATTCAAGATCAGACCGCCCGTCTGGCGAGGATGTCCCGCACCAGAATCAGGTCTGCGCGGTCCACGCAACGGGTTAATAAAACCAAGCTGATGAATGCCGCTGGACCGAAAGCCACTGCGGGCAGGAGGCTCAATCCCAACAACCTGGCACTGAATCCAGCCGCGAGCGCGCAGAGCATCGGCACCGGGATGGCGCGCAGCCATAGACTTCCTGCGTACCTTATATCCTTGAATGCAAGAGCGATGGGAAACATCATCGCATAGACCGTCAGGGTTACAGCGGCGGATCCAATTATACCGAATTTTGGTATCACCAACACATTCAGAACTACACAGACAATCGCCTGGGCGGCATAGATGATCATTAATAATTTCTGTTGGCCGGAGGCTATCAGAACGCCGTTGAAGACCGTACCGCTGAAGGACAATACCGATACCCAGATGAGGATCCCAAGTACCGGTCCTGAAGCGGCGAATGTTTCACCACTCAGCAGCCTCATGATCGTCGTACTGTAAAACAAGACTACGGTTACAATGAGAAAGGAGACCAGGAACATCACCCGGTAACTGAGGCTGACCAGCTCCAGAAACTTCTTTCTGGATTCCCTGAATGTCCTGGAGAGAATCGGCAGGGCGGAGGTTATAAAGACTGTGGGTATAATGGTGAGCGCATCGACCATTCTCTTTGGAGCCGCGAACAGCCCGACATCACTGTTGGAGAGAAAGTATTTTATCATTACCACGTTAATCTGAGCATATATCATCACCAGTCCCCCTGCCAGGGCTAACGGCCAGACCTCCCGAAGCAGATATTTGAAGACAGCGCCATTCCAATCCGGCAACATCGTGTATCTGTTCCTGACGTTTACAATCCCCTGTACACCTGTGGCGCTCAGCTCCGAGAATATCTGCAGTATGATTACCGTTGTCACTCCTCCCCAGATGGACACCCCCTGTAGCCCGGTGTAACAGAAAGCCTCTGCAGTATGGTACTTCAATATCCATAAAGCCAACAGCGTCAAAAACAGCAACCTGCCGGTCAGGTTAATGGCTGAAGCCGATGTCATCTGGAAATCGACCTGGTAAGGGATATCCCATACCGTCCGCGCTGAGCCCATCGAGAACGATACGAACAGTGTAAGCGCGGCTACGCAGCATATCCACTTGGGAAGTGTGGATATATTGAACAGAAGCACTACTGAACAAGCCAACGTAAAGGCAATGGTACCGGCGATCAGCTTCAGCGCCAGACCGTTTCGATATATGATATCACGCTGCTCGGGTCTTGAGGCGATGTCTCGAACCAGTATGTCATTCAATCCGTTGACGTTGAACAGTGTGAACAGGGTCAGAAATCCGAACAGGAAAGCGTAACGACCGAATTCATCGGGTCCGAGTGTCCGGGTGAGGATGATGATTGTCGCCAGAGTGACCAGTTGACTGGCAATCCGCAGAATAAACATCCCGCCCATGGATCTGCCGACGGTCGGGAACCTTCCCTGATGATTGCGGTTGGCGACCAGGCTCATCCTTTCAGTTTGGCAGCGAACTGTGCCAGGGTCGTTTTCGTTGGACCGAGCAGTCGGCTCATCTCGATCGGATCACCCGTTTCGCCGGCGGCATCCAGGTATCTGATCATCTGCGCGCCGAACCACATCTCCCTTCCGCCGGTCAATTTTCCCAATATGATTGCCAGTCCTGTCGGTATTTTCATGATCTTCTTTTCAGGATGACACGTGTCCCGGAAGATGAGCACAGCCTCCTTGAACGTCATTGCTTCCGGACCATATATGTAGAATATCCTGTCGGCGCTGTCTTCGGTACGGAGCGCCTTCGCCAGCGATGTCCCCAGGTCTTCACCCGCCAGCCAGTGAACCCTGGACCTTCCTGAGCCGAGTATTACAATCAGCCCGCCCTTGACGAGGTTGGTGAGTGTCTCCATGAACCAGGTCGCCCGCCAGATTGTGAAGGGCACCCCGGAAGCCCGGATGGCTTCTTCAGCCTGCCACTTGGCTTGCACCGGGGGGAATTTCCTGTCCGGCCCGACCGTTTCGCCCGAGAGATAACTGATGCGTTTGAGCTTCACCTGCGCGGCGGCGTTGGCAACGGTTTCGGCGGCTCGCGCTTCGTTGCGGAAACAGTCCTCAAAACGCGGACCGCTGGGAAGGTTGAGGTGAACGGCGTCCTGCCCCTCCAGCGCCGCTGCCAGGGATGCGGGACTGGAAAAATCAACGGTTGCAGCTTTGACCGATGAACCGAAGATATCTTCGACCTTGCCTGGCGAACGCGATCCGACCGTGACCGTGTAACCCTCTTCGACGAGCCGCCTGGTTACCGGCCGCCCGAGCATGCCCGTGCCGCCGATTACAAGTACGCGCGTTATTTTATCCATGTATCACCTAAGGAATATGTACAATCTTTATCACCCTCTCACTGTTAGCCGCGGATAGTTTCAACAGCAGCACGCCGGCAGGCAGATGATTCGTGTTGAGAGGCATCACTCCGGCAGTGTTTGAAGAAGTTTCAATAATTGTGTGTTGTTCAACCATACGCCCGGACAGGTCATAGATCGATATGATTCCATACCCGATGTGATCGAGAACGTATCGGATGGACGCCCGGTCATTGAACGGGTTGGGAACAACTGCGACGGTTGTCTTACCGGGTGGCGGGGCGTCATCAATTATACGCCCCACCGCCAATCCATTTGGTTCATACCTGTTATCACCGAGGAGCCACACAACATCGGCGGTCACCCAGTTTCCATCGAGCTCGCGCTGGACGCGGAACACCTGATTTTCCTTCAAACCTTCATCAGCCTCGGTTTCAGGGTCGTCGCCCCACACCGGCAATCCGATGCGGTCATATTCGCCGACGCGCCCGAAACCGACTACTTCACCACCCGGCGAGACGATCCTGATGATAGTCCGGGCGGGTAATCCCTCGAGGAGCAGGCTCATGTCCAATCCTGACGGGGAAGGTTCAAAGGTGGATTCAACCTGTGGAAACAAGCCCGCGTTCCGGTTCTCCCCGGGATATATCAACGTATCGGAGTTGTCTAACCTGACCTGATAGCCTTCGCCCGGTTCAAGCCGGCCGATGCCGTTCCAGTCCCACCGCGCCAGGAAGAAGGCGCCGTCATCCCGCTTGGCGATCTCAAGATGATCCATAATCGAGTTGAAGGCATCTTCCAGCGGCATCGGCTCCTGGGGCAGATAGGCGACCATATTCCAACCTGGTCGCAGATTGATCGGCGTCTGTGGATCGACCTGCACGCCGGAGACCTCGAGCCCGGACGGCTGAGCGACCCTGATCTGGTAACCCTGGGTCATATCCCAGTCTCTCAGGTTGCAGAACCCATGCGGAACGTCCCAGAATCTGCCGTTCCCATCCTTGACCCTGATCAGCAGGTCGTTTTCAAGCAGCGGTGCAAGAATCTCCGCCATGGATGGATCTGGCGGGCGTACATTGAGCGATATCATGTTCCAGCGCAGGTTGAGATCAAGGTTCTGCACGGCCGATGAGCGCGCATGCAATCTAACCACGCTGAATCCACCGCCCCTGAACGTAGTTGGACCTCTTTCATATTCCACGATTGCATCCAGTTCCGTGTCGGACCACGGCAGATACAGCTTGAAGGCAAACGGTTCGCCGTTCCGGAATCCGTCGATCTCATCGGTGGTTGGATCGTCGGCGATGGCGGCGACTCCCACCTGATTGCCGCTTGCTACCGTCGCTCCACCGCAGGGTCCTTCCGGAGTGAAGACGCCGATCTCGAAGCCGGGCGGCGCGGGTTGACCTTCAATCAACACCTCGCGCGCCAGGATGCTGTGATCCCGACCACTCGGGTCAGGTACGTTGAAGTGTTGGGGATCGGGTGAAACAACGTGGAGCCGGTATTCGATTTCCAGTGGGGCGTGCCCGGGGTCGTTGTGGTTCACGGTTAATACAGCATTGACGACATCATCGATCTCAAGATCGGTTGTGGAGATTGACAGCAGCAGCTCGAAGCCGTCGTCCGGCTCAATCGTCGCGTAGTGCGGCTGACAACCAATCCAGTTGATATCATCCGGGAAGCGGCAGCCGACCTCCAGATTTCCCTCTCCCGAGTTCGAAAGAAAAAAAGTCGTGCTCCAGGTTGAACCTTGCGGCAGATAGATATCGTCCTCGGTTTCGACATACTCGATGCTTCCCCTCCGTTCCCTGTCCAGGTTGAGGAAGGTGTTAATGACAAAGCGGCTGTTATCCGCCCGGTCGATCATCCGGTTCGTCCACAGGTCGGCGTCGCCGATCAATATGATTTTACCGTTGTAACCGTCGTTGACGGCGATACCCGGTCGGCCGTCACCGTCGAAGGCGACAAGCCTCCCGCCTTCCTCTTCATCCGCTCCAACGGTTTCACCATCATCGAATTCGACCGATTCCACCCTTTCAAAGACAGGCAGGTCGTTGAAACGATTCAATTCGACCATTCCTTCGCCCTGTGCCGCTGAAAGACCGAACCTGTCGAGCAGAGGCTCGATGTTTTCGGGATGATGATCGGACACGTCAGCCAGTATGACCAGGCTTCCGCCGCCGTTCACAAATGCAGCGATACGTTCTACTTCATCTTCGCTGTAGGCATGGTCGTAATTTGACAGCACCGAACAGACCAGGATATCAATATCCCACAGAGCGTCGAAATCAATCGGTTGATCTCCATTCTGAAGCTCGAAACCGATACTTTCAAAGCGATCGCGCAGTTCCCTGTATTCCCCGTCGAGAGTATAGTCTTCGAGGGGGCCATGGCCGATATCCCACAGAATACTATCGGCATGGGCATTTTGCAGCGGTACAGTCAAGATCAGAAGGTAAAAGACCATCCGAAGGATTCTATCCGGCATCAGTTTATCCTGGTAAAGTGAACCAATTAAAACTCGGCAACTTATATCGAGCCAATATAACAATTTCGAATTTGATTAACAAGCGGAAATGCTCCCTGTACAGCAGTAAAGCATCACGAATACCGGTTGCACAGCTTGATTTACGATTTCTCGTGCCTTAAGTTACCGATTGACAGGCAATCATATTCTTGTTGATCGGTATGATATCCTGGCAGGGAGGAGGGTGATACAGGGTAATCCTGTGTTGCTGATTGACCGGCTTTAACAGGGTTTGCTATGGCACGAAGGCTCATATTCATTTTCCCGGGTCAGGCGTCGCAGTATGTCGGTATGGGGCGAGACCTCTACGACAACAGCAAGGCAGCACGTGCGCTGATGGATGGAATCACGCGCAGCGACGGTCTGAAACAGATCGGTGATTTATGCTTCCGGGGTCCGGAGGAGCTGTTGACGCGCACCGACAACGTTCAACCGGCGATAACCGCGGTTTCGCTGATGGCGCTGGAGGCGGTCAACGAGGCTGCCGCCGGCCTGGATCCGGTGAAGCCTGTTGCCTGCGCCGGTCACAGCCTGGGGGAATATTCCGCTCACGCGGCGGCAGGCAACCTGACTGTGGAACTGACAATGGAACTTGTAAGTTGCCGCGGCAGGTGGATGAACGAAGCCGCGCAACCCCCGAATCCCGCCGGAGCGATGGTTGCGGTGATGGGTGCGAGTCTGGATGCGCTTAAAACCGTCGTTGAGATGATCGGAGCGCGGAAGGTCGGGATTGCCAACCTCAACAGCCCGGGACAGATCATCTTGTCCGGTGAGAGGGAGGCGGTCGAGAGGGCGGCTGAACTGGCCGGGGAGGCCGGCGCCAGGCGCTGTGTGATGCTGAACGTATCGGGAGCATGGCACAGCCCGCTGATGAGATCGGCGCAGGAGAGGATGGCTGACCTGCTGGCTGAAAAGTTGACGCCTGAGAAGGTTCGGTTTATCGGTGAACCGATAGTGATCGCCAACGCGACGGCGGATATTGTTCATAACCTGGCGGAGATGCGCGACACGCTGACAGACCAGATAACATCACCGGTAAAATGGGAAGCCTGCGTCCGTCGTCTGGTTGAAGCAGCCGGATATCCGGGACTGCCGTCGGAGCTCTCAGGGGATGAAGACCGGAACATGACTGAAGGACCGCTCTTCGTGGAAATGGGCCCCGGCAGGGTTCTGAAGGGAATCCTTCGTGGTATTGACCGGAAGTTGGACGTTGTGAATGTGGAGGACATGAACGGAGTGGAGGAATTATTATCATGCGCAACAGGATGATACATTTTCAAGTGCATGATTGAAGTCAGTTATTCACCGGACAAATTTTCTCGCCTCGGTGGTTGATACGCAGGGTTTTGTTTGTTACCTTACAAAGGTAGGATTCTGTAAATGACCCACTAATGTCAATCTCGATACCATCCATGGAAGTAACTGTTTTCATTGCTTACAGTTAGTACAAATCGATATTTCCGCTTAGATCACGAAGGCTCAAAGGAGGAGGAACTGCTGATGAACAATTGTCGATGGATCTACACGACAAGTGCGGTCATTATCCTGTTGTTTATGGCCATAAGTCATGTCTTCGCAGAAGTTACTGTCGATCCGATGGGCATCGCCGCAGCAATTGAAATCGACGATTCTCTGACTGTAGAGATGACTCTCGCCAACAGCGGTGAGGATGATGTTGCATTCAGTATCGGCTTTGACTTGATCGTCGACGAGGAGAACCGCCGCGGTGGTCCGCGCCGGGATGACCTGGGTGATGTTCTTGAAACGTATGAGGTTGGTGACGGGTTGTGGTACGGGCTGGGTTGGGATGGTGATCGGATGTGGGGGGTAAATGATGGAAATTCGCGGTTTGTTGCCATGGATATGGATGGTGAAGTGGAGGATATCACCCGTCTCCCATTCAATCATCCCATGGGTCTTTCATGGGACGGTGACGCTTTCTGGACGACCAGCTATACCACTCGCTTGATCTATCATATTGATGTCGAGGGTGAGATCATTGAAACCATTAATCCCAACGGTACACCCACCGGTATCACCTTTGACGGCGAGAACCTGTGGTGGGTTCGATATGAGGGGGGCAGCACCATCCGGCAGATCTCCACTGAAGGAGAACATCTGCGAACGCTGGATCTGCCTGACAACATGCAACAATCCTGGTTGTCGGTAACCTGGGCGGATGAGCACAGGGACGGACATCTCTGGGTTTTTTGGCATCATGGTGCGCTGTACCGATTAAACGTTGAAGAAAATCAAGCCGAAATAATGGACGAGTTCGAATGGAACCTGCCCAACAATTTCGGTGTTGAGCACGATGGTGAAAACCTGTGGTATTCCACCAGGCAGGGTGTCTGGACCGTGCTTGACGATGGGATATTGGAGTTCCACATGCTTGAGTTTGATCCCGCGGAGGGTGTCATTCCGGGCGAGGATTCGGAAACCGTCGAAATGCTTGTCCAGTCGGTAGACGTTGAAGCCGGTGTTTACAACATGCAGATCTCGATCGAACTCTCCGAACCCGAAGAGGAGCGCGATGACCTTGAACAGTCACTCATTCAGATCTCGGCGGTCATAACGGTTGATGGTGACACCCACGACCTGGCCGGCGCGGTCAGTGACGCCGCCGACGATCAGGCTGTCGAAGGGGCGACGATCGAGCTCGACCGTTTCCTGATCACCCGGTTCTCGGACGGCGAAGGCGGCTACAGCTTCACCGACCTGCCGCCGGGCGACTACCAGGTCAGCTTCAGCGCCCCCGACTACCTGCCCGCCAGCGAAGAGGTTACCATCGACGAAGAGGACGTCGAGCTCGACGTGGCGCTTCTCCACTCGGAGTTTACGCCGAGCCAGGCCGAGTTTGAGGTCGCCCTCGAGCCCGACCTCAGCTACACTTTCGACTTCGAGGTCGAGAACGGCGGCAACGGTCCCCTGACCTACAGCGCCACGCGCCGTCTGCTGGGC
>JALGVR010000005.1 GCA_025774605.1 bacterium | reverse complement strand
CGGTGATTTCCATGGCTCTGAAGGATAGCCGTCCGGTGCTCTCACGGGACGCATCGCGCGACCCGCGCTTCAACGGGTCCACCTCGCTCATCATCAGGGGAATCAGGTCGGCCTGCTGCATTCCCCTCGAAGCGCACGGGAACAGTATCGGCGCGCTCTACCTCGATGCCACCGGCACGGGGAAACTGACCGAAGACGAACTGCCGTTGTTGGAGGCTTTCGGCTCCCTGGCGGCGCTGGCATTGGCCAGGGTGCTGGAGCTGAAGGAGGCGCGCAGCGCGCTGCAGGCGGCTCAATCACAACGATTCCCCGGCATGGTCGGCGAATCGGAGGCGATGCGGCGAATGTACGACCGGATGGAGAGGATCGCCGCCGCTGATCTGCCGGTGCTGATCACCGGCGAGAGCGGCACCGGCAAGGAGCTGATCGCCCGGGCGTTGCATTCGACCGGCACGCGCAGGGATGGACCTTTCCGCGCCATCTTCTGCGGCAACCTGACCGCAGAACTGCTGGAGAGCGAGCTGTTCGGTTACCGCAAAGGCGCCTTCACCGGCGCGGTGGCTGATAAACCCGGACTGCTGGACCTCACCGACAGAGGCGTGCTGTTTCTCGATGAGATCGCCGATGTTCCGCCGACCATACAGGCAAAGCTGCTGAGATTTCTCCAGGACGGTGAATATCAGCGGCTCGGCGATCCCGGGGAGCGACGGGCTGACGTCAGGATCCTCTCCGCCACCAACAAGTCGCTGACCGACGAGATATCCGGCGGACGTTTCCGTGAAGACCTCTTTTATCGCTTGAACGTGCTGACGATCGAATCGCCACCGCTGCGCGACAGGAAGAGCGACATCCCGCTGCTGGTTGCATCGTTCCTGAACAAGGTTGCAACGCGCACCGGTCAGCCTCCGCGCAGGATCTCGCCGGCGGCGCTGGACGCCCTTTCCGGGCATGACTGGCCCGGCAACGTCCGGGAGCTGGAGAACGTACTGTCGCGGGCGGCGGTCCTGTCCAGCTCCGACACGATCGAACCGGAGGACCTTGATCTGGGGGAAAAAGGGGACCGCAAAGCCGAAAGTTTTGATGGCGCACAGGATCTGCAGAGCACGATCGACGCACATATCCTGCGCGTGCTCAAGCAGACCGGAGGCAACCGCAGCGAAGCCGCCCGCATCCTGGGAGTCAGCAGGCGCTATCTGCAGAAGACACTCGCCAGGTGGCGGGAGGAGGGGAAAGACATATAGTCCCGTCATCGACAGATTGTTTCGCCGGGGCGGCGATATCAGCTCCCAATTAACGGAACAGACTTGTCCTTAGAAGACCGGTTTGACATAGAGAGTCCGCTGCATGTCGGTCAGGTCGCCACGGCTTATCCGGCACGGCAGAGATCGCTTGATCGAAAAGTCCTGCTGAAGGTGCTGCACCGGCACTGGATCGAGGACGAAGAGCTGGTCGAACGGTTCATCCGCGAGGGCAGGGCGGTGGCGAGGATCGATCACCCCAACGTGGTGCGCGTCTATGAGTGCGGCAAAGAGGAGGAGATTCCCTACCTGGCGCTGGAATGGATCGAGGGCGGGACACTGGCGGACGAAATCGCCAGGGGGCCCATGCGCGAGGAGGAGGTCCGGCGGATCGCCCTGGCAATCCTGAAGGGTTTATCCGCGGTTCATGCGCAGGGGTTGCTCCACCGCGATCTGAAACCTGACAATATCCTGATCGGCAGAGACGGCAGGATCGTACTGGCGGATTTTTCGCTGGCCGGATTTGAGGCGTTGCCGGGCGTGACACAACACGGCGCCATCGTCGGTTCACCGGCATATATGGCTCCCGAACTGGCGGAGGGGAAACCCGCTTCAGCGCGTTCGGATCTGTTCGGAGTGGGTGTCATACTGCTTGAGGCCTTGACCGGCTTCAACCCGTACGCTGCCGATGATCCGCTGGTCAGCCTCGACAGGATCAGGAAGATCGAACCGCCGCGGCTCACGGGGAAGAAGCGGTTTACACCCGGGTTGGCCGAGCTGATCGATACTCTGCTGGAGCGGGATCCGCAGGCGAGACCAGTCAATCCCGACGCAGCCATCGCCATTCTTGAAGGCGAGCCGCTGACGCGGAAAGAGACAACCGGGAAGAGATTGACGCTTGCCTGGGCGGCTCTGGGCGTGGCGCTGATTGTCGTGTTCGCCATGCTGTTCCGGTCGGACCGGGCTTCGCGCATCGAGGGACGAAGCGGCGCCGATGAGAATGTGGCATCGGAGCAGACGGGAGACACCCTGGATGTTCAAGCTGAATCTACGGTGATCAGCACAGACGTCGACACCTTGGTTCCGGTGATCGAACCGGCGATCCGGTATGAACCGGCGCCGGTCGAAACCTCAGTCGCCCGCAAGCCGGCGCGGCTGACCGTTATCGCCCGTCCCTGGGCTGAGGTAACCGTCGACGGGCGGGATGCCGGGGTGACACCGTTGGGCACGATTCTGCTGCCGGCAGGAGAGCACGATGTTGTTTTCAGGCACGATCTCTATCCGGAAGTTCGGCGGAGGTTGATACTTAAGTCCGGCCTGCGGGACACGGTCGAGGTCGATTTCACCGCTGAGAACGCACGGGTCAGTCTCTCCGCCGTTCCCTGGGGCTGCTTGTGGGTCGATGGCGATTCAATCGGTCTGCTTCCGCGCAAAAGCCCGCTCTGGCTGGCGCCGGGGGAACATCTGATCGAAATAAAACATCCCGAATTCAAGACCTGGCGCACACCGATCGAGGTTGAGCCGGGCGGGCGCCGCAGCCTGCGCGTCGACATGAAGAGCGGCACGATGATTGCGACTGACATAAACAGTGTAAAGCATTAACAGAGGATCAACATCCGTTGCCGTCAAGCTCATTACGGGGGGCAACTTATGGTTGTATTTCCGCGCGTCATTGTGAACGGAGCACTACGTCGTTGTGAACAGGGCGATGCGTCATTGTGAACAGGGCGATGCGTCATTGTGAACAGGGCGATGCGTCATTCTGAACGAAGTGAAGAATCTCATCTCCTTACACCAGGAAGATCCCTCACTGCGTTCGGGATAACGGCACAACTGTAAAACGCTCCCGTTAAATGTAATTGAGGGCTCGACATACTTTCCAGGATAATGAAGCTGATCGTATATATATCGGTACTGTTGTTTCTCCTGGCGCCGGCGGCGTCGGCTGATCTCAGGTGGGGAGCGGCGCCATCGATGCACGATCCCCGCATGGGGTATGCCGCCGTGGCGCACGAAGGGAGAATCTATGTGTTCGGCGGCATGCGCGGCGCTCGTCGGGAAATGACCACCTCCGCAGAGGTCTTCATTCCCCGGCGGGGAGGCTGGCGCGAGATAGAGCCGCTGCCGGCGCCGCTGTATCAGGCCACCGCCGTCAGTTACGGACGGAACATCCTGATAATCGGCGGCTTGACCAGCAACGGGAACTTCAACAACAGGATCTATCTCTACAACCCGGAGAACGACACGTTTCTGGTCGCGGGGCGAATGTCGGAGCCTTACCTGTACGGTCATGGCGCGGCGAGGGTCGGCAGGAGGATCCTGATCCTGGGCGGCGCGGCGGGAGAACGGAGATTCGAAGGGAGGGGCAGATGGTTTTCGCCGGACAGCTCGAGGTGGACGGTCGCTGACACTCTCAACAATCCCCGCGCCAATTTCGGACTGTTGGAGAGAGACGATGTCGTCTGGGCGATCGGTGGGTTTAACCTCGGTGGACCGTTGAACAGCTTTGAGGTGCTGCGCGGGCGCGGCTGGGTGAATCTTCAACCGATGCCCACCGCCAGGGGTGGACTGGGCGCAGCATTCCTGGGTGACCTGTTGATAGTCGCCGGCGGCAGAACCCGCATGCACGACAGGCAGGTGACCAACCTCGTGGAGGCTTATTCAGCGCGGGACAACGAGTGGGTCGAGCGTGAGCTGCCCGGGATGACCACCCCGCGCATGGATTTCGCGCTGATCGAGTTGAACGATACCCTTTACGCCATCGGCGGCAGAGGCCAGCGGATGATGACTGTGCTGAATTCGGTTGAAATCCTGTACGACGACGCCAGTGACGTAGCCGATTACGGTCACTACCCACCCCGGGTATCACCTGTTGTGACGCTGCCGAATCCGACCAACGGTTCCGTCAGGTTCATCCTGCCTCCCGGTACGGCGCTTCTGAAACTGTCTGACCTGAACGGCAGATCGATCGCGGACATCTCCATCCCCGCATCGGGCGGCTGCCGGATATGGGACAGCAGTCCGTTCAGCGCCGGGTGTTACATCTACAGGTATGCGCCTCTGTCCGGGGGCGTTGCGCAGACCGGGCGAATCGTGGTGGTGAAATGATCCTCGGGACGGTTGTCCTGCTTAATATCCTGGTTTCCGTCTCCCTGCATGCCGCCGGTCCGGCTGATGAAGCGTGGGAGGCCTATCTTGTCGGCGATTTTGACCGGGTCGAGCAGTTGGTGATCGAGGCTGAAGGCTCCGGCTCCGCCGATACCACCCAACTGGCGAGGCTCTATCTCACGCTGGGTTGTGCGGATGCAATACAGGGGAAGGACAGCGTCGCCGTCACTTCCTTTGAAATCGCTCTTGACCTCGATCCATCGATTGAACTATCCCCGTCCGAACTGCCGCCGCCGGTGTGGAAGATCTATGAATCGGTGCGCAACCGGATTCCGCTCCCCACCTCTGAGACAGTCAAGAGAAGGCTGGAAAATCGTGCGACGACCGGCGCTGAACCCGCAGCAGCCGATACGCCGCCGACCACAGCGAGGATTGATACCGCCTACATCTTCAAACCGGTGTACCGCCAGCCTTCTGCGGCGGTGAAATCGCTCGTCTTTCCCGGCTGGGGCCACCTGACGGAAGGCAGGCGAAAGGGCTATATTTTCGCCGGCATCGAAGCCGTTGCCGTAACCGGATTGGTCGTCTCGGCGCTTGAAACAAGCCGAAACCGGGATGATTACCTCGCCGCCCGCGATCCGGCGGAAATCGACGCCGGGTACGACAGTTATAACCGTTCATACCGGATGACCTGGGGGTTCGCGGTGGTTACGGCAGTGGTTTATCTCGCCGCACAGGTTGACTTCTTCAGTTCATCCCCTCCAGTCCCCGTCTCACTATCGATCGATGACCGGATTGATTCCGGGACGATGTCGGTAAAGGCACGCGCTTATTTCATATCACTGGCATGGAAACTGCGAATGTGATACGCACATGATGCGAATATGGTTCACAGGCGGGATTATTATCCGAATCATTTTTCGGTGGATGGAATTCCCTGTCGAGGGCGGCATATCGCCGCCCTTTTTCATATATTCATGGGAACGGCTGTCGAGGTGGAGGATCGACGGCCGATACTGATGGAGTGTGATATTGTTCGAGAATGAGCTGAAATCCGCAGTTGCGGCAGTAGTACAGGCTTGCAGGCTCTGCCGATCGGTTCGGAAGAGCCTCGTTTCGGCTGAAACCGTCTCCAAGGACGATCGTTCACCGGTGACGCTGGCTGATTTCGGGGCGCAGGCGATCGTCAGCCATGCGTTGTATCGATCGTTTCCCGAAATTCCGCTGGTGGCTGAAGAGGATTCCAGCCGTCTCGTTCAACCCGGGCAACGGATGCTGAAGGAGCGTGTGATTGAAGTCGTCCGGCGGGTCGACCCCGGGATCGACGAAGCGTCCGTCATCGGGGCGATCGATCGGGGATCGTACGGTGGCGGTGCACAGGGAAGGTTCTGGTGCCTCGACCCGATTGACGGCACCAAGGGCTTCCTGCGCGGCGGACAGTATGCGGTCGCGCTGGCGCTGATTGTTGAGGGCGAGGTGGCGTTGGGGGTGTTGGGCTGCCCGAATCTGCCTCCGGACCTGGATAAGCCCGGAGACTCCACCGGCTGCCTGGTGGTTGCGGTCAGGGGTGATGGAAGCTTCATGTCACCATTGGAATCATCCGCCGAGCTCCTGCCTGTCAGGGTTGATGATGTCACCGATCCCGCTCGGGCGAGGTTCTGCGAGTCGGTCGAATCCGGTCATTCATCGCACTCCGATTCGGCAAGGATCGCGGCGCTGTTGGGCTTGCATGAGCCGCCCGTGCGCATCGACAGCCAGTGCAAGTATGCGGTGACAGCCCGGGGCGAAGCGTCGATATACCTGAGACTGCCCGTCGCGGGAATCGCGGTGAACGATCCGGACAGGTACGCGGAGAAGATCTGGGATCATGCCGCCGGATCGATCATAATAGAGGAAGCGGGCGGGATGGTAACCGATGTATACGGGACGAAACTTGACTTTTCATCCGGCAGGACGCTTGAGCGGAACGTCGGCGTGATAGTCACCAACGGCTTGTTGCATGACAGGGTGTTGGATGCGGTTAAAGAGGTGCTGGAGATTTAACTTGAAGGATGGATCAAAGGAAGATCGGTCATGAACGGAAACGGCTCGAAGCCGCCGATCGCAGTTGTGGGATACGGCAGGGTCGGAAGCGTTCTGGCGAAGGCATTCGTTGCGGCGGGATACACCTTGTCGGGGCTGGTCATCAGGCGCCGGGGGCGGGATGTCTGGCTGGACAGCCTGCGTCTGCCGGTCGTGAGCAGGGTCGCTGACCTTGCAGCGGAAACCGATTTTGTTGTTCTCTGTGTGAGAGACAGTCAGATAGCCGGACTGGTCGATGAGATCGTGATGAGAAAAGGTTTCAAGCCCGGCACGGTTGTCGCCCATACCGCCGGCGCCCTGTCGGCTGAACCGCTTGATCGTCTGCGCGAGGTGGGAGCGCTGCCGTTGAGCTGGCATCCGATGCAGACCTTTGTCGGAGGCGAGGGAGCCGAGCTGTTGAACGGTGTAACCTTCGGGATAGACGGCGATCCGGGGGCGGTTGAGCTCGGCGAGAGAATCGCGCTCGAGCTGGGCGGCGTCCCGTTCAGGGTTCCGCCCGATAAACGGCGCCTGTACCATCTGAGCGCGGTCGTGGCCTGCAACCTGATGGCCGGGCTTGCCGGAACGGCGATGAAGTTACTTCATGACAGTGGAATGACGGACGGGCAGGCGATGCGAACGTTGGGTCCGCTGATGAAGAAGACCGCCCTGAACATTGCTGAAAAGGGCTTGCCTGATGCCGTTTCGGGCCCCCTGCGCCGGGGTGACGCGAAAACCGTCAGGGCGCATCTCGAGATCCTGGAGGACTATCCGGACGCGGCGGTGATCTATCGGCGGTTGAGCCTTGAGCTGTTGGACAGGCTGGGTGATGAAAGGATCTCTGCAGAGTTGAAACCGTTGTTATGCCCTTAAAACAGGGACGGTTTTCCCTCCCCCTTCTGTTGCGGGGGGAAGGAAGGGGGGCAGGCAAGCCGTCCCGCGCGTCCGCCGGCTTCAGCCACCCGACTGTTCGAGTGCGGGAAAATCAATTACCCGTCGTCGGCTCCGGCGCCGGCGCCGGCACGGTCTTTCCCCCCGTCCATATCGCAGAATAAATACTTCGCCCTCCGGTGGAAGCTGATCCCCTGCCGGATATCCAGGTCAGTTTCGAACCGTTGCCCGAAAAGCTCGGCTCACCGTCGAACTTGGGATCAAAGGTCACCTGCCGGAGCCCGGTGCCGTCGAGACCGATCATAAACAGATCGAAGTTTTCAATGCCTCCCTTGCCGCTCAACGGGGACTGATTATAATTCGATGAGAAGACTATGACTTTTTTATGGGGATGCATGCACGGCGAGATCGAGATCGCCTTCAGGTTGGTGATCCGTCTTCGCTCAGAGCCGTCAGCCCGCATTATGTCAAGCTCCAGCCACGGTGGGGCTGCCTTGCCGGCGGCGATCATCTCCCCGTAATGCTCTATCTCGGCGTCCGTCCTGGGCGTGTAGCTTGAAAACAGGATCCATTCCCCGTCGGGCGAGAATCTCGGCAGGCAGTCATAACCGAACGTATCGGTCAACCGAGTTGCAGCCAGCCCGTCGATGGTCATTGTGAAAATGTCGACATCGCCGTCCCTGACCGAAGTAAAAGCCACCGTTTTCCCGTCCGGTGACACCGCCGCCTCGCCGTCAAAGCCGGGAACGTTCGTCAATTGAGTCTGGTGGACGCCCCCAAGGTCGGTGATGTAAATATCCAGGTCATCCAGGCGCCAGTGCAGGCTGGACGCCGGTTCAGCCGGATTGATTTTTTCAGGCTCGGGACCCGTGCTCATGCTGTAGACGACTCGCTTCCCGTCCGGAGTGAAAACCGGTTTGACAGCTTCACCCACCGCCGGTGAGATCATCCGTTGTGTACCGCCGATTATCGGCATGATCCAGATCTGATCGCCCATGCAGCCGTCCGCGCAGTTGCCCTGCCAGCAGATCCACAGACTGTCGGGGCTTATACAGCCGGTCTTCAATTCACCGACATCCGGCGACAGCTGTTTTATCTCCTTCAGGTAAAAGTTTTCACCTGTGTATTGGGCTGACGTCCCCCCCGGTTGGTAACCGCTTACGGTCAGGATAAGCAACATTGCCAGGCTGTTGGCGAATGATAACATCTGTCTCTCAAGTAGTGTGTTGATTTGAAATCTGAAAGCTGAAGGTCCGTTTACAGACCGTTGAGCCTACAACAGGATTCCCTCCACGGCCCTTTCCATTCCGTTCATGTCCCGCGTTGCCATGACATCCTTGAAGGATGCTTGGAGTATGTTCATTACCGAGCGGGCGGTGTTATCGCCGCACTCGACGATCAACCTGCCGTGCGGGATCATTATGGCGGGCAGCGTCTGCATCCAGCGCCGGTAAAAGCTGAGGCCGTCAGCGCGGTCGGTCAGCGCGTGGCGCGGCTCGCCGTCCCGTACATCCCGGGGAAGATCATCCAGCCCGGCAAGCGGGATATAGGGCGGATTGGCAAGAATATACCGAAATCGCCCCCGCCATCGGCGCGGCGGATCGCTGAGAGCATCCCGTTTAATAATTTCAACGCAGTTCTCAACCTTCAGTTCCCGCGCATTCCGATTCGTGCATTCAATCGCAGTCTCAGAGAGATCGATCAAGGTGACCCTGACGCCGGGCGCTTCCGCGGCGGCGGTCAAACCGACAACGCCGCTGCCACAGCATAGGTCCAGAACCTCAACAGGTCGCTCCGCCGGTCGATCTTCAGCCAGCGCCGTGAGGAATCGTTCGATCACGGTTTCAGTCTCGAAGCGCGGGATGAAGACCCCTTCGCCGATGTAGAACTTTCGACCATAAAAGGGCGCCCAGCCCACGATGTACTGCACCGGTTCACCGGCTTCCCGGCGCGCCAGCAGCGAACGAAAGTGAGCCGATTGCTCCGGACTGATCGGATCGCGGGCTCTCAGGTACAGCTCGGTGCGGTCGACCCCCATCACCTTCTCCAGCAGCAGTTCGGTGTGACGGCGCGGGCGGATCACGCCGGCATAGTGAAGCCGTTGTTCACCCTCCAGCAGTGAGGCGCCGATCGAGCCCGGCACAACGTTGAGGTCGGCGGCGATTTCTTCGCTGGATATCATCTAATCAACATCGATCAGCTCGGGGTCCATGAATTTGCGCGCATATTCGATATGCATCTTCTCATCCAGGAAGAATTGCACCAGGTCGCCGTCCAACTCTCCGTCCTTGACCATGAACCCCAGGATCTTCAACACCTCCGACAGCTTTTTGGCGGTCTTGTATGGTCTGTCGGCCGCGGTCAGGGCTTCGAATATGTCCGCCAGCGTCATGATGCGCACCTGCAACGGGATTTCGTCCCCCTTCAAGCCGTCCGGGTAGCCTTTGCCGTTGAGTTTTTCGTGGTGAGCGGCGGCTATGAACGGCACATCCTTCAGCTTCTTCGGGAAGGGCACATTCTCGAGCATCCTCCTGGTGACAACGACATGGTTCTCAATCGTCTGGCGTTCCTCGCGAGTCAGGTTGCCCTTGCGGATCTCCAGATTGTAAAGCTCGTCGTCCGTCAACATCGGCTCATCACCGCCGGTGTAAGTATGAACGGTCGCGCGGGATATGTCGCGCAGCCTCTCGATCTTCTCGTCGGGCACAAACTCCTGTGAGGCATTGTTGCTCTCAACAAACTTGAAATCATCGATCAGTTGCCTCACAATCTCATCGGTTTTCCGAATCGAGCGGGATCCTTCGCCGCCTGAGGCATCGTCATCCGCGGGAGCTGATCCGGTCTCGGCGGCCTTGAGCCTTGCCTCGGCCATGGCCAGCTCGAAGCGGGTGCGAACCAATTCCAGGCGGTCGAATATGGTCTCCAGCTTGCTGCCCTTATCGACCACGTATTCGGGTGTGGTGATCTTGCCCGTGTCGTGCAGCCAGGCCGCCAGTCGCAGCTCGGTTAGCTTGTCTTCGTCGAACCGGGAAGCGGCGTACGGTCCTTCGGTCGCGGCGTTGATCCGTTCGGCGATTTCCATCGTCAGGTTGGCGACTCTCTCGATGTGTCCGCCGGTGTAGTGCGATTTTTCATCGATCGCCGTGGCGATGGTCTGGATGAACGATTCGAACAGGTTCTCCAGATCGCGGATGAGCTGCGCGTTGGTTATGGCGACCGCGGCCTGGGATGCCAGCGCCTCGGAGAGCTCCTCGAATTCCTTGGCAAACGGGATCAGTTCGCCGGTGTCCTTGTCCAATGCGTTGATGAGCTGCATCACGCCGATGATGTCTCCCTCGTGGTTGCGCATGGGAAAGACCATCATCGATTTGGTGCGGTAACCCGTGCTGGCGTCAAACCTGCGGGGTCCCTGAAAGTCGAAACCGTCGACTTCGTATACGTCGGGAATGTTGACCATTTTCCCTGAGTTGGCAACGTATGCACAGACGTTCGAGTTGTTGGGTTTACCGTCAACCGTGAGGGGAACGGGTGGAAAGAAACCGGCATTTATCGCCTCTCCGGTAGCGCCGCCCACGCGGGTGCCCATCGATTCGTTCTGAACGATCTTGTATTCAACCGTTCTGTTCTCGTCGTTCACGAGGTACAACGTACCGGCGTCGCAACGCGTAAAGGCGCGCGCTTCGTCGAGGATCATCTCGAGCAGCTTGTCAAGGTTCCGTGTCGATGAAAGTGCGACGCCGATCTTGGCGAGCTTGTTGATATGGTTCACCTGCGTCTCGGTGTACTCCTTGAGACGGCTGACAATATCGTTGAGCAGCGAGTTTATCTGACGGTCTGTCGAGAGCTGAATTGAGGCTACTTCTGTCTTTCCCTTTGTCATGGAAGATCCGATTTGGTTTACGTTGTTGATGGATACGAAAAAGATGCAACCGTATTCCCGCGCGCAAGCGTGAAAGTTCAGCCAAGCGCCGCCAACACCCTGACGTCGCTGATCCCCATCCTGGATAGTGCATCGATGCAGCTCAGGGCTGTGGCGCCGGTGTGAATGATGTCATCCACCAGCAGGACTGCACCGTCAATCTTCGTCCCGGAGGATGTATCCGGTCGAAACGCGCCTTTCAGGTTTGTCAGTCTCTCCAGGTTGGAAAGGCGCGACTGGGGTGGTCGATGCTTCACCCTCCTGATCAATCCGGTACGGAGGGGGAGGTTGAGTCCTTCGGCGATGCGGCGGGAGAGAACGAGGTTCTGGTCGTAGCCGCGCTCCCTGATTCGCGTCGGATGCAGCGGCACCGGCACGACGGCGGCGATATCCCCCGGGGAGATCAAATCCATGATCCGGCGGGCCACCCTGCCCCCCAGCTCCACGGCGATGTCAACGCGGCCGTTGAACTTCATCTGGTGGGTAAGCTCGCGTGTTGTTTCGTTGTACCGGAAGGCTGTTATAACCCTGTCTCTCAGCCGCGGCATGTGCCGCCAGTACCCTCTTCCCGCCGCGGGCAGATTAAGCCAGCAGTCCGGACAGAGCCACCCCGCCCCTCCTGTCCACTCCCTGCCGCAGGATGGGCAATATTGGGGGAATACCAGCGAACTCAACAGCAGTTTCAGGTATCGGACTGTTTTCATCTCGGCAGCAGATCTTGTCTCGATTCAGCGCTTTGAAGCGGCGCAAGTGACACGGATATTTCCACCGGGGGGTCGCCCTGGCTGAAATTGAACACCTGCCGCCAGGTTCTAAAATCCGGGTTGCGCAGTTCGATTTCATGTTGACCCAGCGGGAGGATTATCCGTCTGTTAAGAGGTGTTTCACCGTAGGAAACGCCGTCGACGAAGATCTCCGCCCAGGGTTTGACTGAAAGAACCTTAATTACAGCAAAGTAACGTTCGAGATCAACGACCAACCGCTGCTCGGCTCCCGGTTCAATGATGACGGTCTCAGACACCGGCCCGGGGAATTGGTCGTTGAATAAAGTAACCTGGTGTTTGCCCGGCGCAAGCTTGATCGGTTCAGTGAGTGGTGTTACACCTATTGTCTTATTATCGATTGTCACTGCAGCCCATTGTCTTCCGGTTAAGATAAAGAGTTGACCGGGTTCCGTCGTATCGATCGCTGAGGGTGTCGGGTAAACCGGAGCGGTTCGATTATCGATCGGTTCGTGCGCAACCAGTTCTTCCGCCGGTTTAACCACTTTGGATTCCCCGCCTGCGGTGTCCCGACTGACATTCCGCCGCCGCCCGGAGACGGCTCCCTCTGATGCCTTCGGCTGTTCAACCGCCTTGGAGTACCGTTCGATTCCGGCTGATTCTCTCGGCTGAAGAGGCACGGTCTTACTCGCGCCTCTCCGCGGAGGCGGACTGATCTGGTTGAATGGTCGGGGAGTCGGTTTCACATAGTCGTTTCGCGAGCCGGGAAGCAGCAGGGCAACGACAATTGCCGTCACACCGATCGCGCCGAGCAGCCATGTTGAATAGTTCCGTCTGTTTCGGAGGGGAGCGGGCTCGGTTATGGATGTCGATGATTTCGCGCCGCCAGCCGGAGCAACATCCAGTTGATCAAGAAATTCACGGACGGAGTCCTTGTCCAGACTAACGTCTTTCTGCTCGGCGAGTTTTTTCACATCCCGCAAAGCCTGATCGGCGCTGGCGTATCGTTTGGTCGGCTGCTTTTCGATCAGGCGCAGCACGATCTGGTCAAATTCAGTCGGGATGTCGGGAATAACAGCGGACGGTCTTTGCGGATGGGCATTCAACACCTTCTTCATGATCTCCGAGAAGTTGTCCGCATAGAAGGGTGATTTTCCGGTCAGCACCTCGTAGAAGCTCGCCCCCAGGGAGAAGAGGTCGCTGCGCTGGTCTATCTGCCCGCCGGTAATCTGCTCAGGCGGCATGTAGGCGGGTGTGCCGACCACCATTCCCTGCCTGGTCAGCTTGGGTGCATCCTCAAGCGTGGCGAGTCCGAAGTCGGATATCTTCGCCTGACCATCCAGGGAAATGAGGATGTTGCCGGGCTTGATGTCCCGGTGAATCACGGACCTGGAATGGGCAAACGCCAGACCCTCAAGCACACCGCTCAGTATTGCCAGCGCCGGCTGCCAGGGAATATACACACAGTTCGAGATCAGCTCCCCCAGGGACAATCCTTCGACGAACTCCAGAATCAGCATGGTTTGATCGGAATCGGCGATGTAGCCATAGATGTCAACGATGTTCTCATGCTTGACCTGGGCACACACCTGGGCTTCGCGCTTGAAGCGGGTCCGGATATCCTCCTCCCGCGCCATCTGCGGGTGAAGTTTCTTGATTAAAACCGGACGACCCAGGCTCTCTTCGAAGGCGCGGTAAACCGTGCAGATATTGCTGTGAGCCAGCTCGGCATCAATCCGGTAGGATCCTAACCGACCGGTTTCTTCCATTCGTTCAACTTATAATGCAGCCACCGCAGCGAAACGCCGAGCATTTCAGCGGTCTTCGTCTTATTGTTGCCGCAATCCTCAAGGGTTTTGAGGACGTAGTCCTTCTCGTGCTCCTTGAGTGATTTGCGGCCGGTGGCGAGTTTTTCCGCCTCGGGAATAAACAGGTCGTCGACCTTGATCACGTCGTCATCGGACAGAATCATGGCGCGCTCGATCGTGTTCAACAGCTCGCGTACATTCCCGGGCCAATGATAGTTGGCCAGCACCTCCATGGCCCGCGGCGAGATCTTTTTGGAGGGCATCTTGTTGGTCTCGGCGAATTTCCGCAAATAGTGGTTTACGAGCAGGGGAATATCACCGATACGTTCACGCAGGGGCGGCAGATTAATCGTAATCACGTTCAGCCGATAATACAGGTCTTCGCGGAACTTGCCGGCTTCAACCTCCTCCCTGAGGCTCTTGTTTGTGGCGGAGATGATGCGGACATCCACTTTGCGAGATACCGTATCGCCGACACGCCGTATCTCACCCTCCTGGAGAACCCGCAGCAGCTTGGTCTGAATGGTCGGACTGATATCGGCAATCTCATCGAGAAAGAACGAACCGCCGTCGGCAACCTCGAACAGCCCCATCTTATCGGCGATCGCGCCGGTGAAGGAGCCCTTTTTGTGTCCGAACAGCTCGCTTTCCAGCAGCGACTCGGCGAGGTTGCCGCAGAACTGCGCCACAAACGGCTTGTCACGCCTCGGACCGTTGTAATGGAGGGCGCGCGCCACCAGCTCCTTGCCGGTACCGCTCTCGCCCTCCAGAAGCACGGAGATGTCGGAGTTGACAATCCGGTGAATCAGCTTGAATATCTCGGACATCTTCGGGCTCTTCCCGACGATATCTTTCAGGGAGAATTCCAGCTCGCTCTGCAACCGCTGTTTCTCAATGTGCAACATTTTGTTTCTGCGGGCGTAATCCACAGCAATCGCCGCCATTTTGGCAAAGGTGTGAACGAAGTCGAGATTGCCCTCTGTGAAACGCTGCCTGTTGTGACGGCTGTCAAGGTAGATTACCCCGATCACCTGATCCTCGAGATACATCGGTGTGCAGATAATGGACGTTATCTGGTGCATGATGATGCTCTCAGCGTCGCCGAACCTTGGATCAGCCAACGCGTCGTGAGTCAATATCGGTGTACCCGATTTCATAACCATGTCGACCGAACTGGACGAATAATCAATATCGCTGTCCGGACTGTCGGCGGTTGAATCGAAGGACGCCAGTTCCTCCAGCCTGCCGCCCTCGTCCAGCAGGATGACGCCGCGATCGGCCTGCATCATCTCCACCGCCAGTTTGAGGGTGGTATTCAGCAGCCTGGTTACTTCATCCTGTGATGTCGCGTCCGGCGTCGATTTCAGACCTGCTTCCAGGCTGCCCGGGGGATATTTTCGTTCAGCGCACATGTTATACCCAAGCCAAATTTTTTATCAGCCGACTACAAAACCGTTACGCAGCGAACGGGCATTGTTGCCGAAAAGGTCAAACACCCACACATCCCAGCGATAGGTCCCGGCGATTTCAAGGGAATCCTCCACCGTATGCGAAATCTCTCCGGAGCCGTCCGGGATGAGCTGTCGGCGGTAGACGAGTGTCTCGCTGGGAACCTCGTAAATGCTGACCAGATAGTAGAACGATTCGGGCACGGGAAACTCGAGGCTCCAACTGTAGTTCCACCTCAGCGTCGGCTTGGGACCTGACTGGACAACCGCCCGCAGTTCAGGGGGACGGTATATGATCCTGGCCAGGTAAGCCGTTGACTGCGATGAATTTCCCGCATGGTCATACGATTCAAAGATGAAGGGTGTGGTAAACGTGTTTATGAGATTCCCCCCCGGAAATTCACCGGAGGGAATCTCCTCCCACCAATACGCGGAATCGGGATCGTAGTGATCGAGAGTATCATGCATCAGTATGTTGTTTCGGAGGTCCCGCAACTTCCATTCGACCCGGTCCAGATCGGTGATTCCATCGGGATCGAACACCCTCGCCGTCAGCCTGGCATAGATGTAGTTGCTGTCGATATTGACAGCCTGTGTTATCGAGTTCACGGTGACGTTGATAAAGGAGGGTACGGCGTCAAGCTGCAGGTTGGTGTCTGTACGGGTGAAATGCCGGATGGTTACCTGCACCGAGTCGGGCGCATATACCGTATCGGGAACACTGTTGCGGTAAGCCACAACCCACCATTCGCCCTCCGGCAGATCGTAGAAACAGACCACACCGCTTGTATCGGTTGTCCCGAAACGGCCGACCTCCTTGATCTGGGCGTAAGCGTTGTTGACGGGGTGCTGATCCAGGGTAAGTACCGTTAATCTAAGGCTGCCGAACGGTCTGGACTGAGGATTATCAGGGTCTAAAATGTGGTCGTGTGCAGGATCCCAATCACAGTTTGCCAAAAGCAAAGTCGTGGCCAGGAGAAAAACCCATCCTAAAGGTCGCTCAGACAATCCGCCTCCCTTGTTATCATGACAGTTCCACTGCGAATAATTTGCAGAATAAGCGAATCTGTGTGCAAAAAATGCGCAAGCGAAAGATAAATCAACTGCACATCATACGCAAGAGATTGAGGGAAAAATTTGTAAAATTCTTACTTTCGAGACGGGTGCCGCGCGACGGTGATTTGACCGGCGATCGTGGGATTCACTGGAGATTATTGCGGCCCGGCTGGAAGTGCATTGCGGCGGGTCATGTTCTGTCAAAGTGACGCGTCTCCCGCCGTTCAGGCGGGAGACGCTTGATCATTCCGGCGTAAGGAGATGATGTGACAGCCTGTTCCACCGGTGAACGGTCAGCCGGACTGCGTTATTCGGTTCGGTTTTCACCGGCATCAGCACGGCTTACGCCCTGAAGCTCGGCGGTATACCGAGCCTTGTCCTTGAGTATGGCAATCGCTTCAGCCAGTTGAACGTCTTCGTCGAACGAGGCGCGGATACGCCACTCCCTGCCACCCAGGACCGAGGCGAGCTCCATGTCGATGCTCTGCCTGATAAACTCCCGTATCTGCGGATTGAAATCACGCGACGACCGCCGTAATATATCTTCGATTTGGTCCAGGTCAGCCGTGAAAAGGGTGTCCAGCGAATCATGCCGCCCGATCTCCCGCAGCGCCTCGATCTGCTCTTCACCGTGTATGGGCGGCTGAAAGTCAAGGCTGTCGATGAACCTGTCGAAGTCGCTGAGCATCTCTTCGGTCACAACGACCGTATCCGGTCGCGTGTTCTTGGTCAGCCAGTTCTCGACGAACATGAAGAACAGGTCCCTTCGATACATCTCCACCCTGGTTGGATCGAGTGGTTCCGGTTTCAGTATTATATCGGGTGTGATGCCGCCTCCACCGAACACCTCCCGACCGGAATCGGTGTAGAACTTCTCCCCGCTCGTGTCGGGAGCGGTCGTTTCGCCGGTGCCGGCGGAAGAGCTCCGATTACTGTCAACCGCGGAGAACAGATCGTCTTCATCACGGTGGCGGTCACGCTGGATCAACCGTCCCGACGGCGTATAATATCGGGCAGTGGTGATCTTGAGCGCGGCGTTGCCTGAGAGCTTGCGCACCGACTGAACCAGCCCCTTGCCAAAGGTTGTGGTGCCGATGATAACCGCCCGGTCGTGATCCTGGAGCGCGCCGGCGACGATTTCGGACGCGGAGGCGCTGCCGCCGTTCACCAGCACGACGAGTGGAATATCCGCCGCCAGCGGTTCCGCGGTCGCCTTAAATGAGCGTATCGAACGGGGGTATCTTCCCCGGGTTGACACTATCTGCAGGTTCGGCTGCAGGAATTCCTCTGACACATCCACCGCCGACGGCAGCAGTCCCCCCGGGTTGGAGCGGAGATCAAGTATCAGACCGGCCGGATTATGTGGCAGCAATTCCCTTAGTGCCTGCCGGAGCTCGGTGCCGGCATGACTGGAAAACCTCACCAGCTTGATGTAACCGATGTTGTCTTTGAGCATCCCGGAATAGGCCACGTCGTGCACCCGGATGTTCTCCCTGACGATGGTGTATTCAAGAGGCTGTTCGTTGGACCTGCGTCTGATGGTCAGGGTGACTTCCGTGCCGGGTTCACCGCGGATGTGCTTGGCGGCATCCGCCGTGGTAAAGCCCTTGGTGGATTTCCCGTCGACCGCGATTATGACGTCGCCGGCTCTGATGCCGATACGCGAGGCAGGCGTGTTCGGCATCGGGGATATGACGGTCAGCTCCTTCTCCTTGCCGCGCAGACCGATTTCGATGCCCACACCGCAGAACTCACCCTTGGTGATCTCGTCGAGATCCTTGACTCGATCAGGTTCGAAATAAACGGTGTACGGATCGAGCGTTCTCAACATTCCCTCGATGCCGGCCTGGATGAATTCATCCATGTCAATGGGATCCACATAGCGTTCGTTCACACCGTTGATGACTTCACCGATCCGCTTGATCTGGACGGCGATATCCCGGTAACGGTCCCGCCTGGTGCTCCTGGATGCTTGTGAGTTGTCGGAATAAGCCGAAGTGAAGAGGAATATGGTTGAGAAAATAATCGGCAACAGTTTCATGCCTTGGCTCCGAATGTGTGTTTAGGTACCTGATCTGTTTAATGCGATCAGGTTAGAATTGGTTCCCGATCTGGATGAATAAGATGTCCTGCATCGGCGAAGGGCCTATGTCAAACAGGTGCCCCCATTGAATGATCACCGGTCCCAGCATGGTGTCGAGGGCGAGGTATATACCGCTCGAATGCATCCAGTCACGCCGCGTGATCTGCGCTTCAGGGTCTCTCCAACTGCCGGCGATGTCATAGCGCAGACCGACGTAGCTTTCCGCCAGTATGCGGCTGATCAGGTCGAGGCGGTATTCGACCCCGCCGGCTATCTGCATCTGGCCCACCTTCTCGTCAAGGTGCAAGCCGGGAAACGAATGGATGCCGCCCAGCCTGAACTGTTCGTCAGAGGGCGTGGTTCGATCGCTGGTCGCCCCCCTGAAATGCAGGCTCAGCGTATGTCGCCTGAAGGCTGTGGCGCATCCGTCGAAAGAACCCAGAAAACGGTTGAATTTACGATCCGATCCGAGGTAGTCGCTCGCTGATTCATACATCGACTCCAGCCTGATCCCATGTTTGGGAAAAACCGTCCGATCCTGCGTGTCGATGGCGAACCTGGCGTTTATTGCGCCCAGGCTGTAAAATTCGTCCTTTGCCGGGTAATGATTCTCGTGTTTCTCCCACCGACAGGCGAACGTCAGCATTCCCCATGTCAGGATGTGACCTCCGACCTGGATGCTGCCCCCCCAGCGCGTCTGGCGGTAATCGCCGGCGCTGTTATGATCACTGTCGTACGAGGTCCGTTTTCTCATATTATACGCCATTGACAGGTTGTATGTGAGCGGGAGTCCGAAGAGCTTGTCGGTGAGGGTCGAGATTCTGTACTCCGTATCCATTTTGCCGAAGGAGGTGAAGAGAACCGTTCGCGCCGCGTAATAGAACGAATAGGGATGTACCAGTTCGATGAAGCCCCGGGTCAGCTGTTCGCTCTGATAGGCTAAACCCAGCAGAACCGGGGGTGATGGATGTTCGCTGACATGAACCTCCAGCGTCCAGTACCCGCTCCCCCGCCTGTTCCGGGACAGCACCGGATGAACGTTGCGGAACAGCCCGGTGGCGTACAGGTTCGCCGTACCCTTGACGACGCCCTGCCGGGTTACCGGCTGACCCCGTTCCAGCGGGATCTCATGCCTTATCCATCCCTCCGCGACCTTCTTCAGACCGACGAAACGTATCCCGCCCAGGCATCCCGCATCCATTTTCAGGTCGAGCTTACCGGTCGTGGTGTCGAAAGAAACGGCGGATACCGTGGTCAGCGGGAAACCCGCCCGGCGCTGGAGAGACAGGACGTTACACAGCGCGACCGCGGCGGTGTCGAGGTTCAACAGTCTGCCGAGCAGCGGCTTGAAGGGCTCCACGAGGATGCTGTCCGGAATTAACGGTTCACCGCTGAATTCAACCCCGGTCAGCCGGTGGGTTCTGATCACTTTGATCGACAGAACGGAATTTGAGCTGTCGTAGCGTGCGTGCACGTTGCGAACCGTGCCGTCGCGGTAGAGGCGCCACAGATAATCCCTGATTTCACCGATTTCAGCGCCGCCGTTCAGGTCCGATCCCTCATGAAACGGCGGCGGCGCAGGCGACGCGCCGCCGTTGAAGTCAACCCGGCTGAAACGGATGAAAACGGTATCATCCTCCTGAACAGGTCGCTTCAGCAGCCGCTGCAGATCGGGAAGAACGGTCTCCATTGCCCTCCGGCCGGCATCCACCACATCATCAACCTGCTCCGGTTCGACGATGAAGATGTTCCCCAGTTGCGGCGAAACCACGATGTCGGCTTCGTCCAGCGATCGCGCATCGGCTTCCTTCTCCATTATGCTGGTAACCTGATCCACGATGCGCCAGGGCTGGACAGGGGGTGCGGTGGAGCGAAGGGGCGAGGTCGTATTGACCGCCAGTACAACGTCATTTTCCGCTGTGCGAGCCAGTTTAACCGGGATATTGTTGGTGATGCCGCCGTCGATTAGCTGCAGCGTGTCGTATTGAAACGGGTCGAAGAGCAACGGCATGGAGATCGACCCGCGTATGCCGGGCGTCAGGTCACCGGAGTTGAAGACGACGCCCCTGCCGGTTTTAAGGTCGGTAGCAAGTATCTGCAGGGGAATTCTCAGGTTCGACCAGTCCCCGTCCGTGCGACAGGGGATATCGAGGGTGAGATCGAGCAGGCTCATGTAAAGTTTCTGCCCGGGCGCGATGGCGCCGGGTATGACGGGCGTCAGGTGTTTCCCCAGACGGAGGCTTAAAAGGTGGCGCGCCTGTTCGTCCTTGCGCGCCAGTAAGAGCGTCTTACGTTCCGGCCTGTCGAGAAGGATGCCGCTCCAGTCCAGTTGCGCCAGGCGCGCGGTTATCTGGGAGGTCGTATAGCCCGCGGCATACAAGCCGCCGACCAGCGCGCCGATGGACACGCCGGTGATGCCGTCCGGTTTCAGTCCGGCCTCCTCGAGGATCTCCAGCACGCCGACCTGTGCCAGTCCCCGGTCGCCTCCCCCCGAGAGCGCGATCATCAGGCGTCGTCGATCCGGCATGATGCGCTGATGGTAAAAGGCATCCTTAACGGTGCGGGTGGGGACGGTGATCTCCAGCGGAGCGCAAAGACAGCCCGGTGCCTGGACGTATGACATGACCACCGCCAGGCTGACGATTGCAGCCTTGACAGCTGAACTGAGATTAGGGGTGTGGAGATTCAAGCTTTCCGGATGCCTGAGGTTCACTTTAATTCGAAAATGGACTTAAAACATTAATATAAGGATATTAATGCCTCTCTCCAAAACTTAACGGGGCATTTTCAGGCGGTTTACCCTTAGCGGATGAGTAGAAGTCTGGTTTGTGTTCGGCTGGTATTGTCTCCGGATCGGGTGTCAAGTCTGGCGAAATACAGCCCGGAGGGTCTCTCTTCACCCCGCCAGACCAGGCGATACCGGCCTGCCGGATGATCACCCGCCGCGACCTGATCCACCAGGCGACCGGAGGTGTTATATATGGACAGGTTTATGTGCGCCGGTTCAAGCAGGTTGAATCTCAGCGTCAGCCTGCCGTTGAACGGGTTGGGGGCGGCGCTGATCACACCGTGTTCAAACGGGGGAGCAGCCGCTTCGCGAACGGCGGAGATGACCGAGATACCGTTTTTCCTGTATACGGGATCGCCCATGACAACCGAGAGCGACAATGCGATTCCCTCGTCGGAATCCTCAGCGCTCCAGACGGCGCTGAAGGGCTCACCCGTCCTGTAGCCGTTCCGCCTGCCGGGGGGCTCGCCCCAGGCCGCCAGCCCGAGATCGGTCTGACCGGCAAAAGTCCTGGATCTGCCGCAGAGGTTGCCATCACGGTCCATCAGCGAGATGATCCCCGGTTCGAGCGGTTGATCAAACTGAAGAAGCAGGCTGTGATTGTCCGGCCCCGGCGGGTCAAATCCGGCCAAATCGAAGCCGTGATCTTCGGGCTCCAGGGCGAAATCAGCATGTTCGACCGGATAGACAAGGGTGTCGGGATCGGTGAGCAGAACAAAATAACCCTCCCCCTGGTTCATGTCGGGTATGTTGTTGAAATTCCACTCGGGCAGCCAGAACCTGCCGAAGCCGTCCTTGGCGATGATGAGGTTTTCCTCGATGCTGCCGAGGGCGTCTTCGGTCGGAATATGTTCGTCGGGAAGGTAGGGAATTATACTCCAGGTGGCTTCGAGGGGTATCGGCGTATCCTCGGGCAGGTAGTATCCTTCAAGCTCAAGCTCGGCGGACTGGTTCAACTTGACCTGGTAGCCGCAGAGGGGATCCCAGTCGCCGATGCCGTTATAGTTGTGCGCGGGCGAGAAGAAATCCCCCGTCACATCCTTGACCAGATTGAGCGCGTCCTTGTCGATCAGCTCCGCAAAGACGCTCTCGAGATCGGGATCAACCAGCTCCAGCGGCGAACTGATAATCGACCAGCCGATCGGTATGTCGATGCTGAACCGTGCCGGACCTTCCGTGACGCCGGTCGGTTCGCTCCAGAACGAAACGTCGCCGTCGGCGTCGAGAGCCTGAACCTGATAGTACAAGTTGTCTTCCAGGTCGTGCTCGCGATCGACCCAGACCCAGTTGTCGAGGTCTTCGGCGAGGATCTCGCGGTCCTGCCATTGCGGCAGCGGTCCGATGTCGTCTATGTAAGCTGTTTCCCCGTTGAGCCGGCGGGCGAACTGGTAATAGCGGAAGCGCAGTTTGACCATTTCACCGGCATGATCGCCCAGGTACCACTCGGTTTGTGTCCATCCTTCGCTGTCGCCTCTGAGGGCGGGTCCGAGGTTGATATCATGAGTGATGATATCCTCTGTATCAGCGCCGGGGATTGGCTCCCATTCGAAGCCGTCATAAGAGACTTCGAGGGCGATACCGTGGGGAAGATAGTGTCTGAAACTGTACCTGACCCAGGCGCTGAGGGTGTCCGGAGCGGGGATCTCCTCGATGAGGGTCATGGTCGCCATGTCATCCCGGGTTTCGAACCGGTAGCTGAGGGGCTCGCTGTGGGGATCAATGCCTGAGCAACTTACCCCCTTCATCTCCCAAAGCTCCTGGTCTTCGGGGGCGTCGTCAAAGACGGGATCATCCGGCGTACAGGCGCGGACGCGATAGCTCACCGCCCGGTTGATTTCATCATCCGGGCTCTCCCAACGGACGACGATCCGGTCATGTTGATCGGTCATGGCGGTGACGTTGACCGGCGTGGGCGGTCGCAGTATCCGGCGCGGCTCGTCGCAGTATTCGGCGGCTGTCAGGCAGGCCTCCAGGTTCTCGTCGACCAGCGCTTCGACGCGGTTGCGCGGCGGCCAGAAGTAGTCGTTGCGGTTGCCGACTTCCAAGGTCAACGCAACGACGGGCTCATGTTCGTCGGACATATAGAGCCAGTCGTCGGTGTCGCCGTTGGTGATGTAGATTACTTCCCAACCGGTTCCGAACAGGTAGCTGTTCTCACGCGACATCAGCATCGACAGCGCGTTGAACACGTCGAGATCCTCCGGAAAATAGTAATCGTAGCCGAGAGGGTAGAGGACGAGGTCACCCCATGAGTGAAAGTACATGGAGATGCCGAAATTATGATCGTTTACAAATTCCCTGACGGCCTGGCTTTCCGGTTCCGAGAACGGTCCTGTCCCCCGGTACGTATCCCGGCCCTCGTCGGGGCTGGAGCCGATGTTGTCATAGCCCCACATGTAACCGAAGTTCCTGTTCAGATCGACGCCAATAATATCTCCGTCGTCGTTGCGGCGGCAGTTCTTCCGCCACATTCCGCCGCCGTCCGGGTGGTCCTCCTCGTTCTTGACATAGCCGTCGGGGTTGTTACACAGTATAAACCACAACTGCCTCGTGTCGACCAGTTCAGTGACCGCCTCATCCCGACCGTAATTGTCGACAAGATAGTAGATATAATTGAACAGGACCTCAGCGGTGATAACTTCACGGGAGTGTATCAACGACGAATAGAGTATTTCGGGCTCGTCCTCATCCTCCTCGGGATGATCGGAAATCTTGAACGCCCAGATATCGCGCTCCTCAATTGTCTCGCCTATCGAAACGAGCTCGCCCGCGATGTCCGGAAAATCGTCATGAATCGACGCCATCTCTTCGACGATCTCATCGTAGGTTCTGTAACCGCCCATATCGTCGCGCCTTCCACCCAGCCGGTCCGCCAGGAACGCCTCGATGTTGCGGTTGGTTATCATGTAATGAAGACCGGTTTCGTTCAACAGCTCAACGTCGGTTTCATTGTGCAGAACGACCTCAGCCATGTTTCCGCCGCTGACGCAGGTTATATCGAAGCCGCCGCGAAGCAGTCGATCCAGGTCGCTGCGGCTGATCAGGGCGACTTCCGCCAGCTGGGAGGCTTGCAATGGAAGCACGAACAGCAACGAAAAAACGATCGCGTATATGCGTATATTTCTCTTCACGGAGAGTAGCGGTATGTTGTCAGTGCGGCAATCGTATGATGTATGATTCATTTTGGATGAGGAGATGTTGTTGAAATCGGACTTATTCCCTGACGAACAGGCTGGTGGCATGAAGTGCGACGGGAAGTCCCGCTGATTTTCTGAAATATAAACGATCTTCCCATGTCTCGAATTGATGTAGATCACTAATGTGAAGATTTCAGATATTTGCCGTCATTTTCGCGGATATGCCGCCGGAGAATGAGACGCCACGCCGCCGATACTCCGCGAGCCGCGTCATATATACTTAATTATCCAGCCCTTAATATTTCTGAACGGTCTGAATGACGATGCTGACGGTTGTCCTGAATCATCGCCGGACACCTTCAGTTGACCGCCGCCCTGCCCCGTTGCACGGATTTACGCGTTGCCTTAACGCCGGGCTTTGCCGGACGCAGCATCATCTCCAGCACTTCGTCGATGTTTTTAACGGGGATTATCTGGAGCGGACGACGAACCGCTTGAGGCACCTCGGCCAACTCGCGACGGTTCTTTTCAGGTATAAGCACGGTTTTAATTCCAGCGCGCAGGGCCGCCATCAGCTTCTCACGCAACCCGCCGATGGGCAGGATGTCGCCCCTCAGGGTAATTTCACCCGTCATGGCGATGTCGCCTCGCACGAGTCTTCCCGAGAAGGCTGAAGCGAGCGCGACCGCGATGGTTACACCGGCAGACGGTCCATCCTTGGGAACGGCTCCCTCCGGGAGGTGAACGTGCACCTCGCGCTTGAGGTAGTCGCCGGCGTTGAAGCCTATCTCCCTGGCTCGAGACCGTACGGAGGTCAGCGCGGCGCGGGCTGATTCCTGCATCACATCGCCGAGGTGACCGGTCAGGGTCAGGTTTCCCTTGCCGCTCATCGTCTCCGCTTCAATCAGCAGCAGATCTCCACCGGTGGGTGTCCAGGCGAGTCCGACCGCTGCGCCGACTCTGTCCTCGCCGTCAACGGTATGTCTGTCGTATCGGGCTACGCCGAGCATGCGGGAAGCGCTGCGTGCGTCCACTTTCAACGGCTTGGAGCGTTTCCTGTTATCCAGCAGTTCCCTGGCTGACTTGCGCAGTATCTTGGCGATGTTGCGCTCCAGCTCGCGGACGCCGGCTTCACGCGTGTACCGTTCGATAACCTTGTTGATCGCACTTGGTGTGATATGTATGTCCTCTTCGGACAGGCTGATCTCCGACAATTTCTTGGGGATCAGGAAACGTCTGGCGATCTCGAACTTCTCCTGGTGGAGGTAGCCCGGCAGCTCAATGATCTCCATCCTGTCCTGCAGTGCCCAGGGAATGGCGTCGCGGGTGTTAGCGGTTGTTATGAACAACACCTGGGAAAGATCGTAATCGACCTCGAGGTAGTGGTCGCTGAAGGCGCTGTTCTGTTCCGGGTCGAGCACCTCCAGCAGGGCTGAGGACGGATCGCCCCGGAAATCCATGCTCATCTTGTCAATCTCGTCCATCAGAAACACCGGGTTGATGGTTCCGGCTCTCTTCATCGACTGGATGATTCGTCCGGGCAGCGCGCCGATGTACGTCCGCCGGTGACCGCGAATCTCGGCCTCGTCCCGCACTCCACCCAGTGAAATCCTGACGAAGCGGCGGTTCAAGGCGCGTGCGATCGACTTGCCCAGGGAGGTTTTTCCCACTCCGGGAGGTCCGACAAGGCACAGAATCGGTCCGCGAATCTTGCCGGCGATCGCCAGCACCGCCAGGTGTTCAAGTATCCGCTCCTTGGGTTTCTCCAGGCCGTAGTGGTCTTCGTCGAGTATCACGGAGGCAGCCTCAATATCCCTGTTGTCCTCGGTCGCCTTGTACCAGGGTACTCCGATCATCCAGTCGAGATAGGTTCGGATGACCGTGGCCTCCGGCGACATCATCGGCGTATTTTCGAGTCGGCCGAGTTCCTCCTCCGCCTTCTGGCGCGCCTGCGACGGCAGTTTGGCTTTCTTGATCTTCCGCCGGTACTCGATCACATCGGAAATATCTTCGTCGAGATCTTCGCCCAATTCCTTCTTGATGGCTCTTAGCTGCTCCTGGAGGTAGAAGTTGCGCTGGGTCTTGGTGATTTTATCCTTGACCTTGTCCTCGATATTCTGCTCGAGGTTCAGGATTTCGATCTCCTTCTTAAGCTCGCGCGACAGCTTGACCAGCAGATTATAGATGTCCGTCGTCTGGAGCAGCGCCTGTTTTTCGCGCAGGTCGCGATTGAGGTGCATGGTGACGAAATCGCTGATGCGGCGGGAGTCGGTTATTTGGTCAACGGTCATCCCCACTTCATCGGGGATCTGTCGGTTCAGAGCGATGAATTCCTTGAACATGGAGATCAGATGTCTGCGCGCCGCTTCGAGCTGGGGTGTATTTACGCTCTTGTCCTCCAAGATGCGGATGGTGGCATGGATGGATTGATCAACACGGTGGAAGCGGACGACCTTGATCCGTTCAAGTCCCTCGACCAATACCTTTGCCAGACCGTTGGGCAGCTTCATCATCTGCGCGATCCGTCCCAGGACACCGACACGGTACATATCCGCGGCGCCGGGATATTCAATCGATGCGTCCTTCTGGGCGATCAGCGCAATCAGGTCGTCGGAACCCCTGGCTTTCTCGACTGCGCTCAATGTGCCGGCACGACCGACCACCAACGGGTGAACCATGTGCGGAAAGATAATGATATCGCGCAGGGGAAGAACCGGCAGCCTGTCGGGTACGGTTATTATGTCCTGATTTAAATTTAAGGTTTCATTCATCTGAACTCTTCGTCCTTGGTATTTGCTTTCGTGGTACGCCTGCCGCGACTCGAACGCGGAACCTACGGCTTAGAAGGCCGTTGCTCTATCCTGTTGAGCTACAGGCGCGGCTGGATTTACCGTCAGTTCCCTGTTTGGATCCGACTTCCCGGACCGTACATGTAAAAGATAACTTCTCAACAGGAGAGAAATCAAGAGATGTCGATGCAATTACAGCTCGGCGACTTTTATGAGAAGATAAAACTGCAATCAGGACGATGGGGCATTTCTGGCGATCTTGACGTGACCTCAACAATCACGGGAAACTCCGCTCGGAAGCGAAAAGGCGCTCAATATTTGTAATATAAGAATTTTCAAATAATTCGTGTTGTTTTATCACACCCGTCCAAAATAGGATTTTGAATACGAGCTTATGACCCCGGCATAATCGATCAGCCGTTTGAGACGCCGCCGCTCGTGAGCACAAATTAAAAACGCTCCGCAGTGTCGCCTCGCGGAGCGTTAATTGTTTGAAATTACAGATTTACAGCTTGTGCCGCCTCCCAGAATCGAACTGGGGACACACGGATTTTCAGTCCGTTGCTCTACCGACTGAGCTAAAGCGGCATCGGGGTTTCATTCCCCTGAATATAATTAATCTGCTAATATAAACAATGATGCCAGACAATGCAAGCCGTTTTTAGTTTTGCTCTCGACTCTTTTCTTCGGGATCCTGCAATTGCTATTCCGTCCAGTAAACAGTTATATTGTAACAGGTACGATTACCGGAAAATCCAAGTACGCTTCAACCGAACGAACAGGGGCTTCGATGAAACAGCTTCATCTCCTGAACGCCGTAATCCCGGCGATTCTGCTTACTTTTCTCCCGCTGCGGGCCGGGCAGCGGTCTCTTCCCGAATCTCATGCACGGGTAAACGCAGAGAATGATCAACGCCTCAGCGTCTCCTTCGATGCAGGCGATTTAACCATGCGCAACCTGGAGATGCGAGGTCAACAGCATGTGGAGTTCACGCTCGAGGGGGAGGGACGATTGACGGATGCCGGTCTTCCGCTGCTGCCGGCGGTCTCAAGGTACGTGATCGTCCCGCCACGATCGGGCGTTCGGCTCGAAGTGACAAGTTGTTCATCAGTCACGTTGAATAACCTTCCGGCACCGCAGCTGTGTCCTGCCGTTTCCCCGGACGGATCGAGCTCACGCAAGGTTGAAGAAAACGACGGACTCTATCCCCCTCAGCCGGTTGTGATAGAGGGTCCGGTGATAATGCGCGGGGTCAGAATGGTCAGGATCACCATGTATCCCGTCCAGTACAACACGACGACCGGCGATTATATCCGTCACGACCGGATCGATCTGAATCTGCGCTTTACCGACGGCGAAGCGGTAAATCCGGTGGAATTCACCGGTCAAAGACGTGGTCGCAGTCCGGAGTTCGTTCGAATGCTGCGAGCCCTGGCGGTCAACGCTGACCTTGTCTCGCGCGACGAGGGTGAAATCGGCGGTGATTACGTCGGGCATTACCTGGTCGTTGCGCACGACAGTTGCCTCCAGTATGCCATACCGCTGATCGAATGGAAGCGTCGCTGTGGTTACAAGGTGGACATACTGCGCCTTACCGATGACGAGGCGCGGAACGTTGACCTGATTCGCGAAGACATCCAGGATATATATAATGATTACCTCGATGACGGCCTGGATCCGTTCGGATACATACTGCTGCTGGGTGACAGACCGTCAGACGATCATCAGGATGCTCCGTGGAACCTGTACGCACCCGAAGGGAACACTTCAATGCCGGATGTGGCTGATCACGCCGACTATGAATACACCCTGCTGGAGGGGAACGACTTCTTTCCCGATGCGGCAATCGGCCGCCTGGGATCGGGCAACCGGGACATGATGGAGCTGGCCGTCGCCAGAACGCTGTCCTATGAGATGGAGCCGTGGATGGAGGATGCCGGCTGGTTCGACCGTGCCGGTGTGTTCAGCCAGGCTTGGGCGGATTTCAACATGTCGATCGTGTATACCACCAGGTGGGGCGAGCGGATACTCAGGGAACGCGGCTTTACCGACATCCGGATCGAGGAGACCGACGGCACCAACGATCCCAACGGGGGGATCATCGGTCCGGTTCTGGCAGACTGGTTCAACGACGGAATGAGTATCATGGTCGGGCGCGCCCGCAATCAGTACTGGGAACATTCATTCCGCGGCGTAAACAACAACACCGTGTTCCCGATATACATAACCGTCAACGCCCACGGTGAGTTCACTGCGGACAACATGTTCCGCACCGGCGACATCGACAACCTTAAAGGACCCGCCGCTACAATCTACAGTTGGGGCAATCCGGCGACCATATTCAACAACGCCTTCTACCTGGCGACGGTCAGCGGCGTGCTGGCTCACGACATGAGCCTCGGCTGGGCGCGCAACTATGCCGGCGTCAGCTTCCCGCGCATCTTTCAGACATTCGAAGACGCCGATCTCGCCATGCGGCAATACCAGTCCGACACCGACCTCTACGGCGACCCGGGTATCAAGCCCTGGATAGGGATTCCGCAACCGGTCGAGGCCGCCTTTCCCGCGACGGTTTCGCCCGGGACAGACCAGGTCGAAGTTACGGTTTACAGGGAGAACAGCGACGACGTCGTGCGCGGTGCGCAGGTGACGCTCTACCACCCGGGTGAGCTGCCCGACCAGGCTGATTACCATGACTGGCAGCCCGAGTTCATGGTCACCGGGAAAACGGACGCGTCCGGAAAGATCAGGCTGCCGTTCGACCCGCTGATCGACGGCGGCACGCTCTACCTGACCGTGACCGGCAGGGATATCTATCCTCTGCTTGAGGAGATCGAAGTCGTTGCGAGCGACCTGTTCATAGCTGTTTCAGATTATGAGTTGGACGATTCCGCCGGCGGCAACGGCGACGGCGTCGTGAATCCGGGTGAGACCGTCAGTCTCGAAATAACCGCCGCCAACTTCGGCGGCGGGGAAACCGCCGTTGACCTTCAGGCGAGGATTCGGAGCGGTTCACCCTGCCTGTCGGTTGCAGAACATGATCCGATCCGCTTCGATGACCTCGCGCCCGGGGGGCGCGGCGATGGTGACCATGCGGTTGACTTCACGGTCGATCCCGCCTGTCCCGACGGTTCTGAACCGACCCTGTACGTGGACTTCTCGTCAACGGGCTTCATCTGGAGCTCGGTCATTACGCTCGACATCTGGGGAACGGATCTCGAGGTCTCAGAGATCGAAGGCGGAAACCTGGTGATGAACGAACCGCGCGACCTGAATATCGAGATCGTGAACCGGGGGAGGATCGACGCGCCGGAGATGACCGCCAGGCTTGTATCACAGGGGTATGGGATTGAAATCAACCGGGATGAGGTTCAATATCCGGGTATCGCTGTCGAGGAGCGGCGAAGCTCCAATGGCAATCCGTTTCGCGTCAACGTTCGGGACCTTGCCGTGCCCGGCACCACTGCGCCGATGATGCTGGTCTTCCGTCGCGACGATGTCGCATTCGATACGGCGTTTTTCAACCTGCGGGTCAACGAAGCACAGCCGAATGCCCCTTTTGGGCCTGACGATTACGGCTATTACTGTTACGATGATTCCGACGACGGCTGGCGGCTTGCCCCGCGTTACAGGTGGTTCGAGATCTCCCCGCGAACGGGTGATCAGGACGGCGACGGTACGCGGATAGAACTGTTCGACACAGTCCAGGTCAACGCGGCGGAGGTTATCGCGCTGCCGTTCAAGATGCGTTTTTACGGCAGGGAATACGACACCATAACCATCGGCACGAACGGGTTTATCGGCGTCGGAGACCAGCGGCGGATGGTGAACCTGCAGAACTATCCGGTAGAGCTGGCGATAGGCGGTCCGCTGGGCATGATCGCGCCGTTCTGGACGCGCCTCTACGTCGGTGGCTTAAACCGACCGGGTGTTTACTACTATTACGACGACCTGGATCAGCGCTTCATCGTCGAATGGTACAATGTGCATCACGAAAACCAGGATGAAAACCTGAACTTCCAGGTGATCATCAACGACCCGAGATATCACGTGACCCTCAGCGGCGATTCGGATATCCTTTTTTATTACAAGGATATATACCAGACGCGTGGCCCCGCCGCCGACATGCCTTACGCCTCGGTCGGCATATCGAGCCCCGACGGCACTGCAGGTTTGAGCTACACCTATCAGGACACCTATCCCGCGGGCGCCGCCGAACTTGGCAGGCGCAGGGCGATCCTGTTCACCACGAATCTCAGCTACACCTCCGGAGCCACCTGCGGTCGTGTCCTTGACGACGCAACGGACGAACCGCTGTCCGGGGCGAAGGTCAGGGTTTATGCGGATTACGGAATAGAGGCTGTATCTTCAGACACGACCGGCGCTGACGGCGAGTTCCACATGACCGGTCTGGTCGGGCTGAACGTCGACCGGATCGAAGTGACCCGGAAGGGATACCGCGGCGTGCGCGCCGAAGCGGACTCCATGCGGGAGAATGACACGCTGGACATCGATCTGTATCTGCTGCGCCCGCGGATCTGGCTCAATCGCAACGAGGTCGGCGAGTTCCTTGTCCCGGGTCACCGAACCAGCCATCATGTCGGTATTCAGAACAGCGGCACAGGACCGCTCGAATACATCGTGTCGTTGGGAGACCCCATCGAAGATGAAGGCAGTGGAATCGATCGCGAAGGGGTGGATCGATGGAAGGATTGCCGGCGTCAGGTCTGTTTCACGTCCTGGCTGAGCATTGAGCCAAGATCCGGCTCGCTGGCGCCCGGGGAATGGACGGTCATCCGCGCCGTCTTCGACACCCGCAACCTGGAGAACGGTGACTACCGGAAGGTCATCGTCATCGGGGACACACTGGCGCAGGTTGCCGTTGAGCTGCCGGTGTTCCTGAACGTCGACGGGGACAACGGCTCCGGGGCCGGCCCACACCTGCCGCCTTTCGAATGGTCGTTGGAGCAGAACCATCCCAACCCGTTCAACTCGTCGTCAACGATCGAGTACTCGCTGAAGGAGGCGGCAGACGTCAGGCTGGCGCTGTATGATCTTAACGGCCGTCCCGTGCGTACCCTCGTCGACGGACGACTTCCGCGCGGCGGTCATCAGGCGGTCATCGACGGATCGCACCTCCCGAGCGGAATATATCTCTGCCGGATTGAAGCCGGCCCGTTCACGGCGACGAGGAAGATGGTTATGGTCAGGTAAGCGGACAGCCCGGATCCCTTGTATCAGCAATAATATAACAATGAATCACATAGGCAAGTGGTCAGCGTCTTAGCCGCCTCCGCTCAGATCAGCCCGAAAAACCAACGCCAGAACGGCGGGTGACGCCAGTCCGTCAGACGCCACTCAGCCCGCCCGGACCTGACAGCCGGCTCAAACAACAGGGCGCCCTCCACGCCGGTCTGATGAACCTCGATCCCCGCCGTTTTCAACCGTTTCAACAACGCCCTGAACGAAGGACGTTCCATGGAATACCGTTTTGACGACCGGGTTACGACCGCTGTTCGAGGCTTGACCGCGGCGATGAAATCGGGCGAGCTCGACGTTTTCGATCCGTGATGGGGAATCTTCAGGATCTGAGCCTCGATACCGCCCCGCTTAACCAGCGCAGCCTCGCCGCGCCGCTCGACATCGCCGGTCGTCAGCAGCCGGAGGCTTTCCCCGCCGCCTGCCGGAACCTTCAACTTCATCACCACCGAGGCATCGTTCGCCGACCAGCTTTCAGCTCCCGCAGGCGGTCCTTCTATGCTCAGGTCATAACCGCGGGCAAGCCCCAGGACCCGGTCGCCCGCCGATACAACCCGCCAGTTCAACCCCTTTGCCGTCGATACCGAACACAACCGGGCATAGGTCAGCGTGGTTGACCGCTTGGGTCCGGAGAGCGCTGTCTTGACCGGAAATTTTTCAATAACATCGATTAACCCGCCGATATGATCAGCCTCGGGATGACTTGCGTTCATGAGGTCGACCCGCCCGATGTCATAACGATCGAGCAGACCCGCAACCGCATTCCCGCCTCTTCCCCGCCTGCCGCGTCCGCCGTCGATAACCGCCGTGCGTCCGTCGGGGAAGAGCCAGACCTGCGCGTCCGCGCTCCCGACGTCGAGGAACCATACTTGGAATCTGGAGGGAAAGGGTATCGCAGCGTCGATGACGATACCGGTGAGCAGCAACAGGAGGGCGATCGTCAGCTTGGCGGGATATTTCCGCCTGCTGATGACCAGCCATGCCGGTGATGACAACAGCACAAGGATGGTCACCGGCGCCAGATGTCCCCGCCATACCGGCGCGCAGATCGAAAACCAGTGAACGAGCCACTTGAACAGGAAAACGGCTCCATTGACCCCGTCGGCGGCGAGGGAAGCCAGCCCTGACCAGACCAGCGACAAGCCGACCATCAGCCAGGAAGCGGCAAATATGAATCCAAGGAGGGGAATGGCGATGATGTTGTAAACCGGCGCGCCGAAAGCCATCATGCCGAAATGACAGGAGGTCAACGGCAGAACGAACAGCGTCGCGGCGCTTGAGACCAGGAACGGCTCAACGATATATCGCCACAACAACCGCCGGGATCTCCGCTTCGCTGCGCCGAGGAACAGCCTGGCTCTGTCTCTTGACGGCAGATAGAGTATTATCCCGCCCGCGGCGGCGAACGAGAGCTGAAATCCGGCGTCGAACAGGTCGCCCGGACGGATGCAGAGCACCAGCAGCGCCGCCAGGCTTAAGCTGTTGAGAGGCGGGCTCCAGCGTTTAACGACCGGCCCGATAAAAAATGCGGACGCCATGATCGCCGCGCGCAGAGTGCAGCTGCGCATCGGCACCAGAATCAGGAACAGTACAATCCCGACGATCACCAGGAGCGATCGACCGGCAGGCGGAAGCCTCACCATCGAGGCGACACCGAACAGGATAAGGACCAGGAACCCGATGTGCAAACCAGACAGCGCCAGCAGGTGCGAGAGACCGGCCGACCTGAGATTATCGACCAGCTCCGGATCGATGTCGCGCCTGATCCCCAGCAGCAATGCCCTTAAAAGCGGCGCGTTCTGACCGCCATATCTGTCGCTGATGCGGATTATACCGTTTCGGATTCGATGGATAAACGACCCGGTGGGCGATGTGACCTTAAGTTCATCGCGGCCGGAGGAGCTTAAAACGCCGATGAATCCGTTGCGCTCGCGCCAGGCTTTCGTGTTGAAGTCACCCGGGTTGCGCGGTGGTCCGGTGGGGCTCAGAATCCCTTCGATCTCAACCCTCATCCCCGATTTCAAAGCGGCTTCCCGGGCTTCCCGCCTGACCCATATCCTGCCGTGCAGCCGCGCTCTCCGTCCGGAGTTGTCCTGAAATTCATTGCGGCTGATCGGGAAATATGTCTGGTTCCGTCGGATGATCGGGGGTTCGGATATGGTTCCGGTGAGCAGGAGCCTGGCGGGTTGGAAATCGTCGATTGGGATGGTGGAGCGGAGGGTCAAGCCGCCCGAAGCGACCAGAGCCAGCGCCAGGAACAGTTGACCGGTCAGGCGCCGGTCGAGCACGATCGCCGCACACAGCGAGACCGAACTGATCAGGAGAAACGTCGTTGCGGCGGTTTCAGTCCAGAAGGCGATCAGGATGCCGGTCGCCAGCAGGAGTGCAGATTTGAGTGCCGGTAAACGACGCAAGGTCGTCAACCGGAATTATCGGCGGCTTCGACCGTGAGCGTGATCCTGTTGACTCGGGTGACCCTGACCTCCTGTCCCCGTTCTATCCTGCTGTCGGACCGGGCTTTCCAACGCTCGCCACATACCAGTATTTCGCCCTTGGGATCAAGGTCGGTCAACGCTTCGCCGATTTCTCCCACCAGACCCTCGAGCCCGGTTGTGACCTTGCGCGACTGAGCCCTTATGCCCATGCCGACCGCGAAGAGGGCGAACAGTACGGTGGCGATGACAGCCGGAATAATTACTTCGAGTGAAACCCTCAGGATGGGCACTTTCGTGTCAATCAACATCAGTGATCCAAGCAGGAGCGACGCTGCGCCGCCGATTGTAAGGATACCGTAGCTCGTCACCTTAACCTCCAGTAAAAGCAGGATGATGCCAAAGATGATCAGGAGAACACCGACCAGGTTGAGCGGCAGAGTCTGAAAGGCGAAGAACGCCAACAGGAGACAGATAACCCCGATCACACCCGGATAGATCGCCCCGGGATTCGACAGTTCGAAGATAAGACCATAGATGCCGAGCATCATGAAGATATATGCTATATTCGGATCACTCAGACGATTGAGAATGTTCTGCCGCCAGTCCATTCTGAAATCCTTGACGCGGACCTCATCCGTATGCAGTGTCAATTCGCGGTTTGGAAGGTTGACCGTGCGTCCGTCGATGGCTTTGAGCAGCGTATCGACATCCGCGGCGATCAGGTCGATCACCCCCTTCTTCAAGGCGTCGGTGGCTGTAACGGCGATGCTTTCCCGAACAGCCCTCTCCGCCCATTCCATGTTGCGACCGCGCTGTTCGGCGATGGAACGGATCAGCGCCACGGCGTCGTTGGTCATTTTGTCACTCATCACCGACTTGCTGGTCGAATCCGGCTCTCCCTGCCCGGGCATTCCCCCCCCTCCGATGGTCACCGGGTGCGCCGCGCCGATGTTCGACCCCGGCGCCATGACGGCGATGTGGGCGGCGAGCGCGATGAAGACGCCCGCCGAGCCGGCTCGTGCGCCTGACGGTGAGACGTACACAATGACGGGAACATCCGCCGCCAGAAACCGCTGGACGATGTCCCGCGTCGCTTCAAGCAACCCGCCGGGCGTGTCAAGTTCGATCATCAATGCTTCGGCGTCGTCCTCTTCGGCGCGGTCCACCGCTTCGATCATGAACTTCGAACTGACCGGATTGATCACGCCGTCAACCCTGATCTTATGCACAACTCCGGCCTGCGCCGGGGCGGACAGCAGCATCAGGGCGCCTGTCATGAGTGATATATGTACAAGTAACTTCATAATTCTCCATAAGTTATTTGGAGGCATACAATCCGGTTACGGTAGAAAGCGGATAGTCATAGAATACTCTAAATATTGCCAAAAGTCAACTTTGGGATCACAATTCCCATCATTCAGGCATGCTCTAACCGGTATCCCCGCCCGAAATCCACTTAAAATGAATGACCGGCTAATCGAATTCCCCCGCCTTCAACCGCTCCAGGTATTTCTTCGTCAGACCGGCGGCGATGCCGGAGAGCGCCAGCAGTCCGATCAGGTTGGGAACAGCCATCAGAGCGTTGAGAACGTCGGCTATATCCCAGATCAATCGTAACCCGCCCACCGCTCCGACCACCACCAGCAGAACGTACAGCCCGCGGTACCAGACCACCGCCTTCGATCCGAGCAGATATTGAGCGCAGCGGTCGCCGTAGTACGACCAGCTGATCATCGTCGAGTAGGCGAACAGGATCAGTCCGAAGCCGATTATGACGTGTCCGTAGCCGAACAGACCGACGTCGAACGCATGGGCAGTGAGCGAAGTGCTCGTCAGGCCGGTGGCTCGCGCACCGGTGACGAGGATCACCAGCGCCGTCATTGTGCATATGATCAGGGTATCGATCAGCGGGCCCAGCATGGCGACGAAGCCCTCGCGCACCATCTCGCGGGTTTTTGCCGCGGCGTGAGCCATCGGTGCCGATCCCAGTCCGGATTCGTTACTGAACACCCCGCGCGCCACGCCCCAGCGCAGCGCCATTGCCATCGTCGCTCCGGCAACACCTCCGCCGGCTGAATAGGGTGTGAAGGCGTGCCTGAAGATCATCACGAACGCATCGATGATCTTGTCGGCGTGCAGAATAAGGATCACAAGGGCGCCTGCCACGTAGATGACCGACATCCCCGGAACCAGCCTGGACGCCACACTCGCGATTCGTCGGATACCGCCGAGGATCACCAACCCGACCAGAAGAGCCAGAACCAGGCCGATGATCAGGCTCAGCCAGCCGATCCTGAAACCGAACAGGTTGAAGCCGGTGGCGTTCCAGGTGTCGGGCAGGACATAACTGAGCCCGTCTACCACCGAATTCGCCTGCACCATGTTGCCGATGCCGAACGAGGCGATCATGGCGGAAAGAGCGAATGCCACCGCCAGGGCGACGGCCCATCGTCTGGTCCGCGTCTCTCCGGCCAGAGCTATAAGCCACTTCGGAGCGAAGCCCTTTTCCAGGAAATACATCGGACCGCCGCGCGCCGTGCCGTCGGAACCGATCTCGCGGAAGCGCAGCGCCAGCGAACATGAGGTGAACTTGGTTGCCATTCCCACCAGCGCAGTTATCCACATCCAGAAGACAGCGCCCGGTCCCCCCAGCGCGATGGCGATAGCCACGCCGGCGATGTTGCCGGTGCCGATCGTTGCCGACAGGGCGGCGGACAGGGCTCTGAAGTGGGATATGTCGCCCTCCTCCTCCGGATCGTCGTATTTGCCGCTGATACATTTAAGCGCATGACCAAGGTAGCGCACCTGGAGAAAACGCAGCCGGAAGGTCAGGTAAAGACCGGTGCCGACCAGAAACACTATCATGACCGGTCCCCAGACGATGCCGGATATGGCTCCTATGACTTCGTTCAAGCCCATCTCGAGATCCCCTGTAATTAACATGTATGATGGATATTAAGAGGGGCGCTTTGCAGTCGGGCATGGAGGGCGGACGTTCCTGTCCGCCCAAGTGGTTGTATGGCGGCAGTTTCAGGGCGGACCGGAATGTCCGCCCTCCATGCTGCAGCCTACGTATCAGTTGCTCCCCTTAATATGTAACGACATTAATCTCGCTCGAAAAAGATAAGACCTACCGCAATCGGTCGCAAGGAAACTGCACAAATATCTTGATCGGTAAGGATTGAGGCTTATATTATGAAGTACGGTTCAGTACATTACAACCATCTTGACTTGGAAAACATTGCCCGCGTATCAAAAAACATCCTTAAAGGCGGTGCTGCTTCCGAATCGTGCGCTGCTGATGCTTGCGGTTACACTGTTGATCTCAGGCTGCGGGGGAAGCAGGACCGAAACCCAGCCGTACAAACTCGCCAGGGATATTTCGCTTGGGGAATACTATCCCATCCGGGAGAATCGTGTCTGGTCCCTTGAATGGAAGAACCTGCGCGGCGACGTATGGCGAGGTGTTATGACGGTGACGGACATGACGGAGGATGATGGGCTCGAGGTTTACCTGATAGTGGACACGACAATCACGGATGACAAGACGGTCGTCTCGCGGTCGGCGTACATGTGGGATGTTGAAGGGTTGAAGCATCTTTACCGGGTCGGAGCGAACGGCGACAGCACCTGCTTCAGACCGGCGAGAACCGTGCTGCCCGCCCGCGTGGACGGCGGCAGGGAATACACGTACGACTATCACTGCGAAATATACTCCGGGGCCGGCAAAAAGTTGTTCTCGAGTGATGTGAGGCAGAAATACCGGCTGATCGACAGATGCCAGCTGCAGACGGAATTCGGCAGGTGGAAGAATGTTGTCGTCGTCGAATCCCAGCGGACCGACGACTATTCGAACGGCACGACCAAAACCAGGCGGCAGGCGGTCTGGTACGCGCGCGGCGTAGGTCCGGTCAAGATCGTCACCGGCATCCCGCTGGACGCACGAGACCTCGAAGGCGAGGCGACCGGCCTGCTGGTCAAGGTTAATTAGCGGTTGGTAATTGTTCATCCCTGCGTTGACACTGACTGTATTATCGACCATTTCAGCGGTTGAGGCCCGGCCGGAGAATTGCAGCGTCCGTCTCGATTCCTCCCTGGCGGTGCAGGTTGTCGACCTCATCAGCATGGAGAGATATGGTTCCGCCTTGAGGCTGGCGGACAGCCTGATAACGAACGGGAATCCCGGACTTCAGGGTTGGTTCCTGCGAGCCTCCATCCTCAGCGGCAGATCCACCGATTTCGAGGACGAGCTTGACGATGATGCCCTGACCGAGGCCTGCGACAGCGTAACGGCGATCTGCAGCCGGCTGATTGACGAGGGCGATCATTCGGCGGTTGTCAGGTTCTATCTGGGGGCGGTTGACGGATACCTGTCGTTCCGGGAGTTCAAGAGAGATAATAGACTGAAAGCCATCTCCTACGGCAGGAGAATGGCTCGCTGGCTCGGGGAGGCTGTTTCGCTCGATTCGAGTTGTTACGACGCCTACCTGGGACTGGGGTCATTTTACTATCACAGCAGTGACAAAGCTGGCCTTCTGCGCAGCCTGGGATTGGTATCCGACAGGCGCGAAGAGGGGCTGAGTCTGATCCGGATCTGCGCCGAACACGGGACGTTTTCACGGCAGGCGGCGCGCTCGAACCTGGCGTGGATCGCCATCTCACGCAAAGAATATGACACCGCGATAAGGATCGCCGGACAGCTGCTCGAGGAGTACCCGGAGGGCAGATCCTTTCTCTGGTGCCTGGGAAGGGCGCAGATGGAGGCCGGCAGATGGAGCGACGCCGTCGACACCTACCGGAGGATATTATCATCGGTCAGGAGCGAGAGCCGCAACAACAGGTACAACGAAATCGGCTGTCTGCACGCACTCGCCAGAGCCCATGCCGGGCTGGGGGACTGGGCGGCTGTGGTCAGGCTTGCCGATGAAGCGTTGGGAATCCAGTTGACAAGGGTGGTCGCCGAACGCAAGGCGAATGATATCAAGCGGTTGAAGAAGCTGCGCGAGGAAGGACTGAAGAGAACCGCCGGGCGTTGACTGAGTTTACAGCCAATGCGTGGTTCAATCGACCAGCGGTGGTGTTTCCACGAGTTAATAATCCAGGGATGACAAGATAGATTTGGAGAGCATTTTTCGGGAGATCAGCCTTCATGTTCCTCAGGAGATGATGGACACGGCCGGTGAGGAGGGATATGAACTGTACGCCGTCGGCGGCTGTATCCGCAACCTCCTGCTGGGGCGGGAGATAGGTGACATCGATCTGTCGGTGGTTGGCGACGCCGTCCAGCTGGCGAGGCGAATAACAGAACGCCTGGCGTCCGGAAGGGTGACGGTTTACTCCCGCTTCGGAACGGCGCTGGTCAGGCACAACGACAGGGATTACGAGTTCGCCACCGCCAGAGCCGAGAGTTACCTTCCCGATTCGCGCAAACCGGCGGCGGTCAAGCCCGTGCCTATCGGTGAAGACCTTAAACGCCGGGATTTCACCATGAACGCGCTGGCTTTGGGGCTGACCGGCCCACGGAAGGGGGAGCTCCTGGACCTGTTCGAGGGGCTTGCCGACCTGGAGAACCGCATCCTGCGCACCCCGCTCGAACCTGACCTGACTTTCTCCGACGACCCGCTCAGGATGTTGCGCGGTATCCGGTTCGCCGCGGAATATGGCTGCAAGATCGAGCCGGGCACCTGGTCGGGCATCCGAAAAAACCTGGCGCGTCTCGAGATCGTCGCCCGGGAACGGATCGGAGAGGAGATCTGGAAGATGCTGTCCGGATCGGATCCTGTCCGTGCCGTGCAGTTAATGATTGACAGCGGTTTGATGGCTGTGATAATGCCCGAGATCAGCGCGATGAGCGGGATCGAGCAGGTCGGCAGGCATCATCACAAGGATGTCTTGAAACACTCGCTGCGGGTGATGCAGAACGTGGTTGAAAATTCCGGGGATCCGGTCGTGAGGTTCGCCGGTCTCATTCACGACATCGGCAAGCCTGCCAGCAAGAGGTTCTATCCCGACCAGGGCTGGACATTTCACGGGCATGAAGTGGTGGGCGCGCGCATCGCCGCCCGCATCGCCCGCAGGCTGCGACTCGGCAAGGCGAACACAGCCCGCCTGTCGAAGCTCGTCCGGCTGCACATGAGGCCGATCAACCTGACATCCGAGGGCGTGACCGACAGCGCCATCCGCCGAATGATGATCGAAGCCGGCGAAGACCTCGACGATCAGTTGATCCTCTGCCGAGCCGACATCACCACCGCCAACCCCAAGCTCGTCAACCGCTATCTGGCCAACTTTGAGGATATGGCGCGCCGCATGGAGGATGTCGAGGCGCGTGACAGGATGCGCTCCTTCCAATCCCCGATCCGCGGCGATGAGATCATGGATATCTGCGGAGTCGAAGCAGGCCCTGTGGTCGGAGCGCTGAAGGGGAGGATCGAGGACGCCATCCTGGACGGCGGAATACCCTATGATTACGATGCCGCCAAACAGTATCTCCTCTCGATCAAGGATGAGGCAATGAAAACCGACCCGAAAGACCTGATAGTTGAGATCCGCAACCGCGCCAGGAACCGCACCAGGGTCGACCGCGACTTCAGGTTCCCGACCGATGAATGAACCGAAGAACAGCCTCGGGGATTCCGGTCCCGGAACCGTCGATTTCAAACGGTACATCCTCAGGATGATCGGTATCATACTGGCTCCACGCCGCTCCTTCACGAGGTTGAACGTTAATCCGGACTACTGGTTTCCGATTCTGTTCGTGGTGATCGCCTTCATCGGGCTGCGCCTGATCATGTTGCCTGAAGTGTACGAACATTACTCCAGCGCCGAGTTTCACGACTGGTACATGGAGGTGCGGGGGATAAGCGATGAGGCCGCCCGAAAGGACATCTCGCAGATGATAAGCAGCGCGCCGTTCATGATCTTCCTTGAGGCTCCCTTCACCGTTCTGGCGGGCACCGCCGGCATCGCCCTGTTGCTGCTCATGATCGGCAGGTTCGGCTATAAGAGGAAAATGCCCTTTAAGAGTGTCTTTTCAATGGTCGCCTGGGCGTCGATAATCAGCGGCTTCCCCATGCTGTTGAACATCCCCTTAAAACTCGTAAATCACCAATGGTTCCTGCCCACCAACCTGTCGTTGATCCTCACGCCGGAGCTGGTCGGCGGGTATTTCAACCGCTTCATCTCCATTGTCGATATCTTCCTGATCTGGCAGGTATGGCTGTTGAGCGTCGGACTGTCCGTGATCTACGAAGTGAGCATTCAAAGGACAGTCAGCGCGGTGGGAACGATGTTTGTCTTCCTCGGAGTCCTCAATGCACTGTTCACCGGGTCATGATATCGAAGGTCGACCGGGGCGCGGTTCAACGCAGGCGCCGGTCGACAGCCTCCGAACCGCGGGGATCGATAATGCCTGAAAACCGCTTGTTCCAGGGTGACAACCTCGAGGTTCTGCGACGTCAGCTGGCCGACGAATCGGTCGATCTGACATACCTTGATCCGCCGTTCAACAGTAATCGGGATTATTTTGCCCTGTCGGGGAACACCCACAGCGGTATCAGCGCGGACAACTCGAGTGCATTCGAAGACAGGTGGCAGTGGAACGATCTGGCCATCGAAACATACGAGGAATTGAGCGGCGAGGGAGACGACAGGCTGTCATCTCTGCTGCCCGCACTGAAACAAATCACCGGAGAAACCGGTCTAATGGCGTATATACTGATGCTGGCGCCGCGGCTGATACAGCTTCACCGGATTCTGAAGCCGGGCGGATCGATATACCTGCACTGCGATCAGCGCGCAGGCGCTTACATCAAGCTTCTGATGGATGCGGTCTTCGGTCGGGACAACTTTCTGAATTGCATTGTCTGGTGCTACGGGCTGGGCGGAAGCTCACCGCGCTATTGGCCGCGCAAACATGATGACATACTATGGTATTCGAAGGTTGTGGATGGACACTATTTTAGGGCGATAAAGATTCCGGCGACCTCGCAGCGGATGAAGGGTCAGCTTAAGAAAGCGCCCGACTTCTGGGATATCCCGGCCATCAACAACATGGCGCGCGAACGGACCCGATATCCTACTCAGAAGCCGGTGGCGCTGCTGGAGCGGATCATTCAGTCGTCAAGCCGCCCCGGGGATGTCGTTCTGGATCCGTTCTGCGGCAGCGGCACGACTCTGGTCGCCGCGGAGAGGCTGGGCAGAAACTGGATCGGCATCGACTGCTCACCGGAAGCGATCGAGCTTACCCGCGAGAGACTGGCGAGGACTGAACAGGATACTTTCAACAGTTCATCAGGAGAATTTCCAAATATAAAGGTGTTCAATTAACGCCTTGGTGCAGCCGGGAACGTCCGCCCACAGGGAACAATTTGAAATATCCCACTTAACAACGCAAAAACCTGAAAACTGATAGATCACAGAATAATCACCCATGATGAACAGATACAAATCCCTGGCCGCGCTGACAGTCTTGCTGGTTGCCGGATATCCCTTGTCCCTGCCGGCTCAGGTGACACTCAACCAGTGCATACAGTGGGGGCTGGATCGCAACCCTTCCCTGCGCAGAACCGCGCTGGAGAAACAGCTTGACCGACCCGGATCGCTGGCAGCCTGGGGTCAGTTCCTGCCTTCGGTTCTGGTCGGCTACGGCATCGACCAGTCGAAATACTATAACCCGACCTACGTGGATGCGGACGGGAAGGTGGTGACACTGCCCTATTCCGAGACCGTTACAATCGACGGTCGAGAAACGGTCATCGTGCACGGAGTTCCGGAGGGTAAACGACGCAATTCAAGTTATTTCATTAACGTCGAGGAGATTATCTTCGACGGCGGGCGGAACTACCTCAATTTGAAAAACAGCGCACTGGTCAACAGGACCAGGCGCAGTAATCTCGAGTACGAGCGGTTTTTGCTGCGCTCGGAGATCACCCGTGCCTTCGCGCAGGCGGTCGCCGCCGAGAGGAGGCTCGAACTCGCCGGCAGGATTGTTGATCAGAGGAGGTTGCAGCTCAAGCTCGCCGAAACCCGGTTTGAAACGGGCTCGGTAACCCGCCGCGACGTGATGCAGGCCGAGGTCGACCTGGGGCGGGCGCTCAGCGACAGTCTGTCCGCGCATCTTGAGAAAAGACGCACCTTCGAGGAACTCAATATACAAATCGGTCTGCCGCTGGATACGGTTTACAGCTTTGCCGGGCTTCCCCCGCCGTTCAAGCCTGATTGGGACGCGGCGGCGCTCGCCGATCAGGCTGTTGAACTGCGCGGCGATCTCAGGTCCGCCGAATTGGCAGTCAAGACCACGGGCAACGATCATCTCGCCGCCAAGGGGGATTATCTGCCGTCACTGTCATTGTCCTACCTGCATTCGCGCTCTGAGCAATCCGGCGTCGACAGGGCATATTCGCTTAAACCGCGCAACAGGTACACGGAGGTAGGCCTGAACCTGAGGTGGACGCTGTTCAACCGGTTCACGCGGTCGCTGAGGCTCCAGGAGGCGAAGGTGCGCAATCACCAGGCGAAACTGTCGGCTTTCGAACTGGCCCGGGACGTTCGCCACCAGGTCAGGATCGCGACGGACAGACTGGTCTCGCTTTATGACCAGGTTCAGGTGGCGGCTCAGAACAGCCGCTGGGCGGAGGAGACGCTCAAGTTCGAACAGGAGCGGTACAGACTCGGCAGCGCGACGGTTATCGAACTGGGCAGCGCGCAGATCAGCTATATCCAGGCTAAGAACGATCAGATTGACCTCGAGACCGAATTCTACGTGGCGCTCGGTGAGCTGGAGCTGGCGACCGGCAAGGTTTTGAGATAATGCAGATCAGCAGGATTCAGGCAACATTACCAAGATCGACTTGAACAACTCATATTTAATCAATCTCAGCGGTATCCACAAAAGCTATCCGATGGGCTCCGTGACTGTCCACGCCTTGAAGGATGTCAATCTTGCTGTAAACAAGGGCGATTTCCTGGTCGTATCCGGTCCGTCCGGCTCCGGCAAATCCACCCTGATGAACATTATCGGACTGCTTGACACCCCGGACAGCGGGAGCTACCACCTTGACGGCAGGAATGTCGGCGACTTGAGCGATGACGAGCGATCACGTGTAAGGAACCGAACCATCGGCTTTATCTTCCAGAATTTCAACCTCCTGCCGCGCACGTCGGCGCTGAGAAACGTGATACTGCCCCTTTCCTACCGTTCAATGAAGGATTCGGAGCGGCTGGAGAGGGCGCAACTCGCGCTCGAGAAGGTTGGGCTGGCGCGACGAATGAACCATCTGCCCTCGCAGTTGTCGGGCGGTGAGCAGCAGCGGGTTGCGGTCGCCAGGGCTCTGGCGAGTAACCCCTCTGTGGTACTTGCCGATGAGCCCACCGGCAACCTTGACACGAAAACCGGGCAGGAGATCGTTGAACTACTGGTCAGGCTGTCTCAGGAGGGACAAACCGTGATTATGGTAACCCATGATCCCCGCCTGCTCGGATACGCCGACCGGATCGTCGGGATGTTGGACGGCGAGATCAGCGAAGAGCCGCAAACCGGTGATCGACGATGAACGAACGGCAGGCCAGACATGAGATTGTCTCCGTTGCGCATAGACTGTATGACAGCGGTCTGGTTGTGGCGACCGATGGAAACATATCGATCAGGCTGGCCTCCGGCAGGTTTCTGTTTACACCCGCCGGCAGGTGCAAGGGAGATCTCGTCGAGGATGAGCTGCTTGTCTGCGACAGGGGAGGTCATCTCGAGACGGACGGTCGCTTGACCAGTGAAGCTCCGATGCACTTCGAGGCATACCGGATACGACCGGACGTCAACGCCGTCATCCACGCCCACCCGCCGTATACTGTCGCCCTCAGCCTGGCGGGGGTTTCGCTTGAGGCGGATCTGCTGCCCGAGATGGTCATGACACTGGGGCGCGTCCCGACCGCGCCCTTCGCCGCGCCTTCGAGCGCTGAAGGAGCGGAAGCAATAAAAGGCTTGATCGACGGTCATGATGCCGTCATTCTTGACCGGCACGGCGCTCTGACGGCGGGAGAGACCCTGATCGAAGCCCACCACCGGCTGGAACGGCTTGAGTTCTGCGCAAAGGTTACATTTATCGCCCGCCTGATCGGTGAACCGATGAGGTTGACCGATGAACAGATCGAGAGGCTGAGGACGACCGTGATCGGGTGATACTGCAATCGGCTGCATGCGCGGACGGTAGTACCTACTTGCATATATAACCGTTATTAATCCCGCGAAGGCGGGAATCCAGATAAGCATTTGATATTACGTAAGTTGCCTGGATTCCCGCCTTCGCGGGAATGACAGCATCTTTCATACGCTTTTTTACTCAAGTAGGTAGTAGTGTCCGCGCTCCCAGTCAATGAAGCGAAGAACCGCAGGCTAAATCAGGCTTAAATTGAACGTGGAAATCGTTCCTCGAGAACAGCTTAAAGAATTCCCTGTATATCCTGTTGCGTCCGCCGAACCATCCTTCAACCATTTAATTAAAGGTGTCGCTGTAACTGGCGCGGCATTGGAAAGCGGCTGTGATCGTTGTATTTTGATAACATCCCGCGTGCCGCGAAAACTGTGCGCCCGCCGGGTAATTTACGGATCGAAGGACATGTATGGTCGATTATCGCCTGAGGATAAAACATACTACCAGTTTCAGGGCGGAAGGGTTAATACGGCGATGAAACATGACTGGCGGCGGGAAAGTGAATGGCGTATCGTCGGGGATGTCGACCCGCTGAGCATGAAGGAGGATGTAATTCTGATCACCCCCACGCAAGAGGAGGCCGAAGGTCTGCGTGAAAGGCTGCCGTACCGGGTTCGTTCCCTCGAAACGGGAGCTGCTTGAAGAGAATGTCATTCAATGATACGAGCTTCATTGGCACTCTGGCCGCATTCACCAGACCGTACCGCAAACGGCTTGCTTTCGGACTGACCGCGGCGGCGCTGGCTTCGGCGTTTGACGTCCTGGGTCCGATGCTGCTCAGGTCGGGCGTAAACGCCCTGCAGGCGTCGCGTCCTGTCGGCTGGCTGTACGGCTTCGCCGGGTCGATCATCATCGTCGCCTTCATCGGCGGCGTCTTCCGTTACCTGATGCGTCGCGTGGTCATCGGGGCTTCACGGTGGGTGGAGAGCGACCTGCGCGAGAATTATTTCAGCCACCTTCTCAGCCTGGCGCCGAAGTTCTTCGACCGCAGCCTGACCGGTGACCTGATGGCGCGTTCGACCGATGATCTTGAACGGGTCAGGATGGTGTTGGGACCGGCGTTGCAATTCTCGGTCGCCACCTCGCTGACGCTGATCTTCTCCGCCGCGATGATGTTCTACCTGGATCCCAAACTTGCGCTGCTCGTGATGATCCTGGCGCCCGTCATCGGCGGCGTTGTGATATCATTGACCGGTACGATACACCGTGTGAACCTGCAGCAGCAGAGGGTATATGGTGCGTTGGAGGCGCATGTCCAGGAGAATCTCTCCGGCGCAAGGGTGATAAAATCCTTCGTGCGCGAGCAGCGCGAATCAGAAAAATTCGCCGCCACCTGCAGGCTTTACTTCAAGCGCAGCATGGTCGTGGCAAGGGTACAGGCGCTGTTCATGCCTGTCTTGACCATGCTGATCGGGTTCGGCGTCGCCGGTATCATGTGGGTCGGCGGGCAGAGAGTAATCGCCGGAGTTATCGGACTGGGCGACTTCATCGCCTTCCTGAGCTACCTGGCGTTGATGACCTGGCCGATGATCGCACTGGGCTGGGTCACTCACCTCTACCAGCGCGGCAAGGCTTCACACAAGCGACTAAGGGAGATACTCGACGTCAATGAACAGTTCTCCGATGATGACGGCTCGGCTGATGGTCATGAAGCCGACGATAAGACCGTCCAGCCGGCGTCCGAGGCTCAAGCGTCCGGCATAAGGTTCAGCAACATCCGTTTCAGCTACAACGATCAGGGACCGCAGGTCTTTGACAATCTGAATCTGCTGTTCCCGCAAGGAAAAATCACCGCCGTGGTGGGCAGAACCGGATCGGGGAAGAGTACGCTGTTGCGGATACTAAGCCGCTTGTATGAACCCCGGCAGGGTACTGTGATTCTCAGTGGATTTCCCGAGCTCGCGCCCCCGGCGAGGCTTGAGGCTGGACGTACTGCCTCCCGGGAGTCTCGTTCGGCGGCTGACGGGCGGGAGGTGGCCTGGAACGAACTGCCGGTATCCCGACTGCGCCGCATGATAGGCTATGTTGATCAGACGCCGTTCCTCTTTTCAGCCACGATCACCGAGAACATCGCATTCGGCAAACCCGACGCCACGGTCCAGGAGATCCGGCACGCGGCACAGATGGCCCGCTTTGACCTCGATGTAGACGATTTCCCCGACGCATATGACACCCGCATCGGCGAGCGGGGCGTAACCCTTTCCGGTGGTCAGCAGCAACGGCTCACGCTGGCGCGCGCCCTGTTGCTCGATCCACCGATACTCGTCCTGGACGACGCCCTCAGCGCTGTCGACACGCGCACCGAGTCCGAGATCATCAACAACATCAAGACCGGGCTCAAGGGCAAAACCGTAATCCTGGTGACTCACCGGCTCGCCGCGTCCGAGCGCGCCGACCGTATCGCAGTACTTGAGGGTGGCGCTGTGGCTGAATTCGGCACCCATGAGGAACTGATGAAGCTCGGCGGTGTCTACGCCGATATGTACCACCGCCAACGCCTCGCCGATGAACTGGGGGAGATCTCATGAGTCCCGGTCCCCACGCCCTTGGCCCGGATGAGGACATCTACGGGCAGGCTTACGACGCCCGGCTGATGAAGAGGCTGCTTGGCTTCATGAAGGGTTATTACCTTCACCTGGTCTGCGCGGTCGTTCTGCTCCTGGTCGGAACGGGCGCGGAGCTGGCGGGGCCCCTGATCATCAAGATCGGCATCGATGAACATATAGCCGTCGGCAGGCTGGAGGGGCTGGGCTGGATCGTCCTGTTATTCATGGGTTTGCAGGTAATAACGTTCATCTTTCGCTCCCTGCAGATGTATCTGACCCAATGGATCGGACAGCGGGTGGTTTTTGACATGCGCACGCGGCTCTTTGACCACCTGCAACGCATGGACGTCAAGTTCATCGATTCCAAACCGATCGGCTGGATGATGACACGCGTCACCAACGACATCCAGACGTTAAACGAGCTGTTCAGCACCGGCGTGGTGTCGATAGTCGGCGACCTGCTGACGCTGGTGGGGATCGTCGTGGTGATGATCGTGTTGAACCTGAAGCTGGCGCTGGTCACCTTCCTCGTTCTGCCGCTGCTGATCTGGATGGTCGTTGCTTTCAGGCGAAAGGTGCGGGTTACCTTCCGTGATATACGCGAGGCTCTGGCAAAGCTGAACGGCTTCATGCAGGAGCACATCAGCGGCGTACGCACGGTTCAACTGTTTGTCAAGAAGAAGTATGCGTTGAAGAAATTCAGGCTCTTGAACATCGATTTCCGCAACGCCTACCTGAGAGCCATCCGTTATTTCGCCCTGTTCTTCCCGGGTGTTCAGTTGACGTCGGCGATCTCCACCGCGCTGATCCTGCTGGTCGGCGGATTGATGATCAGGGACGACGCGCTGAGCTGGGGCGCGCTGGTGGCGTTCCTGCAGTACGCCGAACGCTTCTTCCGGCCGATCCGCGACCTCAGCGAGCGTTACAACACCATGCAGGCGGCAATGGCGGCTGCGGAACGGGTGTTCTGGCTGTTCGACACCGAGCCGGAGATAGATGATCCGCCGGAACCGGTTTCGACCGGAGGCATAAGGGGCAAAGTCGAGTTCGACCGGGTGGGATTCGAGTACAAGAGTGGCGAAAGGGTACTTACGGATGTATCTTTTAGTGTCGAGCCCGGTCAGACGGTCGCCATCGTCGGCGCCACCGGCGCGGGCAAGACCACGTTGATCAGCCTGCTGCAACGGTTCTGGGATGTGACGTCCGGGCATATACTCCTTGACGGCAGGGACATTCGAGAATATAACGTCGCCGATCTGAGAAGGGTATTCGGAGTGGTTCAGCAGGACGTGTTTCTGTTCAGCGGCTCCATCGCCGATAACGTCACCCTTGGCGACACCGCCGTCAGCGAAGCCGAGCTTAAGGATGCGCTGCGGAGCGCCAATGCGCTTGAATTCGTCGAGGCATTGCCCGATGCGATGGACGAATCGGTCGGCGAGCGGGGCGCCAGGCTATCGGGCGGACAGAAGCAACTGCTGGCGATAGCGCGCGCCGTTGCCGCCGATGCGCCGATTATGCTGCTCGATGAAGCCACGTCCGCAGTGGACACCGAGACCGAACGGCAGATACAGGAGGCGCTGGAGCGGCTGATGAAGGATCGCACCACGCTGGTGGTGGCTCACAGGCTTTCAACCATTCAGCAGGCGGACAGGATCGTGGTGATCCACAAGGGTCGCGTCCGCGAGACCGGCACGCATAAAGAACTGTTGGCACAGGACGGCATCTATGCCAGGCTGTACCGTTTGCAGTTTTCCTGAACAGCACTGTAGATGTAGGGTTGATAATATGGGTTTTCCTGTTGTCATCTCTAAGAAACTGACGACGCGGCCCGGACCCTTGCGGTCCGGGGATCGGGATTAACCCTGCGCCCGCGGGGCGGACAGGAATGTCCGCCCTCCAGGTTAAAGTTACCCTTTTGTATCACAGCCCATATGAAACAGCGAAGAACCGATCATCTTCGGACAGACCGGAAAACCGGAATCCGGCTTGTTGTTTATACACTTATGCCGAATTAAGGTGTTCATGCCCTGTTATTGATGTAAGCTTAATAATAACAGTATTCTAAATTCCCGCTTTCGCGGGAATGACAATGAAGCGGTGACGTCACCTACTCTGCAGGAGGAGTGAACCGAAACCAATAACTGAAGGCTGTCACAATGTCCACACCGTTGATATTCAAACTTAACAATCAGACTGCCGGCAGCAGTCACATACCGCCATCCGACATTCCCGAGGATATTGCCGGACCGCCGCGGGAAATGCGCCGCAGGGAGCTCGATCTGCCCCAGGTTGCCGAGTCCGAAGTCGTGCGGCATTTCATCAACCTGTCGACCATGAACCATCACGTTGACAAGGGCTTCTATCCGCTCGGATCGTGCACGATGAAGTACAATCCCAAGGTCAGCGAGACCCTTGCCGCGCTGCCGGGATTTGCGGGACTGCACCCGCATCAGCCTGCTGCGACTATCCAGGGCGCGCTGGAATTGATGGCGACGCTCGAGGAATGGCTGTGCGAGATCACCGGTCTGTCGGCGGTAACGCTTCAACCGGCGGCCGGCGCACACGGCGAGCTGACCGGCATGCTCCTGACAAGGGCTTACCACCGTTCGCGTCACGATATGCGCACGAAGGTCCTTATCCCGGACTCCTCGCACGGCACCAACCCGGCGACGATCGTGATGGCGGGGTTCGAGCCGGTGCCGATCCCTTCCGATCGAAGCGGCCGGATCGACCTGAAAGCGTTGCAGGAAGCCCTCACTCCGGACATCGCGGCGTTGATGGTAACCAACCCCAACACACTCGGGCTGTTCGAGAACCGGATAGATGAGGTCGCCGAAGCGGTTCACGACGCCGGCGCCCTGCTCTACATGGACGGCGCCAACATGAACGCCCTGATGGGACTGGCTCGACCGGGTGACCTGGGCTTCGACATCGTTCATCTGAACCTGCACAAGACCTTTTCAACGCCTCACGGCGGTGGCGGTCCCGGTTCGGGACCGGTGGCGGTGTCTGCTGATCTCGGGAGATTCCTGCCGGTGCCGCGCATCATGAGGACCGGCGACGGCTTCGACTGGGATTGGGACAGACCTGAATCGATCGGGCGGGTGCAGGCTTTCGCCGGCAATTTTGGTGTGCTGGTGCGCGCTGCGGCATACATCAGGTCGCTGGGGAGCGAGGGGTTGAAGCGGGTCTCGGAAACGGCGATCCTGAACGCCAACTACCTGCGCGCCGGGCTCATCGGCATCTACAAACTGCCCTATGACGACCTCTGCATGCACGAAGTCGTCTTCTCTGCCGACAATCAGTGCATCAACGGTTTGAAGGTCGTCGATATCGCCAAGCGGCTGCTCGACTTCGGCTTCCACGCCCCGACCGTCAGCTTCCCGCTGATCGTACACCAGGCGCTGATGATGGAACCGACGGAAACGGAGACCCTGGCAACGCTGGACAGTTTCATCGAAGCGCTGAAGCGGATCGACCGTGAAGCGCGCGAGAACCCCGACATGCTGAAGAATGCGCCGCACAACACGCCGGTGTCACGACTCGACGAAGCCAGCGCGGCGCGCAGGCTGGATGTCTGTTATCGGGACGGTGCGGGAGGAAATAGTTCTGAAGGTTAGACTGCCGCGAAGTTAGTCTTGATCCATTAAACTTGCGTTCGACATACTGTTTACGTTTCGTGCGCTTCCCATGTGACCCGTCCGGCGAGCTGGACGGGTTTATTTCCTTGACAATATCTTCTGTCCTCTATTGGGATATAATGCTGACGCCTGAATAAATTTCACGCAGGGGCTGATTTATCAAGCCCTTGTAGAA
>JALGVR010000060.1 GCA_025774605.1 bacterium | reverse complement strand
TGGACATTCCTGCCCGTCTCCCTATATTAAAGGAAAAACAAGACAATGTCACATTATGAAGAATTGGAAAATTATAACGTGAAGCCGAAACCCACATCAGCCCGGCTCGGTTACCGGATCATACTGATCGCGCTTGTAATCGGCGGTGGATTGTGGTTGTCGACCCGCTTCGTCAGCGCGGCCGGAACGGTGATATCCGAAGCCAAGAAGATCACCGCGGTCATGAGCCTCATCAACAACGTTTACGTTGAGAAGCCCGATCTCAAGCGTCTGTCGGAGGGCGCGATCGAAGGGATGTTGAAACGGCTGGATCCGCATTCAATCTACATTCCGCCCAAGGAGCAGGAGAAGATCGCCGAGAGGGATATAGGTGAATTCGAGGGCATCGGCATATCATTCGTGATCCAGAACGAACTGATTACCGTCATCGCGCCGATAACCGGCACGCCGGCCGAGAGGCTCGGCATCCGCTCCGGGGATAAGATCGTCGAAATAGACGGGGTCAGCGCCTATGGCATCACCAGCGATGAGGTGTTCAAAAAGTTGCGGGGTCCGAAGGGAACAACAGTGAAGGTCAAGGTTGCGCGCGAAGGTGTGCCCGAGCCGCTGGAGTTCACTATCGTCAGGGATAAGATACCGATCCATTCGGTCTGGACCAGTTTCTTGCTGGACGAGCGCACGGGGTACGTTCTGATCAATCAGTTCACCGCCAATACAACCGATGAGCTCGGGCAGGCGTTGAATGAGCTTGAAGGCAAGGGGATGACGCGCTTGCTGCTCGATCTGCGCAACAACCAGGGAGGCAGGCTTTCGCAGGCGGTTTCGGTCACCGATATGTTCATTCCCGGTGGTCACGTAATAGTCTCACGTGCAGGACGAAAGGGTTCATCGGACAGTACCTACTATTCAACGGACCATGGCACACGCAAGATGTTCGATCTGATAGTCTTGATCAACAGCGGCAGCGCATCCGCTTCCGAGATCGTTGCCGGGGCCGTCCAGGATCTCGACCGGGGCCTGATCGTCGGAACCAACAGCTTTGGCAAGGGCTTGGTTCAATACCCGTATCGGCTTAAGGACGGTGGGGTGATAAGGTTGTCGACCGCACATTGGTATACGCCGTCCGGCAGGCTGGTTCAGCGACCCTATGACAAGGGGCGCGGCGAGTATTACGCCGTACGCTACCGGGATCCGGATGAAGTCACCGAGGAGGGTGAGCGGGAGGCGTTCAAGACGCTCGGCGGGCGGACTGTCTATGCTTCGTCGGGCATTACACCGGATGAAGTGGTTGAAGGGACGAAGATTACAGCGGGTACGGCAAAGCTGCTGAGCGATCGAACGATATTCGAATTCACGCAGACCGAGCTGCTGCCGAGGTTTAAGAAGGCCCGGATCGATTTTGAATTCCTGCGTCACGAATTGAATATCACCGACGATGACCTCCAAAAACTTGTTGAGTTCTCCGGGGAGAAGGGCTTCGAGTATCCACCGGAGCTGCTGGAGAAGGATGGCGACTATCTGAAGAATCAGATCAAGGCCGATTTGGCTCAGCTCCTCTGGAGCAATCAGGATTATTACTATATTATCCGTACCGAGTCGGATCCTGTGGTCAGCAGGGCGATGGAGTTGTTCGATGAGGCTCGAGAAATCGCATCGATCTGGCATTAGGTATGAAAGAGTTGACAGTACCGACTTGTTTTTATATCTTGTAGCGATGGGGGGTATGGTTCATCAGCAGATTTGCGCCCGCTTATCGCTTCAGCTTGCGATCAGATCTCACGGGTGGAATGAAGGAAACATTGCTCAAGTTAAAACTTAAATAAACAAAACTGTAGGTAAAAATGGTCGATTATTTCGTCAAGGGCGGGGTTTTCATGTGGCCCCTCCTGTTCTTCCTGGTTCTGGGGTTGATGTTTTCCCTTGAGCGTTTATGGACGTTGTCACGGGCAACGATCAATTCACGCCGGTTCACCCAGCAGATCCGTGAAGCGCTCTCCGACGGCGGGGTTGAAAAGGCGATCGAGGTCTGCTCCAATACCCGCGGTCCGATTGCCAATGTTGTAAGATCAGGTTTACAGCACATTGGGCGCGGCATCGCCGATGTTGAGAAGGCTATCATGACCTCTGGAACAATCGAGATGGCGTTCCTGGAAAAAAACCTTGTCTGGCTGGCGACCGTGGTTTCGATCGCGCCGATGCTCGGCTTCCTCGGTACGGTGAGTGGAATGGTCAACGCCTTCGAATCCATCGCTCAAGCCAACGATATTTCCCCCTCGCTGGTGGCTGGCGGTATCTCCGAGGCTCTGCTTACGACCATGTTCGGACTGGTGATAGCGATCATCATCCAATTCTTCCACAATCTCTTTGTCACCCGGATCGACAAGATTGTCGCCGACATGGAGGAATCGACGCTGGAAGTTACGGACATGTTGATCGATATGAATCAGGCAGGATAGGGATCCGCATTGCTGCTCGAGAAGAAAAAGAAGCACGGCTACGAGATCAACTCCTCCTCGATGGCGGACATCGCCTTCCTGCTGCTCATATTCTTCCTCGTGACCACGACGATGGATATGGACAAGGGGATTCCGATGGTCCTGCCCGAACGGGGCGGCGAGCTCAAGATCAATCCCAAGAACATCGCCAAGATACTGGTAAACGCTTCCGGTGAAGTGCTTTTCGATGGGAAGGGGGTTTCCGACCTGGAGCTCAAGGAGCTTCTCGCCACCCGTATCAAGGAACGCGGTGTGGACGCGGACGGCAAACCAAAGCTCCTCGTATCGATCAAGACCGATCGGGAGACGGAATACGACCGCTACATAACCATCCTTGATCTGGTCAAGGATGCTGGAGCAACCAAGATATCGATCGCTGAACCGGAGAAGGATTAACCTCGGGTTGTGCGCCGGGTTTACGGCTCTGTTCCGCAGGGTTTAAACGTCGTTTCAGGGTGATGATAGACCGGTCGTTTTCAAGGATACCCCCGGACTTCATCCGCTTGTTGGGCGATGGTTTCCCCGGCACCTCTGATTATCGAAGCCGGATTTTCGTATTATTTGACAGGAAGGGATATGTTCCAGAAGAAGCCGAAACAGCCACCGGGAATTTCGACGGCATCGCTGCCAGACATCATCTTCATGCTCCTGTTCTTCTTCATGGTGACGACGGTCATTAAAAAGACGCAGGGGATACCGCTGGTGACACCGGCGGCTTACCAGACGAAGAAGATCGAGTCCAAGCGTCATCTGGCTTATATCTGGGCGGATGAGAAGGGCACGATCACGGTTGACGACATGCTGGTATCGCCGAAGAATCTGGGTCAGATATCCAAGCTGATACGTACGCGGCTCGATGAGGATAACCGGCTTATCGTGTCGCTCAAGATCGACAAGCGAGCCAAGATGGGGCTGGTGACGGACATCCAGGAACAGCTCCGCGATGCGTATGCGGTCAGGGTCAATTACTCCACCAGGTTTAAGGGTGGCGGTGGATAAGGTTGCAGCAAATCTGTCTGAAGAGTAAGTCGGAATCATGTATAAAAACCCCAAATTCGACCTTAAGTACCAGTACCGGCGGGTTCTGGAAACATCAGCCGTGCTGGCGTTGCTGCTTATAATAGCGGTTCTGATGGCGTTCAAGAAGTTTGAAACCAACGTTCAGATGCGCGCCATGGAAGCACCGCCGATCAAGGTTGAGGACATCCCGATCACACGCACCGTTAAGAAGATAGAGGTGCCGCGCAAACCGACCATACCGGTTGAGGATCCGGACATCGACCCTGAGGATGACATCGATATCCAGGACGTGGATATGTTTGACCCCACCATCGCACCGCCGCCGCCACCGCCGGCGATAGAAGAGGAGATAGTTCCCTTCTACAAGGTTGAGATCAAACCGATGTTGATCGGCGGAGAACAAGCCATCGCCGACTATATCAGCAAGTACGATCTCTTTCCCAAGATGGCGCGTGAAACGGGCGTTTCGGGCAAAGTGTTGATCGGATTCATCGTCGACAAGGATGGTAGGACCAAGAATGTGGAGGTCATCCAGGAGAAACCACCCGGTCTCGGTTTCGGGGAAGCCGGCGTCAAGGTGATGAAGGCGATGAAGTTTTCACCCGGCATGCAGCGCGACAAGCCGGTTTCAGTGCCGATGCAACAGCCGATAACCTTCACGTATGAATGACGAATCAGCTGTATATCGCTGAGTTATGCATTCGTCGGTTATGATTTCTCTTTCGAATGTCTTCTTAAAGCAGCGATATGAAACTTTTATTGCTGGTTTGTCATGTTGAACACAGGTGAAGCATCCCGTTGATTTGACGGCGGATACTTCACTATGTTCATAATGACAACGCCCGTAAGATCGCAATTCGGTTAGTCCTCTCATTTTCCCAGGATCACATGCTGGCAGGCGTCCCCGTCTGTCAGTTTTATTAAGAAGGATAAATGAATGAATCCAATATGGAAAAAGCATGGACTGACAACCGTCGTCCTTGTACTGCTGACGGCATTACCGCTCTTGGGACAGACAGGCTTTGATCCCGAGAGGGACGTCGGTCTTTCGGCATCAGTCAAGCCCTCAGCCATCCCCGCCGCAGGATCCGGTGAGCTCGTCATTGAGCTCAAGCTGCCGCAGGGTGTGCACATCACAAACCTCGATTTTGGGTTTTTCTTCGTCAGACCGGACTTGACTGAGGGTGTCACCTGGGGTGAAGCGGTCTTTCCCCCCGGAGTTGATTACCAGGGTGAGAAGGTCTATCGGGGATTGATTCCGATATCGGTACCGCTGGCGCTGTCCGGAGACTTGTCGCCGGGAACCGGTCTGGATCTGAGCGGTGTTGTCGGTTACCAGATATGCACCGAGACAGATCCGATATTCTGCACACCGCCGGTTGAACGGACTTTCCAGGCTTCCCTGAATGTCGCAGCCGGCGGAGTGGTCGCTTCAGAGGCAGGCACGGATGTAAGCGGTGAAGAGCTCAGCATTGAGGGGCGGGTCAAACGGGCGCTGGAGAGAGGATCATTGCTGGCGTTGCTCTGGATTTTCATCGGCGGCGTACTGCTCAGTTTCACGCCTTGTGTTTACCCGGTGATTCCGATAACGATTGCTTACATCGGCGCGCGTTCAGGCGGGAGCCGATTGAAGGGCTTTACTCTGTCGCTGGTGTTTGTGCTCGGTCTGGCTATAGTCTATTCGGTTCTGGGCGTGGTTGCCGCGGCCACCGGCGGCGTTTTCGGGCTCAGCACCCAGAACCCCTGGGTAATTGGATTTGTGACGCTCGTCTTCCTGGTGATGGGTGCTGGAATGCTGGGCGCGTTCGAGATCACACTGCCCGCGGGGCTGCAGTCTAAGCTGTCTTCAGGTAAGCGAACCGGCTATATCGGGGCACTTTTGGTCGGAGCAACCACCGGGCTGGTGGCTGCGCCGTGCGTGGGTCCGGTGTTGGTGGCACTGTTGAGCTGGGTGTCATCAACCGGCAATCTGTTCCTGGGGTTTATCTACCTGTTCGTCTTTGCCTGCGGCTTGGGACTGTTGTTCGTGGTCATCGGGACGTTCGCCGGAGTGGTAACCGCGCTGCCGAAAGCGGGCGGTTGGATGGAGCGGATAAAGCATGGTTTCGGGATAGTCCTGATCGCCGCGGCGTTTTACTTCGGCAAATCCATGCTGCCGGACAACATATTCACTCTGCTGGTCGGACTGGCGCTGTTGATGCTTGCCGGATTCTGGGGGGTGTTCAGCCGGCTGGATGTCGACGCGTCGCTTGGCGGCAGGATCGGTAAGGGGATTGCGTTCTTCGTGCTTGTCGTCGGCGGGTTCTACGTGCTGGTGGGGTTGGCGAGGATGGAGGGAATAAATCTCTCGAGCGGCGCCGTGGTCGGCGGTTCGGACGTATCTCAAGACGCTGAAGCGGGAGCCGTGCATGCCGAATACAAGGTGAACTGGATCTGGAATGATGAATCCACCGCATTTGACAATGCTCGCAGTCAGAACAAGCTGGTGATGATCGATTTCTGGGCGGACTGGTGCGCGGCGTGCAGGGAGTTGGATCACAGGTCTTTCTCCACTCCGGAGGTGTACGAGACCGTCAACCGCGATTTCATTCCGCTCAAAATCGACGGCTCGAAGATAACCGACGAAGTGAAGGCGACCTGGGAGAGATATGGTGTCAAGGGCTTGCCGACGGTTCTGTTCATGACCCCGGACGGGGAGGAGCTGACGCGCTTCGAAGCATTCCGCTCGGCGGAGCAGGTCATGGAGGTGTTGGGGAAACTCACAAAAACAAAGTAGCTCGGTTTGCTCGAAACCGGGTAGACAACAGCGGATATGATGTCCGGTGCCGCTTGATGTTTCAGTCCGTGTTCTTTTTTTTCATATTGTAATTGGTTATATTAGGGGGTGCGTTTTTCATTGCTTCCCGCCTGGAGGGCGGACATTCCTGTCCGCCTTGTGGAATAACCGTGCAGGCTTGCGTGCGGACAGGAATGTCCGCCCTCCAAGTGTCAAATATAAAGCGATTGGATTAATATTTGCCTTTTTGTGATGTAACCGTTCAACAAGCGAATTAATCAAACGTATAAACTTAACAAACCGGAGGGTCAATGTCGTCAATGTACAAGGTCGGTGATGCCGAATTCGAGGCTGAGGTAATCGGTTCGGATTGTCTGACACTGGTGGATTTTGGTGCGGAATGGTGTGGGCCATGCAAGAAGCTGCACCCGGTGATGAACGAACTCGCCGCTGATTACGATGGTAAAATAAAGGTCGTCGAGGTTGACGTGGGCGTGTCACCGCAGTCAGCCATGAAGTTCGGCGTGACCAGCGTGCCGCAGTTGTTGTTCTTCAAGAACGGCATCGTCAGGGAGACTGTGGTTGGATTGCTGCCCAGGAGCAAGATCGAAGAAAAAATCGACAAGTACCTCGCGGAGTAATGTGGATATTTAATTATCAATAATCGGCGATTGTCAGTTTTCGATTGCCCGAGATCGATATTCAAAAGGTAATAAAGGGAGTAATATGAAGTCCGGAAGTTACATGCTGTTGGCATTTCTGATAATACTGAATATGCCGTTCTACTTGGGCTGCGGCGCCAAAGCCGAGGATGAAACCAGGCCGAAGAAGGAGGTCAAGGCGGAGGGACCTGTCGCGGCTGATTTCACGTTGAAGGATCTGAACGACAAGGACGTCAAGTTATCCGACTTCAAAGGGAAGGTGATTATACTTGATTTCTGGGCGACCTGGTGCCCGCCGTGCGTCAGGGAAATACCGCACTTCAATGAACTTTACAAGGAGTACGCCGAGAAGGGTCTGGTTGTGCTGGGTGTTTCACTCGATCGCGGCGGCGTGGATGCTGTCAAGAGTTTCAAGGAGAAACGAACGCCGATAGACTATACCGTCGTGATGGGGAACCAGGAGACCGGCGGCGTCTACCAGCTATATCTGCCTCCCGAAGAACGGGGCGGGATCCCGTTTACGTTTGTCATCGACCGCGATGGCGTAATCCGACAACACTATGTCGGCTATCGCGACAAGGATGTGTTCGTTAGGGCGATCAAGCCGCTGTTGTGAAAGTACGAAAGTTTGAAAGCGTAGCCCGGGTTGCTTGCAGCCCGGGTTTTTAATATAACGTATGCGTATTTTGTGACGGGTTTGACAATAATCTGTGTGATATAGCAAGCAGGGTCAGGGTCAGGAAACGGCGTCAACATCCATGATCCTGGCATTTCCCCCGCTCGCTTCGCTAACCGCCTTCCGGAATTTTTCCTCACTGTTTAATGGCAGCTCTACCAGCAGGCACACCTTCTCAAGGTAATCACCGCTCAGCACCCGACCGCTGCATACGGCGGCGGTTCTTTCGACCAGACCGACCAGATCGTAACCGCATTCCACTTTGACTGTAACCGACGGCTTCCGGATCCGCGTCTTGAGCAGTTTCAGTGTCTCAGCCGCGCAGCCGCCGTAAGCCCGGATCAGTCCACCGCGCCCGAGCTTAGTGCCGCCAAACCAGCGCGATACCACCAGTACCGCGCCGATCAGGTTGTTTTTGACCAACTGTTCGAGCATCGGCCTGCCCGCGGTGCCGGACGGTTCTCCCTCGTCTGATGACCGTTCGACCGGATCCGCGGGATCGCCGACGCGGAAAGCCCAGCAGTTGTGCGTTGCGCCGTGATTTTGACGGCTGCGCGCCCCGATGAATTCCATTGCCGAGGCTTCGTCGGCCGCCCGACCGCAGTAACCGACGAATTTAGAGCCCTTTACGATTATCCTGTATTCTGCCGTTCCCAGGGGGACGTTATAGCTTTCAGGTGGTTCGGACAACTCCGGTCAACCCCTCTTCTCGAACCGGTCGTCGGCGGTCTGTGTGTGCTGACTGTTATCCAGCCAGCCCGCGGCATCGTCCGGATGGCTGTCGAATCGGGGAGCGTACGGCTTTATATCCAACACCGGCGTGCCGTCCAGCAGGTCGATTCCCCGGACCTTCAACAGGCATTTCTCGATATCGACCGAGATCAGCCGCACCGGCGAAATGCCGATCGGGTTGGGTCTGCTGGGGGCGCGGGTTGAAAACAGCCCCCTTTCGACGGTGTCTCGATAGGGAATCACCCTCAACTTGTACGAACTGCTCCTGTCCAGCCAGCTGATCACCCAGATCCGATTAAATCGATTCAGGTCTTCCAGCCCGGCGCGAAATTCAGGCTCGATGTGGATTTCCGCGTCCCGAGGGTCGCCGAACGACGGCTGGATGGGGGTTCCCGCCTGTTCGCGGTACGGACTGTGCACATGACCGATCTCTGTTACAGTGTGTTTTTTCATGCGCTGTTTCTTGCTGTTGTTTTATTACGACTTGATTGTGCTGTTGATTTCATCCTGGTGCTGCTTATCTTGTACCTTATGTTGAATATAACTCGAGAGAAACTAATTTAACAAATATTAGTTGCATATACGGTGCCGGTCAAGGAAATGTGGTCTGATAATAATACTCCCCTCGATGTCTTCGGCTTTGGTCACTGCTGCATGGATTACCTCGCGCTGGTGGATCCGTTTCCGGAGAAGGGCAGGAAGGGGGATGTGGCGCAGTCAATTGTCATAGGCGGCGGTCCGGTGCCCACAGCCTTGTTGACCCTGGCGAAGTTCGGTTGCCGCACCGGCTTCTCCGGCAAGGTCGGCGATGACAACGACGGAAGGGGGGTTGTCGAGGGATTGAAGGCGGGCGGCGTCGATGTATCGCGGATGATCATTGATCCTTCGGCGGTTACCGCCCGGGCGTTTATCTGGGTCGATCCACGCGATGCCTCAAGAACCGTGGCGCTCGATAAAACCAACATCTCTCTGCCGGCAGCGGATGATCTCGATGAGGATATGATCGCGTCCAGCCGGGTTTTCCTCTGTGACGGGCGCGCGGCCGATGCCTGCCTTAAAGGAATGGCTGCGGCGCGCAAACACGGTGTACTGACGGTCCTCGACGCCGGCGCCGTGCGGCATCGTTTCCAGGAAATGCTTGGACTTACTGATTTTGCAGTTGTATCGAGCGACCTGGCGGATACACTCTCTCCGGAGGCGTCGCCGGCTGAACTGGCTCGATTGTTGGTCGGGATGGGCGCCGGCACCGCCATCGTCACCGTCGGCGAGAACGGGGCATTGTGGAGCGACGGCGGCGCGGAGGGTTATGCTCCCGGGTTTTCCGTGGAGGCGGTCGATACCACGGGAGCAGGTGACGTCTTCCATGGAGCCTTCATCTACGGAATACTGAACGGCTGGGAGCTTGAGAGATCAATCATTTTCGCCAACGCTGCGGCGGCTCTGTCATGCCGGCGGCTGTCCGGACGGCTCGGCATTCCACAACTGAGTGAGGTCGAGTCGCTTCTGAAACTGCACGAATGAGCTGCGGTTGACGAAACCGTCTTTCTGGTCTATTGCAGTATTATAACTGAACATGCGTTTAGTAGTGCTCCATCGTACTTGACAAGCTTTGGTTATGAGTCTATATTTTCAGGATAGTAACATATAACCCGTGAAGGTGGAGGAATTGTGACAAGGATAAAACTGGACACATCCTGGTTGACAGATGAAGCCATGAAGACACTGGAACCCGAATGGCGATATCGGGTTTTGCTGATTCTGCAGGATATTTCCGGCTGGTCACATCTTAACTATGCTTACGGCATTGGCTTGGACGGTTCCCGCTTAACTCATATCATCGGTCCGAATGCAGAGCGAATCGAGAAGGTCACCTACCCGACGGAGACCTTCTATTTCCTGGCTGGAATAGTTGAGGAGTTCCTGGCGAATATAGAATATCCCGCGCCGGCTCAGGTGACCATTGAGCTCGAAGATGAAATTCTATATCTTGCCTCATGCGGTGAATTGTACCTGGTGGCATCATTTTACAGCAGCATACCAATGGGTTATATGGTCATGAAGCTGACCAAACGGATTTCCCATCTGCGCAACCTCTGGCGGCGGGAGAGTTCCAGCAATTTCATTGGAATATAGATTGCTGCATGTTAAACGGACAGAATAATGAATTCAGATCATAAATCCTTGCGTTCATTCAAGAATCTGGAGATTGCCAGAAGGCGATTTCCCAAGGGGAAGGGACCTCAGCGCATCCTTGTCCTTAACAATCAAGGTCTTCCGATCATGCAGTTATCCAACGTTGATGAATTTGATTTCATCATTGATGATCAGGAATGTGCTGATGCGGTTGATTTGGCTCGAGTGGTTTTTAACGGAATCAGGTCTTTTCAGGGTCACGAACCATCACGTATCGCCTTCTTTTTCAACGAGGAGGTGATTACCGTGGAGCGGGATGGTCCGTTTGTACTGCTCATGAACTGGTCGGTATCCGCCTTCAAGTCGAATGCCGGCTCTGAGACCTACATCAAACGGTTGGAAGGCACTCTATTCGAGGAGCTCAGCTGATGCGGAAGGAATGGATGGACAAGATCGCGTCCATCTACGGTGTTGATTATGCTTACATCGTAGACCGGGACGGTTTGGTTATCGCACAGGCGGGTGAGGCTTCGGACCGCATAGCGCCCCATTCGGCACTGATGGTGACGCAGCTCATCGATAAGATCGGGGTGCGCGCCCTGGATGACTGGGGTTGGACGCAGTGCGAGACGGAGGAGGTAATAATAGCTTTTTCATACGTATATATCGGGATCCTGGTGCTGGTGATGCACCCAGACGCTAATTTGACCAAGGTTCGGATCGAAGCGGAAAACTTGAGGCAGACCCTGAAGAAGGAGTTTGTCGGTCCGTTTGTCACATGAATGTTGCTGCTTTATGGCATCTTTAAACTTTGCCCAAAGAGAGATTCTATGTAAAGTTGTGTACTACGGACCGGGATTGGGTGGTAAGACCACCAATCTGCAGTATATACACAACCGGGTCCCGGAAAAGTACCGCGGCAACCTGACCAGCATTGATACGCGGAAGGACAGAACCCTGTTTTTCGACCTGCTTCCGCTTGAATACGGGAAGTTCCGCGGATTTACCATCCGACTGCAGCTTTATACCGTTCCCGGACAGGTCTTTTATAACACTTCACGGAAGATAGTACTGAAGGGCGTCGATGGGGTTGTCTTTGTAGCCGACAGCCAGATGGGGCGTATGAGAGACAACATGGAGAGTCTCAAGAACCTCAGTGACAATCTGTCGGAGATAGGCATATCACCGGCGGCGCTGCCGATGGTTCTGCAGTTCAACAAGCGCGATTTGAACCCGATCTATTCGACTCAACGCATGAATGAAGCTTTGAATTACGGAAACTTCGAAGTATTCGAAGCTGTAGCGATCACCGGACAGGGTGTTTTCAACACCCTGAAAGAGATATCCGGGCTGGTGGTCAAGGATATCAGGAGAAAGTACGGCGTTGCGCTTGAATCCCTGGCAGCCGGTCAGGTCAAGCAGGCAGGGGTTGCGCCTGGAGCCACATTGAGAAAACCATCCCGGGTTCCACAACCCGCGGTCGCATACCGGAAACCGCAACCACCTCACCCCACTTCAGCGGTGCGGACGGCTTCACGCGGCAATGTCGCATCCGTTCAAGCCGAAGTTCCCGTCGGATCGCCGGTTGAAACCGCAGAAAGCGCTGGGGAGGGGAGTGTGGTTGAAAAGCAAAGGGGGATATTCAGGAATGTTATATCCGCCCTGTTTAAGTGGACGAGGAAGAGATAATGGATAATAAAGACCAAGTTCAGCTGCAATTACAGAACCTGCGCCAGGTTCAGGGTGTGCTGCGCCGGATCTTCAGCGAAGCGGGTACGCATGGCGTTTACCTCGTTGATGAGAGCGGCTTTCTGATTGCTGAGGCGGGGAAGATCAATCTGGATCGCGTCGCTTTGGCGGCGCTGGTGGCTGCATCCTTCGGTGCAACCGCCGAGATTGCCAGACTGCTTGGTGAGAAATCATTCAACCAACTGACCCAACAGGGTGAAAACCGCAACCTCTTTATCTGCAAGGCGGGCGAGCGACATATCGTGATCGCCGTATTCGGAAAGGAGACGAACCTCGGACTGGTCAAGCTCTACGTAGAAAAGGCGGTCGTGCACCTGGGCGCGCTGCTGGATTATGTGCCGCCCGAGCTGAAGAAGGCGGAAAGGGAAGGTGTGGAGGATTTGGTCGGGGAGACTCCCGTTGACCTGGAAACGACCGATGCCCAGGCTGAATCGGAAATCCCGGTCGATGAAGAGATCAGCGAACACGAGGCTGAACTTCTGCGCAGTTTCCGGGAATTTGTCAGCGATGAATCCATCCATGAAGCGGATACTTTCGAACGGATGGAGGATGAAGAAGGGGAGGCTGTGCCGGAGGAGCAGACGCGGGAGTCGCTTGCTGAGACGACCCTCGACGAGACTGAGACCGGTGGAGAGACGGAAACTGAACCTGCCCGTGATGAAGAAGATACGGACGAGCAGATGGTTGTGGAAGACACCGTTGATCTCGAATTGGAGAGCATCCTGGGCGATGCCGAGCAACTCGGATCAACTGCTGATACTGCTGAATCACCAGAGGTTACGCCACAGGTTGAAGCGCTGGATCTTGAGATGCACGAGGAAACGATACACTCGGACGAGGCTGCAGAGGAAGCATTGGAAGAGGAACCGGTGGAATCTACAGGCGATGAGGATATTGAAACGGATTTGAGGGTCGAGATTGAAGCTTCTGAGCCTGATGAGACGGCGGCATCGGAGTCTGAGCAGGTTTCGGAAGAGATTTCGATTGAGGAGATTGAGCCTGAAATAGACCGGCTTACACAGGAATTGGAAGCCGAAATTGCTCAGTTGCGCGAACAGAGCAAAATCCTTGAAATCCAGTTGTCGCAGCAGGAAGAGGGTGCGGAACAACCCCCGGATCAGGCGAAAACCACAGAGGTTGAAGCTTCGGAGGGTATGGAGCCTGTTGTCTCCGAAGAGGGTGAAGCGGCTCGTGAACAACCGGAGATCGATACAACAATCGATCCCGATGTCGGTATCGCCGTTGACACCGATGAAGCTGACGAGAAAGCAATTGCCATCACCGGCGGGGAGAAGGTTGAAACCGATGAACAGGACGAGAAGAAGGCGGATGATGATGCGGAAGGAAAGAAGGACAGGGACGGGGCTTTTCCATCGTGGCTGGATGAAAATTGAACCGTGAGGAATCGGTCTGCGGATTAATCCATATAGCTGTCTCCACATTCAAACTACAGTGCAATGAAGAGTAAGCCGGTCAAAATATTAATAGTCGATGATAATGAAGAACTGGCCGCCACAATCAGGGACTACTTCGAAAGCAACGACCTCGGAATATCCCCCCTCATCACCAGCGACTCCACTGAAGTTATATCCATCCTCGAGGAGAACCCGGACGTAAAGCTGATCCTGAGTGACTTTTACATGCCCGGAATGAACGGCATCGATCTGCTGATGGCTGTGCGCGAGAAGTATCCCAACATGCTTTTCGTGATGATGACCGGATACCACTCCGCAGAACTTCAGGATCAGGGCCTGGAGCATGGAGCGGTTCGTTTTTTCAAGAAACCTTTCAGCATCAGTGATCTGATCAGCTTTATCCAGGAAGCGTTGTCGGAATCGATCGCCGGGTTCGATGGTACGATCGATTCTATTCAACTGCCGGACATAGTCCAGTTGATTGCCCTTGGCCGGCGCAACGTTGAGGTTGAGCTGACAAGCGAGAGGGGAAGCGGATCGATCTTCTTCCGAAACGGTGAGATTATACATGCCGCCTGTGACGGTTTGAAGGGTGAGGACGCCTTCTATGAAATGTTCACCTGGATAGGAGGTCAGTTTAACGTAAAGGCTTTGTCTTCCGATGTTGACCGGACGATTGAGCAGACCTGGCAGGGACTGGTGCTTGAAGCGGCTCGGCGAAAGGACGAAGCCAAAGCCATCGCTGACGGTGAACTGACCATAGTGCCCGATCAGGAAACCGGATATCAGCCTGAAGTTTTACCCGGAGAGTTGGAAGAGGCGACGGTACCGGCACCGGACGGTGACGATACCGCATCGCCTGATGATCGGGCCGGGGACGACTCGAAGGTTGAAGCCGATCATCCTGCTGCAGGTGATTTCCAGACGGAGGAAGCCGAACAAACAACAGGTACTGTTCAAAATAGGATTGCGTCGCATGACATAACCGATCAGATGATCAGTGGATACGGAATAACCGGGGAATATGAGTCTGAACGGGAGGAGAAGACCGACGATGATCAGGTTGGCACCGACGCTGGAATCGTACAGGTTGAGACGGGTGAAACCGGCGAACGGGATGAAGAGGTTCGGGGTTTAGAGTCCGCAAGTGATGTCAAGCCGGGATCGGACATGGCCGATCAGGCGGTTGAACAGCTGGAAACGCTCGAACAAAGCACCGCGCCGGGTGATGATCAGGCTTGGCAGGCGGAGGCGGCGGAAGATGTTCTGGATGAGAAACTGATCAGCGAGGCTCTGGAAAGAGCGGTTGATCACTATCTTGAATTCTGGCCGGAAGGGGAGAGTACGCTGCCCGCCGGTTCGCTTCCCCTGGACAGCTTGCCCGACAGGGTCCGCAGTCATTTTCGGTTCAGGTTTCAGCAGGATCTGATGAAGGTTGTCCGCGTCGATGAGGTTCCCTTTGATTTTAGTAATGAGAAGGTTACCAGCGCGGTGCAGAATCTGTTATCGACGTTGTTTGCCACCTGGAAGTTTCCCCGGGACAGGTACGAGGAGATCCTCCGTTATGCCCTGAGCTTCGAGTTGGCTTATTCGATCAATCCGGCTCGGGCGATAACCGAAGTAATCCAGGAGATCAGTGGGGGGATCGCGTCCGAGATCAAATCGCTGGTGGGCAACATGATTGATTTCGGGATTATCGGCGAGCATTTCCAGTCTCTGGTCGATGATATCAGTCAGCAGGGGAACAGGGAGATGAGCACGCGTTCCATCGAGTATCTGTGCCGCTCCGCGATCTACAGGCTGGATGAAGATAAACGACTCGAGCGCGTTCGCAGAGCCATGAGATGCATTTCCGAGATCGCCCAGGCCGGCGGAGTCCCCGAGGGTGACAAGCTGCATTACAACGTTTTACTGAACATGCTTGAAGCTCACGGTCTGGCGCAGGTTTCCGATTATATCAACATGACCAGGGATCTTTCCAATACAGCCATGACCATCTCCGACCTCGACGACGCCGTTGACAAGCTGCAGCAGCGATCCCGCGGCATGGTCAATTGATATTTCGACATTGTGTTTTATGATGGTGCGGATATTTTATCCGCATTTTTTGTCATTAATAGTAAGC
>JALGVR010000059.1 GCA_025774605.1 bacterium | reverse complement strand
ATATGAGGTTATGGTTGAACCGGCGATACCTTCGGTTTCAAAGCTCAGCCTGTCGTATCCCGCCGCCCCGTCTATCACGCCCAAGCCCACCCTGGACACCGGTTTGGGGAGCCTGAGCAGTATGTCCGGATCGGGAATGATCCGCTCGCGCTCATCCTGCGACAGCGTCCGGAAAGCGGCAAAGAATCGATCGGCGGGGTAGATTTTTCCACCGAATGCCGGGAAGTCGGCAAGCTGTCCGTCAACCCGTTCACCGTAGATCGAGGCGGCTGTAACCATTGACTGGGAGATCTCCACGCTGCGCATCACACGGCTCTGCCTGTCAACCAGGTAAGCCTGGATCAGGTCATCCTTCATCAGTACGGACGTGCGCACCCAGTCACCACTCCAGTAAAGGCTGACCAGGTCGGACGGCTCTATCAGCTCCTTGCCGATTGCACGTGGTAAATCAAGATACAGCTCGACGAATTTATCGGGGCTGAGTGGCGAGCTCTGCCGGTCGATAAGCAGTCCGAACAGCTCCTTGAAACTGGTCGCCAGCTCCACGCGGGCGCGCAGTCTGCCGGCTTCGGCCGATCTCTCGTCGAGCTCCCTTGCCGCCTCCCGGGCGCTGCGCTGCTTCTCCCATGACCTTCCCCACGCCTGGCGCCCCTGGTTGCGTCTGTTAAGATATCGTCCGGCGGTTCGTTCAATGAAGCCGGTCTGGAGTTCTACAACCCCAAGAATGACGACCAGCAGCAGAAACGCAAGTGAACCCCAGATTCCGACCGGCAAAGCGCCTGATCGACCCGGATGTTGCGCGCGGCGTATGTTTCGGAGGTGTGGAGTCGTATCATCCCTCGTCTAAATGCGGCTTGAAAATCCTCTCAATGTCCTCTCTCGGCAGCGCGCCGACATGCTTGACGATCAACTCGCCGTCCTTGAAGAAAAAGAGCGTCGGGATGGCGCTGACGCCGTATTTTATAGCGTTTTCCTTGTAGTCATCAACATTCAGTTTACCGACCTTGAGTTTTCCTTTATACTCAGTGGCGATCTCCTCGAGTATCGGGCTAACGAAGCGGCACGGCGCGCACCACGGCGCCCAGAGATCGACCAGTACCGGCACTTCGGATTTAAGAACTTCTTCCTCGAAATTCGCGTCTGTCAGTTCAACATAGTCAGCCATTGTGGTCCTTTCGGTTAAGGTTTGGCGGGTGAACGGTTCACCCGCTGTTGAGATTACCTGTAGTGGTGTATTCGAATGATCTGCGCTCTGCTTAAATGCAGCGAGGTGCTGACGCATTGCGTAGACTGTTTTCTGCTCATGTTACAATCGAGCCTCCGACCGCCCCTGCAGTATTCGGTCGCGAGGGTCGTTTACGGTTCCTTCGGCATGCCTAATTTGGGGTTCAGCACTGCCGAGGCAAAACATGCCATGATGTCTCTGAAGCGCGCGTCCTGAATCCTGAGCCAGCGCAGGGCGCAATTTTTCCGGATGAATTTCTTCGCCTCCTCGATATCGGCGCAGATCTCCTTCTCCTCCAGTTGCTTCTTGAAGCTCAGGTTGGCGTAACCGCCCATCAGCAATCCTGTGAAAACCCGGCGCTTGATGTTGTCAGCCCGCCCGATCCAGTAGGGGATTTCAAATTCATCTTCAACCTTCGTGATGAGATAGACACCGGGACGCTCCGGCAGCTCGTTGGGCAGCATATCCCTGAAGGGAAGGGATCGCTTGTCACACAGTTCCCTTAACGCCTCGCTCAACTTTTCCAGGCGGTCCGGCCGGTTCATTATCATTTGACACTCCTCGACATCAGTCCTCGTTGCAGATGAAACCGCGCCGCGCCGTCCAGGCGGCGGTGCGGGGACTTGCCAGGTAGGTCATCCCCAAGCCCTGCTTGCCCTTGAAATTGCGATTGGACGTGGAGACCTGGACTTCCCCTTCCCCCGTCATTCCGATCTGCCCCGAGGCGCAGCCGCCGCAACCCGGGTGGGTCACGATCGCGCCTGCTCCAACCAGATCGGACATCGTTCCATCCTGAAGAATCCTTTCGTACACTTCGCGCGTGGCGGGAACCATGCGCAGCATAACGCCTTCCTTTACCTTCCTGCCGGTCAGTACGTCGGCGACGGCGCGGAAGTCCTCCCATCTGCCGTTGGTGCACGAACCGACGAACACGCTGTCGACCTTCACGTCGGTCAGGTCTGAAGCGGGCGCGGCGCCGTTCGGATCCGGGGGCGGCGAGACGAGTGGTACAAGATTGGAAATGTCAAACTTGTATACATTTTCGTAGTCGGCATCGGAGGTCGCCGCCGGTTGTTCGACATCACGATCAAAACGAGCTTGAAAAAAGTCGTCAACTACCGGACTTGGAGGCAGGAAAAAGGCGATTGCACCGGCTTCTGTCGCCAGGGAGCAGAGGGTTATCCGTCCTGCCATGTCAAGTCTTTCAACCGCTTGGCCATGGATTTCGACCGCGCGCCCCAGGACCTTGGTCGTTCCCAATTCCTTCAGCAGGAAGAGGGCGATATCCTTGGCGCCGACAGAGGCTGGCGGTTTCCCCTCCAACAGGATTCGAACGGTCGGCGGTGTTTCGAACCAGGTTCGACCGGACTTGAATACAAAGGCTATATCGACGTCGCCCATGCCCTGACCGAAGGCGCCGACCGCCGCCAGGATGTTAAAATGACTGTCGGTTCCGACGGCTGTATCTCCCGGTGACACCAGGCCTTTCTCCATGGCGACATGGGTGCCGATCCCGGAATTCACGTCGAAGAGTCGGGCGTCCCACCTGCGGGCGAACATCCGGCAGCGCTGCTGGTTGTCGGCATAGCCGGTAGTGTTGGCGGGGGCGTTTGTGTCGAAAGTGAAGAATGTGTGTTCTGCATCCGCGAGCGGCGCATCGGGGAAATGCTCCTCGAGGTGTTTGACCACATTCGGCCCGCCGAAGTCACGCGCTGATCTGTAGTCGACGTCCAGCCAGATGACATCGCCGGGTTTGACGGCGCCGGCATCCGAATGCAGGGCGAAGATTTTTTCGATGATCGTCAAATCGATCCCCTTTGGTCGATTTATGTTTTGCGGTTTAATTGACCCATACTAAAGATAAAACCTGATTCAGCATCATGCAACATCGTACGGTATTCAAAATTGTCAACTAAAGATAGTGGCTTAATCTGCCGATAAGTTAAGAGGAAGTGCAGATCGACCTGTCTCTTATGAGAGTTCGGGATAGGAGTCTAATGGTCGAAACCAAGGAAGCGCGGATGATCGAATGGATCAAATCATAGAGAATCAGTCGGGGCGGTTGTTTTCTATAGGACAGGTCACTGCTCTGACAGGTGTCGGAAAATCAACACTTCGGCACTGGGAACGCGAGTTCCATGATTTTCTCAACAGTGTCCGAACAAGAGGTAATCAGAGACGGTTCACTCCTGACGCGGTTGAAAAAATAGAGAAAATCAAAGAGTTGGTGGAGGAGCATGGCCTCACATTGCGTGGCGTGAGGAAGAGACTTGAAAGTGTCAATGAGGATCAAAAACCGGCAGAGACTGAATCGAAGCCTGAAAGTCACAACCGCCTGGAACAGTTGGCGGATCTTATGTCGGAACATATTATAAGGCGACTTTTCGAAGAACGCTAAAGAACGTCGGTAACCGACTCTCCGAACCCGGCAATTACTGTGGAAGATTACAGTTGACCTTTCGGAAGCTGGTTTCTTCGGCGGTTTTATATGCAAAATAAACTGTATGGAAGAGATTTAACTTTTTAGCAACGTTGTCTGAAGTATAACTTTTTTTATTCCACTTGGAAGGATATTTTCAACGATAACTGATTGACGGATAGTCAGTTGTCGGATATGACTCTGTTTGACCAAAAGGACGGTCCCGTGGTAAAGATCATAGAACCCTCTTGCAACGGGACCGTGAATTTCGACAGGCGGGACGCCCAGGTATGGGTGTCCCGTCTTGTTTTATTCGGGAGTGCGGGAATGAATCACTGCCTGGCAGACGAAAAAATGAAAAACCGGATGGAGAACCCATAACGCTTGTAACACTGACGATTAATGATTATGTTGTAAAGCGTGAGGGCTTGATCGGTTAACGATATGGCATGGGATCCGCTGTTGAGATGCTGACATCACAGAAACCGCCGTTTGTCATGCCGAACGCGTAAGCCAATATTCTGTCATGCTGAACGCAGTGAAGCATCTCAATGGACAAACAGCGGATTCTTCACTTCGTTCAGAATGACATTGTGCGTTAAATCGTCAGTGGATTACTACTTTCTAAAATGTTAAGTTGCACTTAAAAAATGAAAACCGCTTAAGTGCGGACAATAATGGTGCGGAGGGGAATTTCCACCTCCCGATACAACCTATAAGGAAATCAGACAATGAAACCGCTTCTTCAGGTTATTGCAGGCTTGGCATTACTTGTAACCGTTCCGCTGTCCGTTTTGGCTGAGGACAGGAGCGTTCTGGACGTGATGCAGGAGGAGCTGGATCGTTCCATGGACAATCTGGCTGACGCCGCGGAAATCCCGCTTTACTACCTGCAATACTCCATCACCGGGGAACATAAATATCGCGCGGGGGTCGCCGACGGAGGATTCCAGGCGCCCAGCTCATCGCACAAGCGATACATAGACGTCGATGTCCGCGTCGGGGATATGAGCCTTGACAACACCCACGAGATCCGCGGCGGTAGTTGGCGCGATAATTACACCTTCAGAAGGATCGTGGAAGCGCCGGTCAAAGACGATCCCGACGCGCTGCGGGCCGTGCTGTGGAATGAGACTGAATATCAGTTCAGCAAGGCTCGGGAGAGATATGCCAAGGTGCTGGCGAACCGGCAGGTCAAGGTCGAAGAGGAGGATCTGTCGGACGATTTTTCCGCCAGCGCGCCCCACCAGTATACTGAGCCCTTCGCATCGACCAGGATAGACACCGCTCACTGGCGCCGCCTCATGAAGCGGGTGGGGACTTACTTCTCCGGTTTCCCCTTCGTCCAGTCATCCAAACTTACGCTCTCCGTGAAGGATGTGGTGCATTACATGGTCAACAGCGAGGGTTCCCGGCTTCAGTACGGCAATCATTACCTGGTCTTCCGCATGGAGATCAACGGGATGGCGGAAGACGGCATGAACCTGGATCGTGACGAGATGTACTGCGCCGCGTCGGTTGGAAACCTGCCCGGTGAAGAGAGGATAACGGCGGATGCGAAAAGGCTGGTGAGTGAGCTTGAAGCGCTTATCAATGCGCCGGTCGTTCAACCCTACAGCGGACCGGCGATACTGCGCAACCGCGCCAGCGGCGTGTTCTTCCACGAGATATTCGGACATCGCATCGAGGGGCACAGGCAGAAGAAGTCGCAGGAGGGGCAGACGTTCACCAAGAAGGTCAACGAGCAGATACTCCCTGAATACATCAGCATTTACGACGATCCCACGCTGGCGCAGTTCAACGGGATCGACCTGCGCGGCTTCTACAGGTTCGACGATGAGGGCGTTCCGGCGCAGCGGGTTACCGTGGTTGACAGGGGTATTCTGAAGAACTTCCTGATGTCGCGTTCACCGATTGAAAACTTCCCTGTCAGCAATGGTCACGGGCGCCGCGAATATGGTCGAGCCCCGGTTTCACGACAGGGGAACCTGATCGTGCAATCCGAGGTCAAGACAACCTTCGACGAGCTGCGCAATGAATTGATCGCGGAGTGCAGGCGCCAGGAGAAACCGTACGGGCTGATATTCGACGATATCTCCGGCGGTTTCACCATGATGCAGCGGCGGGGGCCGCAGGCATTCAAGGTCAAGCCGTTGCTGGTTTACAGGGTTTACACCGACGGCCGTCCCGACGAGGTTGTCAGGGGGGTGGATATCGTCGGCACGCCGCTGACCAGTTTCAGCAAGATCATGAAAACCGCCGACGACGCTGATGTATTCAACGGCACTTGTGGAGCAGAATCGGGGATGGTGCCCGTTTCAGCCGTGTCGCCCAGCATTCTGGTCTCGGAAATCGAGGTGGAAAAGAGGCAGAAGGGACAGGAAAAGACGCCGATATTGCCACCGCCCGGTCAGGATCAGATGAACCAAAACAATTCGGAGTGAACATGCCAAGCCGATTTTTCACCGCCAGCCTCGCTCTTCTGACAGCTGTTTCCATGGCGCTGTGCGCGCCGGCTGGAGATACGGTTTTCAAAGCCATGCAGGACGAAATGGATCGCTCCATGGATCGGCTGGTGATTGAGGATATGCAGCCGCCCTACTTCATGAGCTACACCGTGCAGGACAACGATATGGTGGCGTTGAAAGCCCGTTACGGCGCGCTGGTCGCGACGGACAGGATTAATAACCGCTATCTTTCGATAGAGATGCGCGTCGGGGAGCCGTCGCTGGATAACTCCAACTATATCGGCTCCTGGCGTGACCTGAGCAACATGAGGAAGGATCTGGTCGAGGAGGACGACTACAACAGTCTGCGCCATCAACTCTGGCTGTATACCGATAAGGCTTACAAGCGCGCCGCCGAGAACCTGGCGCGTAAAACCGCCTACCTGCAGACACACCCTTCGATGGCGGAGGTGCCGGACTTTGCCGATGCGGAATCCTTTGAATACCTCGAAGAGCCGATCGATCTGAAGGTTGACCTCGGAAGTTGGGAAGCCGGCGTCGTTAACGCGGCGAAAGTACTCGACGCTTTTACTGCGCTGGAGGACTGGCGGGTCGAATATCAGGCTTACGGCGTGAACCGGCGTTACTTGAATTCCGAGGGCGGCAGGCACCTGGTCGGCACACGGTTTCACCTCCTCGAGATATCCGCCACCGCACAGGCTGAGGATGGACAGAGGTTGATATCCTTCCTGTCGTATGTTTCGCGCGGTGACCAGAATCCCCTGCTGGACGATGATCTCGATGATGACATCCGCAGGATGGCGGGTGATCTGGAAGCGGTCGCCGGCGCCGAGGCCCTCGATGAGTACGCCGGCCCGGTGCTGTTTACTGATTTTGCTTCGGCGCAGTTGATCTCGCAACTCTTCGTCAATCAGCTTGCCTTTGAGAGAAAGATGATCACGGTTGACGAATGGATGGCGCGTTTCCTGCCGGTGGGGAAGCTGGTGAACCGGATCAACCGTCGCGTCTTTCCCGATTTCATCTCGATCACCGATGAACCGGGTCGCAAGAGCCTGCACGGGCGGATGCTGGCGGGCTATCGAATCGTCGACGACGAGGGTGTGAAGTGTCGGGATATTACGCTTGTCAAGGATGGTCGCCTGGTCGATCTGCCCCTGGGGCGGCGGCCGACCAAGAAGCTCCGCGGCTCGAACGGACATGCGAAAAGGCTGCGGAACCAGTGGACGGTTCCAATGATCACCAACTTGTTTGTCAAGCCGGATAAGCCGTTGTCAAACCGTAAACTGATCGGAAGGTTGCGAAAGCTGAGCCGGGATTTCGGGAATGAGTACGGATTGCTGGTCAGGCAACTCGAGGACCCGGGCATCTCCCGCGATTACATGTGGAGGGAGCCCGACCTGAATGAGGTTCCAATCCTGACACCGCCGATGATCATGTACAAGGTCTATGAAGAGGACGGACGGATCGAGCCGGTGCGAGGGATGCAATTCGACGAGGTTACCATCCGCTGCCTGCGCGATATCGTCTGCACGGGCAGGGAGGAACAGGTCTACAATATCACGCAGACCACGCCGTTCCAGGGGTTTTCCTATCCGGCGGTAATCGTAACGCCGGCGCTCCTCGTTGAAGAGATGGAGTTGAAACCCGCCCTGACCCGTGAGCCGTTGCCGCTGAGTCAGAATCCGATGTTCGTCAAGTAATGTCAGCTTGAAGATGGAGGAGATATTTGCTGAACTGCCGGCACTGGAGACTGAAAGACTCCGATTGCGGAAGCTGCGTCTCGAGGATGCGGAGGATATGTTCGAGTATGCCTCTGACCCGGAGTTGACGAAGCACCTGGTCTGGGTGGCGCATCAGGAGATCCGCGACACGCGGGATTACATCAAGACCGTACTGGATCGCTACCGAAGAGGCCTGGTTTCCAGTTGGGGCGTGGAACACAGGAATGACCGCAGGCTCATCGGAACCTGCGGGTATATTTCATGGGTTCCGTTGGGCAATCTCGGCAGGCATGCCCGGGCGGAGATCGGCTACGCGCTCTCGAGGAGATACTGGGGACAGGGGTTGATGCCCGAGGCGGTTAACGCCGTTATTTCATTCGGCTTCCGGAAGATGAAATTGAATCGTATCCAGGCAACCTGCCAAGTGGGGAATCTGGCTTCTGAACGGGTTCTCGAGAAGGTCGGGATGAAATTTGAAGGCGTGTTGCGGGAATATATGTACGCCAAGGGCGCCTATCGCGATCTGAAGATGTTTTCGATACTCAGGAGCGAATGGACTGAGGACAGATAATTTTTCACGTCCCCGCACAACAGTATACCCGAGAAAAATCGTCACAGGATTCATCATTCCAACGCAAGTTGGAATCCAGAGAACTTCCTGATATTGCGGGATTTACTGGATTCCATCTTCCGATGGAATGATGAGTTTAAGGGCAATCACATCATTCTCGGACACACTGCCGCGCAGGAATGACGGAGAAAAATTTCACACGAAATCAGTAACAGTCAAGATACCGTGTTTTAAGTCTGCTTGTTGCCGGCCGTCACTACAACTCACCACTCCGCAGGTTTTCCTTTGAGAAAGCCTTTTCCAGCTTTTCGTCGGTAAACACCCCGTCCTTGCGGATCAGTCTGCCGTCGAACCATATTTCACCGCCGCCGTATTCCGGTCGCTGGATCTGTACGAGATCCCAGTGAATCGCCGACTGGTTGCCGTTGGGCGCCTCCTCGTAACACTGTCCGGGCGTCAGGTGGAACGAACCGGCGATCTTCTCGTCGAACAGCGTGTCCTTCATCGGATGCAGGATGAACGGATTTAATCCGATCGCAAACTCGCCGACATAGCGTGCGCCCTCGTCGGTGTCAAGTATCTTGTTCAGCTTTTCCACGTTCGCATCCGCGGTGGCTTTGACGATCCTGCCGTTTTCGAAGGTGAAGGAAATCCCGTTGAACAATGTTCCCTGATACAGCGAAGGTGTGTTATACCTGATCGTACCGTTGATTGAGTCACGCACCGGCGCGGTGTAGACCTCGCCGTCCGGGATGTTGCGTTCGCCGTCGCATTTCCGCGATGGAATATCCTTGATCGAGAATGTCAGGTCCGTCCCCGGCGCCGTGATATGAACCTGGTCGGTTGCGTCCATCAACGCCTTCAAGCCGTCCTGCGCTGTGGACATCCTGGCATAATCCGCACAGCAGACCTCGTAGTAGAATTCCTCGAACGCCTCCTGCGAGGTTTCGGCAAGCTGCGCCATGGCGTTGTTGGGATAACGCAGCACGACCCATTTCGTATGTTTGACCCGTCGCTCCAGATGAACCGGCTTGTAGAAGAGCGCGTTCATCTTTTCGATCTGTTTGACGTCGATGTCGGCGAGGTCATACGTGTTGTCAGATCCGCGCAGACCGATATAGGCGTCGCTGCGTGTCATAAGTTCCATGTGCAGCTCTGCCTGCCTCTTGAATTGTCCGTCGTTCGCACCCTTGAGAAACTGGCGGAGGAGCGATTCGTCGTTGTAGTACCAGAATGTCGTCGCTCCCCTTTCCGTGGCGATCCTGATGATCTCCTTGCCGAGCTCGAGCGTATCCCTGCCCTTGATCTCCAGGTACAGCGTTTCGCCGGACTTGAGCCCGATGGAATAGTCCAGCAGTTGCTTTGCCAAAACGGTATTCCGTTTATCCTTCATGATTACTCCCCTGATTTGCGGAAACGATCCCACTGTCTAAATATAGCCTTCCTCAACGGGGCAGTCAACTATTGACAACAGGTTGTGAATGTGGTATTATGATATTAAGTGTGAGAGTGCAAAAGTGTAAAAAACCCAGGGAAAACGATGTCCCACCGCCATACTGTCATCTGCACCGCCGGACACATTGATCACGGCAAATCTTCATTGATGAGAAACCTGACCGGCTACGATCCCGACGTCCTGCGCGAAGAGCAGGAGCGGGAGATGACCATTGAACTCGGCTTCGTCTTTTATGGCGACGATGTCACGATTATCGATGTGCCGGGTCATGAGAAGTTCCTGAAAACCATGCTCGCCGGGGTTTCCAGCGTGGACGGGGCGATACTGGTCATCGCCGCCGACGACGGGATAATGCCGCAAACGCACGAACACTTTGAAATCCTGCAACTCCTCGGAATCGAACAGGGAATCATTGCGTTGACCAAGATCGATCTCACCGACGGGGACTGGCGGGAGTTGGTGATTGCCGACATCAGAAACCTGACGAAAGGCACGTTCCTCGAGGGGGCGCCGATCCTGCCGTTGTCGAATCGGACCGGCGTCGGCATGGAGGAGTTCAAGGCGGCGCTCGACGAACTCATCTCTTCGGCAAAGCCGCGCTCCGGACGCGGGCTGTTCCGGATGTGGCTCGACCGCGCCTTTACCATCAAGGGATCGGGGACGATCGTTGCCGGCACCGTGTTGTCGGGCGCCATAAAGCCGGGTGATCGGGTCGAGATTCTACCATCGGGAATAAGCGCCAGGGTTAAGCGGATCCAGACACACAAGAAAGACATCGCCGTCGGTAAGATCGGCGAGAGGGTTGCGGTTAACCTGCCCGGCGTTAAAAAGGAGGATGTCGGACGCGGTGATCTTATGGCGACGCCGGATCACTACCGCCCGACCTACATGTTGAACGCGCGGCTGAACCTGTTGAGTTCCGCCGCCAGGCCGCTTGAGACGAGAACCCGGCTGCGCCTGCACCTCGGCAGCTCTGAACATATCGGTCGCGTAATCATGCTGGAGCGAAAGCCGATAGAACCCGGAGGATCCGGTCTGGTTCAATTCCGCCTTGAAGACCAGGCGATGGCTGACATCGGAGACAGGTTCGTCGTGCGCGGCTTTTCGGATGGGCGCGCCATGGGAGGCGGATCCATTCTGGAAATTCACCCGGCGAAGATTAAGTATGCCGACAATGGTGAGCTGAAGAGGCTCAAGCGACTCGAAAGCGCCGAACCGGCCGAAATCGTCAAGCAGTTCATAATGAGCGCAGGCGATAAAACCGTTGACGCCGCCGCGCTGGCCAAGGAGCTGGCGTTTCCCGTCGGCGAAGTAATCGACATTATCGGCGCACTGGGGCGGGACAACGAGATCCGGGTTTTGAATCCCAAGCCGAAATGGCAGGTTGTGAACGAAGAGCTGTATAACGGATTGCGCGAAAAGGTGACCGCATTTCTGGATGAATTCCATCGGGAACAGAAGCATATCAAGGGTGTCCGCAGATCCGACCTCAGATCCAGGCTGATGCCGAATGCGGCACAGGTTCTGTTCGAGAAACTGCTGCTCGACCTGTCGGATTCCGGCGAGGTCAAGGTGGAGGGCGAACTGGTGTGGAAGAGCGGACACGTGGTTACCTTTACCCCGCGTCAGGTTGAGTTGAAGGAGAAGATCATCGCCCTCTATCAGGAACGGCTGTTTAATCCGCCCGAGCTGTCGGAGCTTGCTGAAGAGACGGGAATGCAGGCATCCGAAATCGAGCCGATAACGACGGGACTGTTCGAATTGGGCGATCTGGTCAGACTGCACGGGCCCGACGGCAAGGCGTTCTTTTTCCACAGGGACGCTATTGCCAAAGCAGAAGAAGTATTAAACGGCTTTTTCCGGGATCACGATGAGATGCGCTTTTTTGAGTTTCGCGAGTTGATCGGATCGTCCCGGAAGTTTACCACACCGATACTCATGTACTTCGATGATACCGGATTGACTTACAGGGATGGCGATGTGCGGCGTTTGCGCGATAAGGGCTGAACAACTATGGAAATAGCAGGTCAGCATATTTTGAGTTGACTATTGATTTTCCCGAGAAACAGCATTATATTGAAGGTCTGATGTTATTAAATCGACCCGCAACCTTGATTGATCGGTCGTAATCTGCGTCTGATCTGTGGTCGTTAAACTGAATACCTGACCGGGAATCACCAGCAATGGATAAACAGCAAAGGGATACACTTCAATATCTTAGGAAAGTTGCCGATCGGTTCGGCTATCTGCTTAATCCGGACGAGAAAGCCCTTGACCGTATCTCCCGTTCACTGACTGAGAACAAGGTCAAGTACGGGAAGTACTACTGCCCCTGTAAGAGACACTATCCACTCGACATAAAGATTGATCCGCTATGCCCGTGTAAGACTTTTAAAGATGAGATTGCTCAGAACGGTCACTGCGAATGCCACATTTTCTTCAGCGCTGAGGCTGCGGAGCAGTTCAGTCGAAAAGAGGGGCTTCTTGCCACTGTAACCTGCCCTGGTTGAGCTTCCAAGGTAAGTAGGGCGCAGTTGGCGTCCGCGCTGTCGGATCTTCCCCCAATAAACGATGATCGAATCCTGGTAGGAACGAACACCGCCGACGATGCGGGTGTAATCAGGATTGCGCCCGATCGCGCCCTGGTGAACACCGTGGATCTGCTCGCACCGGTGGTTGATGACCCCTATACCTACGGCCGAATCGCCGCCGTGAACTCCCTGTCGGATATTTACGCCATGGGCGGTACGCCGTTGACGGCCATGAACGTGATCGGTTTTCCTGCCGATCTGGATATCAAGGTCATGGGTGAAATCCTTCACGGCGCCCAGGATGAGGTGGTTAAAGCCGGTGCTGTGATGTTGGGCGGTCACACGTTCCAGGACGCCGAGATCAGGTTCGGGCTGGCGTTGACGGGTGAAATCTCGCCGGACCGGATAGTCACGAACAGCGGAGGCAGACCCGGCGACGTGATCATATTGACCAAACCGCTGGGAACCGGCACGGTGATTCAGGCGATGATGACTCGTGGTGTTATTCCGGAAGAGCTCTACAGATCGGTCACTGAATCGATGACCACATCAAATCGCGACGCTTCCGAACTGATGCTGAAGTACGGAGCGGACGCCTGCACCGATGTGACCGGCTTCGGGTTCATCGGGCACTGCTGGGAGATGGCTGATGCCGGAAAGGTGGGAATCAACGTTCGGGTCGGTAACCTGCCGGTCTTCCCCAAGGTTCTGGATCTGATCCGCGACGGCGTCATCGATGCCGGTGTCAATATGAACAAGAATTCGTTCGAGAATGGCGTGATCTTCGACGATGATGTCGCTCCCGAATTCTCGACATTGTTATACGCGTCGGAAACATCCGGCGGCTTGTTGATTGCCGTATCCGGGGACAGGTCGTCCGAGCTTGTTGCGGAGCTGCGCGACCGAGGACTTGAAGCGGCTGTCGTGGGTGAGATCACATCGGAAAATCCGGGTAAAATAAGGGTTTGTAGATAGGTTCGGCTTGAGTCATGAAATATCATTTGCAAAACATAAACATTTGGGAGGACGACATGAAAAGGAAACCGTCTGGTGTCGGATTGGTATTTCTGCTGGTTGTGCTTCTGGCGGGTGGAGCGCAGGCTTTCGAGATATTCTTCTGGCAGCATGACAACAACCTTGGTGTGCAGGATCCGGTCTACAACACGCGGCTGACATCTACACAATCGTTGGTTCGCGCCTTGAACGAGTTGGACCTGGATTACACCCTCAACAGAAACATGCCCAACGATCTGAGCGATTATGACGTGGTTATGACCTCGCTCAGCTTCTACTGCCCGGGTTGAGGCGGCGGCACACCGGCGAGTCGGATCGACTCGCGAGAGCGCAATATACTTGTGGATTACCTCGAACATGGCGGTGCGGTTTATATCGAGGGCAATGATTTCGCACGTGACCATCGTGCGTACGACCTGTGGGATTACTTTCACGCCAACTTCGAACACGATGGTGTGAACGGTGAAGTCTCCCGGCTGGACTCCGATGAGGATTGCCGGTTCGGCGAACGGAGCTTCGGCTTCCCGGGAGGCACCTATACTACCAACATTCCGGACAGAATTTCAGCCATGGAAGAGTCTGAAGCTATCTTCTACGATCAGACCGGCAACGACAACCGCGTGCGCGGGGTGCTCTATTACGGTGAATATCGCACCTACACCCAGTCCGTATGCTTTATAGGCATGGACAATTCGCGCGACCACGACCGCGCTGATTTTCTCAATGATGTTCTTACCGAGCTGACAGGATACGGCGGGACGTTCACCGGACGGGTGGTCAACAACATGACCGATGAACCTGTCGACGGCGCTGAAATCTTCATCAACGAATGTGCCACGACGGCGGTGACGGACGAGAACGGTTCGTTCAGAATCGAGGGCGTACCGGTGGAATCCTTCACGGTCAATGTGAGCCGATGGGGTTACACGCCCATAATGGAAGCCGACTTCACGTTCGATGGTGAGATGGAGCTTGATGTTGAGATCAGGATGCTGCACCCGGAGATGGCGATCGATCCAACCGAAGTAGTAGTGGATCTCGAAGAAGGCCATGACACGGACTTCAACGTCGCCGTTCGCAACGAGGGCGACGGTCCGCTTGAGTTCAGTTCCAGTGTGCGCGGTGCGCGTGCCGAAGGAGATCTCTGGGAGCAGATGGCCGAGATGGATGCCGGGGAGATAACCGGAGACCCGCGTCTCCAGGATGTCCTTTATTTCCAGGGTTATCTCTGGTTTGTCGGTGGTCAGACGAGCCGGGAGCCGAACATGCTTTACAAGGTTACCCTGGACGGTGAGCTGGTTGAGAGTTGGGTACAGCAGTCCTACAGCAATTACGGCTGGCGGAACATCACCACCGACGGCGAGTATCTCTACGGTGTGGACTCAACCTACATCGCCCAGATCGACCCTGAGAGCGGTCAGGTTACAGGCGTTCGCATCCCGACGGGACTCAATCCCTGTTATTGTATAACCTGGGATGCCGAGGATGAGCTGTTCTGGGTCTCATCGGTGGCGACCGATATCTATGGCATTGACCGTGAGGGGAATCGTGTTTCAAGCGTGAATAACGATCGTCGCTTCAGGATGTCGGGTATTGCCTGGTTCGAGGACGATCCGGACGGATACAAGCTTTACACGATTAATAACCTGCGCGATGACGACGGAAACTCATTTATACGTCTGATAAAGGTCAATCCCGAGGACGGCGATGCAATAACCGTCGCGGATCTACCCGCGCTTGAAGGCGAACGTTCAGGCGGCTGCAGTTTCTGCAACGAGATATATGATTTCACCTGGGCGTTTCTCGTTCAGATGCAGGCGGCTGAGGACTGGCTGCGCGTTTACGAGGCATCGAGCGACTTCTACTGGCTGAACGTCGAACCGTTGGAAGGCTATCTCGCACCCGACGAGGATATGGACATCAGCATGGAGTTCTCGACCGGTGATTTGGAAGCGAACGAGACTTACCGGGCTTACATGCAGATCAGCCACAATACTCCGGTTGAAGGTCCCCTGTGGATCGACATCGTGATGAACGTCACAGAGGCGGATCACGGCGTATCTTCTGAAGCCGATGTTCCGCTCGAATACGGCTTGACATCGGTTTATCCGAATCCGTTCAACGCGGCGGGCGCTGTCAGCTTCACGCTCGACAGGGCGACCAGTGTGGCGTTGACGGTTCATGACCTTACCGGGCGTCAGGTTGCTGTTCTTGCGGATGGCTACATGTCGAGCGGCGCGCACACTGTTTCGGTCGACGGTTCAGGCTGGTCGTCGGGAACATATCTGGTCAGGTTGAGCGACGAATCCCGCGTCTCGATCAGGAAGATTGCCCTTCTTAAATAGCTTGAGATATCAATATAAATTACGGGATCACCTGCTGGCAGGTCTCCCTTAAGTTCTGTGGACCATCCATAATCTG